>NZ_CP026171.1 GCF_002902985.1 Leclercia sp. LSNIH1 | reverse complement strand
TGATATCCCATAATCGACGAAAAAGAAACAGAACGTTAGCGTATAGTTAGAATTACGGTTACAATTAAACGCATAAGGCACGAATGTACGCATTATGCGTAAAGTGTACATATATGCGTTTAATTTCATTATTTAGGTTAAAAGGGATCGGAAGAGAATGAATCTAATTGATAAGATCGCCCTTGTCGGTCAACGAATGAAGAGCGAGCAGATTTCCCTGAAGGAGTCATTATTGGTCTCTTCAAGGGTTTCGGTCTCGGATGATAGTGTTGAAGGTGTAGATCGCCTCATCTATAACCATTGTTTGAATAAAAAAAATCTGTCAGATTTTTTTGGCAAGTCACGCGTCACCTTTAATAAAATCCTTGCCGATCTTGAAGATAGAGGTCTGGTTGGTGCTCCTATCTTTCAGAACAAAAACCATCTCTATACCAGGTGGGACGTCCAAAAAATCATGGATGCTCTGGGCTGTCCTCGGTACAGCGACTATTACCATAGCCGTGCAATCGTAACGCAGAACCATAAGGGCGGCACGGGTAAGAGTACAACTTCAGGGGCTCTTGCTGTAGCCGCAGCGCTTGATATGCATCTAAACGCAAGGACACTTTTGATCGAATGGGACCCACAAGGCTCAATTGGTAGCGGGATGATACAAAGTGTAGCGGAAGATGATGTTTTCCTCACTGCTATTGACGCCATCTTAGGGGTTTATGAAGAGGACTCAGATTACAAAAAATACCTTGATTTAGGGTATTCGGAAGAAGAAATCATTGAGAGTATGCCTTTTTCGACACACCTACCGAATCTTGATGTTATTACAGCATTTCCTACAGATGCGCGATTTAAAGATAAATACTGGCAGTGTTCCAGAGAAGAACGAACAGAGCTATTACTTCGATTCAAAGAAGTTATTCTGCCTGTTTTGAAGAAAAAATACGGCCTGATTATCATCGATACTCCACCAGAGGATTCGCCAATCACTTGGGCAGCTGATGAAGCCGCTGATGGCATTCTTGTTGCCGTATCACCTCGTGAATACGATTATGCTTCCACAACTGATTTCATGTTGACCATCAGCGAGCGTTTCAAACAATCGCCGAGCAAGGGCGAAAATCTGAGGTGGTTCAAAGTGCTGGCTGTTAACGTAGACGATAAGAGTCCATATGAAAAAATTGTTCTGGATAAACTGGTAAGAACAGTGCAGGAACTCTTTATGTCTGCAAATATTAAAAATTCCGAAGCGTTTAAAGCCGCAGCATCAAGGGGCAGAACCGTATTGGATATTAAAAAGTCTGAAGAGCTTTGCTCACCTAAGCAGCTTGATGTGGCTGAAGAATCTGTAATGGCGGTCTACCAGCAATTTATAAATGAGATTAAGAGTTTTTCTGTGAAAGAAAGGAGTAACGCATGAGTGATGAGCAGCATATCGGGAATGACAAATCCCGTTATATTAATGCACCTAAGCGTACTGAAGTCAGCCATCGCTCCGGGCTTCCAGGCCTGAAATCACAGCCTCGACTGAGGAAGCTGTTTGCTTTACATAATGGACGTAAGCTGGAAGCTGAACACATCATTGTACCGGCTGAGAAGGTGGAACTGGAAACCGCAGTACACCCTATGAACCCACGAAACCAGGAAGCTCTCACTGTAAATGCAGTTCGAGATATCCTGGAACAAATTAAGGTACGTGGTGTTGATACAGAAGGCGTTGCTGTCAAACGAAATGGGGTGTATCTGCTTATAGAGGGCAGTCGTAGGCGTTTCTGTTGTATTCAATCTGCGAAGGATTTGCCACTATGGGTGTTGCCGGATGAATTATCCCCGGAAGATATTAATTCCATCATTACAGCAGCACAGACATCACGGAGATTTTCTTACCGTGAAGTTGGATTCCAGTATTTACAGAAAATGAAAGACCTTGGATTTGCAACTAATGAAGAGCTTGCTAATTATCTCGGAATCAGCCATGTATCTGTTTCTAAGCGTATCCAGGCGGCGAAGATAGATAATTCTCTTATTGCTCTCTTTCCTGACTATGAAGGTATTCCTAACTCGTATTACAATCGCTTATCCCGACTACAGAAGTACGTCGAAAAGAATTTATTCTCTCTTGAGGAAGTTGTAGATAATGTTCGGGAGGAAATAAGGAGCTTGGATGTAACCGATATTTCCGAAGCACAGAAGACAGTAATAGATAAAATTACTACAGTAGTTGAACAGCTTGACATAAAACCTCCTAGCAAGGGGTGGGAAACTCGTGAATTAGCCGTGTTTGATAATAAAGATAAATATGCAAGGATTAGCAAAAATGCGTCTGGAAGAAAAATTAGGTTTGAATTTAATAGAATTAATAGCGAATTGATCGCAGAAATTGAGGAGTTTATAAAATCGAAGTTGAAAGAAAAAGAATAATTAAATTTTGCATTAACCCGCATCGCAAGGATGCGGATTTATTACTATGTTGACCTTAATTTCATTCCCTCCATTATCAATACTGTAAAGCCTTAATCATTCTAGATGCGTGTAACTGCATGATCTTTAGAACAAATATCCTTATAAATGAGATTGCAGGTCCCCATGACAGGGACCTAAATTAACTATTGAATGGGTTGATGTACAGGTTCAGAAAGAAAAGGCCTGAGATCTATGTGAACTGCTGCTGCATTACTGTCATTAATTACGTTTAAAGGGGCTTTACCTGGTAAAGACATTGTTGCAACGTCGGGACCTGAAACAGTAAAGTTATTTTCCGCGCTTGGCATTACTGTGAATATTTTTATTGCAACATTCTCATGCCGATACATAGATATCCCGAACGTGGAGCCTGCTTCAGTATTACTGACATCAACTTCAACCGGTGTCCTACCGATCACTTCATTGGTCAGTATATTTTTCACAATGGCACCATCAGGTGCTGTGTAGATGCGATAAGGATAAGCAAAAGCCACCTCGCAGCAGCAAATACAGATGACGGCCAATATAGATTTCATGATTGCTCCTGTTCCAAAAATGCAAGACTTAATGATTGCGTAACTAGCGTTGTGTTTGTTTCACCCGAGCCGGGAAATTCATATCTAATACTGAACAACAATGGCAATGTGGGTCCATCACTCGACTTTTGTGAAATTTTGGTAAATGCGTTATTAATAAACGTTAATTGGTCAGTGTTGTCGTAGCAAAGGCCGAGTAAACCAACAGTCGGAACAGTAAACAATGAAACTGAACCAGGTGTTAATAACAGTTTCCCACGCGATGAATAGGTGCAACGGCTTCCGGCTAGATTTAGATCCGATAACTCAATAAATTCCTTGGTACCATTCTTGGCGAGCAGCCAGACATCAGTGCCTGAACTCTCAATCAGAAAAGTAACTTTTCCGTCGGTATAGGATTCACTTTTGTTGCTCATCACAGGGTCGAAACCTACTGAGGGGAGGTCTGCAATTTTGCTTCCAACCGACTGACAGCCAGTCAAAAGACAGATAAAAATCACTCCGGCTGCTTTAATCATTACTAGCCCTCATAATCGTTTTCTGTATGGTGCTGATATCGAATTCTTCACCTGGGTAAACCGTCAAATTTTTGGAGAAATAATTAGAACCAACGAGGAAGCTGTTACGTTTACCAACCCAAACAAACTCTGAAAACATAAAAGACCTGAGTTTATCAGTCGCTATAATCTCGTAGGTATGTGAGGACGGTAATGATGCAGTCGCGACATCTGGGATTGTGACGGAAGAGTGAATTTTTTTGGGCACATTGAGACGTAGTGCGACTTCTGGTGAAGGGTCATACTCCTTTGAAAAATCCTGTGATTTTGAAGTTTGGGGGAGGGTGAATTTTTTACCCTGGTCTGGTCCAAAAATCGCAATAACGCTTTTATTCAATTTACTTACGGACACTATCGCCTGTAATGGGGTACTGGATAGGTCATTGACGAAAGAGATTGTCAGGCTGGAACCCGGCTCTAACCATAGAATTTTTTTACCGGCTGCATCTTCATCCAGGGATACAATATTTGATAACAAAACGCCATTTTTGGCTATAACGTCAAATGCAATTTTGGGTATCACAAGGTTCAAAGGCGTAAGTGTTGACTGATTTGCGATCTGGAGATAGTTACGCTTAGTCATGCTTGTTTTAATTACAGGTCTTTGTTGACCATTAACAAGCCACATACCGTCGACATATTTTGCAGAAATAGAAATAAATTCATAGTTAGCCTCAGATTTAGCAACTGACTGCTGAGAAGTAGGCATTGGTGTTTTAGTCGATGCGGTTGCATTGATTGATGGCCACACAAATGCCAGCACCGGTAAAATTATCAGTTTTAATTTCTGCATTATAAAGCAGCCTCTATGTTGTTATCTTTTAAATCCAGGTCAAGTGGTGTTGTGTTTTGTGTGTAAATGCCGTTCTTATTAAGGATCATTTGGTGGCAAATTAGGGTTGGTGTTGAGGCCAGTATCAACTCGACCAGCGTTATTGCCGGAACTGTAGTACGAGGTATACCTGGGGCTAGTAGTGCTGGATCGCTAATTGCTGACATGAACAGCGAGCCAGTATTGATATGGAGACAGTTGCCGACGAGTACAGGTAAGTTAGTCAAAGGTAACCCATGAGCCTTTCTGATGCTATTGACCGGATTCCGACCCAGTACAACGAGGTTGACATCGCTAATATTCATTGGGCTGACTGCGTGATCCATACCAAAAAGAAACTGACTCTGAAAGATATTCACGTTTGCCTGATTAAACGCGAGGAGAGCGTTATAGGTATTGTCGAAACCCTGTCGTATGTCCGTGTAGTCGGATGGACAAACACCGATAGTAATATTTCCTTTAAAAAGCACCTTCATCACCGTGGCCAGCTGGGTGGAGAGCAGTTTGCTGATCTCCTCTTCAAGATAACTGCGGTTAATTTGTTTATGCCAACGTCCGCCTCTTGCACACCACCGTTCGTTAAGAAATGTGCTTGGGTAATAAGTCCTACGATCATTATTTGTGGGTAAGAGCTTCTTCATCATCTCTTCACCAGCCCCGGCTGCTGAGAACACTCGCACAGAACGTCCATCAAAAATACCAGTGTTTATCGCTGTCATTAACTCCATGGGCTCAGGACCATAATCAAAGAGATTCCCGGTAGGGAAAATGATTAGTTCCTCATCTGGGCTCGATATCGAATGGATAAGATTACAAAGCGTCGAATAATGTCCATGGGGGTCTGCCAGAAAGAAAACCCTTCCGGAATAATTAGTCAGGTCAATTGTCTGGACGTGCTCAGATGCCATAAATGCCTCTTCTAGAAAGTACAGTAATAATACCGGATGAGTGTCGGCAATATTTTCGTTAAGAGGGCTAATTTCTGCGCTTAGGCAAAATAGAAGTTGAATTCATCTGTAGTATCCGCACAGAGAGACTTTTAAGTGCCGTCTTTGGATAGGATTTTTTAGTGTCGTAAAGCTGAAGAAAACGTCATTTATGTGTGTTTTTATCAAGTGTACATAAAGTAGAGCAAGACAATTTTTAAAAACGAAGGATTCTTTTTTAACAATAACTTACGTGTGTTTCTTGCCTCGTTTTTGTTGACCTAAAGCAACCATTAGTGTATAAATCCCATATCAAAAGTGGTGGGTTAATTAAACCAATTCGAGGGGTTCTGCATGACTGAATTAGTAAAAACAAAACTGGCTGTAGCTGAATCAAACTCTACTGAATTAGAGACACTTAAAGTTGTTATTGATGATGGTAGTAAAGCGGCAAAACTGGTTTGTGTTAACAATCAAGGTGACCTTGTTCCCTTATTGACTCAAAATAGTTTCGTTGCAGATTTCCGGGTAAGCCATGACGGGCTTATTCCGTTTAATTACCTTATTGATGGCCTTCAACGATTCTCTCATCACAGTGAATCTAGTAATGCCCTTGAAACTACCGACGTTGCGCATCAGTACGATGAGATCAGTCGTCTGAATGTTCACCATGCTCTTCATTCCTCTGGTTTAGAGCCGCAGGATGTTCATCTCTATGTAACATTGCCACTTAGTCAGTTTTATACCGCTTTGGGTGAAACCAATGACGAAAACATCCAACGGAAAAAAGACAACCTGATGAAGCCGGTTGAACGTTATATTGATGGTAAGCGTGTTTCATTTAATGTTGTTTCAGTTACCGTGTTTCCTGAGTCACTTCCGGCGGTAACTCGTGCAGATGAAATTGAGTTAATTGAATCTTTTGAATCAAGCCTGGTTATCGATTTAGGTGGGACAACACTTGATGTAGCAAGCATTACTGGTCAGCTGGAACAGATCTCCCGAGTCAAGGGTTTTGACCGTATTGGTTGTTCTATCGTATATGATGAAGTCCGTCGTTATCTGGATTCTTCAAAGCTGAACGCAAGCTACGCGTATATTCAACACTTGGTCGACAATCGTGATAACAAAGCCTCACTAAAGGTTTCTTCCGATGATCTTGATGGTGTCTTCCAAGCCGTAAATAGTGCCGTAGCGCAACTTCAAGAAAAAGTGATCAAAGCAGTCACTCAGGTGGAAGAACGTCCGCACAATGTATTCCTAGTCGGTGGGGGTTCTTACCTGATTGAACCGGCAGTGCGTGAACATTTTGATAAATCGAAAATCATCATGGTAGATAATCCGCAATTCGCTCTCTCACTGGCTATTGCAGATACTGTTTTTGCGTGATGATGGTTTTGTAAAGGGGGGGGGGTATGACAAAAAAAACTGAGAAGGAAAACGATCGCATCCAGATTAGCGCGTTTTGGTTATCGGAAAGGCAATCTCCGTATGCCTATAATTTTCTAAAAAAAAGTGACTTAACACATCGTGGCGAACAGCTTTCCATAATAAGGTCTGCAATCACTACGGGGTTAGTGCTAAATAACCTCTTCCCCGAGCTATCAAGTTTTATTAATGGACTGAATGAGAGATTAACGGCTGCTGATCTAAATCGGTTTTTTAATGATGAATTTAAAAAGAGTGATTTAAGTAATGAACAGTTGAAAGAACAAATAAGTCTTATGCTTGATTCGAAATTCAACGATTTAATTTTAAAGATTAATAATTGCAAGAATCCTGCTGCTGTATTTTCAACTAATTGTCAAACTGATGTCAGTGATGCAGTAAAGCCTGAGACAGCAAAGGAACAGCGGTTGGAATTAATGTCTACAGAACTGGCCAAAAACTCCATGCCTGTGACTGTAGAGACCTTGCCGCCTGTTGCGATCGCAAATCAGAATGATTCAGTTCTAAAAACTAATCATGGTTCTCCGGACGTTAACTTAGCTCAAACCGAAACCATGGCGCTCAGTGAACAAGCGCAAGTGCAGGGTGTGACAACAAAGCAGAAGAAAAGGGCAAATGCAAACCTCGCAAATCTTGCAAAGTAAATATAGAAGTATCAATTGATTAAAATTTGTAATCTCTCAAAAAAGTCAGCTTACCAGCTGGCTTTTTTGTTGGTATATTATTAGTAGATGAGGTTGGATGGTGAACCGGTTACATGTAGTTAATGGAACACTCAATGCTGCATAGCAAGTTAAATAATTTCGTAGAATTATAGATCCAACTCAAAAACTCATTATGAACCTCTTTGGTTGTTTCAGGTCTAACCAGTTTGTTTTATGAAACCTAATTTTAGTTATGTATACTACTAAAAAAAAGGTGGTTTAGCTCCTGTTTATGGTTGTTCGTTTGCACGATTTAAGAACAGGTGTTAAAACGGGTACAGATTTGTCCTAAAGTATTGGTTGAAGTAAGAAATATCTTACTAAAATTGGTACTTATTTATTATTTTATGTAAAAAATCTCTATGCTTTACTGGTCAAGTTAGGTTTTTTTGTTACCCTAGCACCCTATGATCCTAAGAGTTTCTGCCGTGCAATCTGGATGAGCATAAAGAAACTAACGGCATCATGTGTAACTGTTTGATTATTATAATGAAGGCTGACTGAATGTTATCACGCAACTCACTAATACATGGTTTACGTCGAGATCAGTTAATCGAAGTTCTGTCTATTTCTGAATTCCCAGTTGTCCTGGTCGAGAATCCCTTCATTCAGCCTGAATCAACGGGCAAAAAACCTGTAATTTTTAATATTGATGAATTTCATGTTTCTATCGCTCCAATTTCCTCCCTTAAGTACGACTGGGAATGGGCTCCAATTGATACAATACTCATCGAAGTGGTCATTCCACCTGCGGAAGCAGACCTCGTAAGCGCCGAGAATGATTTTCTTCGCGATGCGGGTATTGGCCATATTCAATGCGAGCCTGGTGGTGTATCGATACGCCGTACAGTGACATTTGTTGGTGGTATCACCGCCGACAATTTGCTGTATCAGCTTAGGCTTATGTGCGTGAGTGCTTTACACCTGATTGGAGAGGAACTGGAGGATGAAAGTTAATTACAAGAAACTATTACCTCTTGTAGTGCTCGGTTTAACAATTGCGGGGGCTTACTCGCTTTTCAACGCAAGACCGGCGGAGCCCGACTTGTACGATTTTACTGGCAAAGTTCTTAAAGCCACGTCTGTTTTCCAACCCTGTGATAAAGAATCCACACCTTCGTTAAACGTTAAAATTGCAGATAACGGAAACATACATATCAATGGTGTTGCATCAAAAGTTACTTTTGTTGAAAAAGTTTCGCCTGATGAAATTTCTGTTAAGTGTGCTGGGTTACCAATCAAAAATGCTCGGCTTGTGCATACGAGCTCTTACACCATGATAATTTCGGAAGGAAAAGGTGGTTTTGTTATTTCGGATTTGATACGCATCCAGGATAATGAAGTCATCTCCGGTATATGGTTCTTTAAGAAGAGAGCATAGCAATGAAAGAACTGGAAGCTATTGGAACGAAGGCTCTACGGGCTAGGGTCTTCAGCCAGTCAGTGGCGATGGCATTTGAAGTGAACGTCGACATAAGTCGGTCTGCTGATAATTCAGCCTTCATAAGCGAGGCTGAAAAATATTACCTTACTCTCCAATTCGCCCCTCCGGCTGACAATAGAGAATATGGGTGGAATTCAGAGGGAAGTATTCTCATGAAACTATCCCAAAACGAAGCCATGGCGCTGGCTTCTGTCTTCCTGAGAATTAAACCTACACTTAAAATTGAAAAGAGAAAAACCACGCATCGCACACACCAGGCTTACAAAAATATCACTATCGGCCCAAATGACCGTGGGGGCTTGTTAGTCACGTCAGGCATTGTTCCGGTCGAAAGGGGTTCATTTAAACCCATAAATTATAATCTTCCCGTAACGCAAATGGATTGTGTTTCAACAGGACTTTTTTTGCTTGGATTCTTGACGCTTAAGATGCCATGGGTATCCTCAGAATCGATAATAACTGCTCTGCGCCTTTCGGAGTCGAAAAGCTGTCAGTGAGTTAAAAATCTTCAATTTTTAGCAAAAAATTAATATTTTTTTTTCCTCTTAACGAACAAGATTTCAGATTTTTTTATCGTAGAGTAATTTTAATTCTGCGTAAAAAAAACAGGTGTTCGTCATGAGAAAATCAGGTTTATGTTTAACCCTGTTGTTTTCTTTAATTGCCTCGATTAAGTCGGTACATGCCGAGGCAATTATGATTTCCGGAAAACTCCAGGCTGATATGCCTGCCGTCACGTTTAATCCCGGCCCGGGCGATTTTGTTGCATTCGTAAACAATAATATAATTACTGCCTCAGGCTCTGGAACCGCATGTAATGTGACGGTTGATGATCGTGCGACATCAACGGTGGATAATCTTGTCTGCTTCTTTGAGTGGCTTCCAAATAGCTCTGGATTTACTGCTAACGGGTTCACGTTAACCGGGATTCCAAACAGCTCAGGAGACCTAAAACTCCCTTACAAAATTTCCTATTTTTCCGGTACAGAAAGGCAAAAAGTAGAAGTAGTGAAAGGGGAGTATACAGTTAATGCTCTCGTACCGGTTAAACCGACGATCACCGGCCTAAAGTCGTCTATGAATGGGCTGGTTCAAGAGGGTTACACACTTAAATCTTATATTAAGGATGAAGTGATCAGGAGTTTTGCCGTCTCAGTAGAACCCCGCAATTTTGTGCAATATATTTCTATCGGATCGGGTTCTGCCTGTGAAGTCCCTATTGGTGGGACCAGTTGCACGATCGATGTAGGAAGTATTAAAGTAAGTGATTCGGATTTATTGATAGGTTCACGGGAAATAACTGTCACCGCTAATTCGAAAAATAATTACTTTGCCCCTCCTGAAGCGCAAAAGCTTACGCTGACCTGGGACTACCGTCCTCCTGTTGTTGACCATACTCTCTGGAATTTCACTGATGAAGCTAAAACTATCAGTATTGGCGGTCAGCAAATCTATACCGGCGCTAAAACGGTAGCTGTAGCCGTCAAAGTGCCCCAGGAAGAGACTGAAGGCGAGTGGTGGCTACCAACAGCTATGACGCTGACGATGGTGCCGGACGGGGTTTTCAAGCCGACAACAAAAGTAACTTTGGATGACGGTACGGTTATCGACTTTAAGCAATCCTGGGTAACACCGATACGGCGTACCCTCCAGCCCGTGAGCGGACCCCAGAAGGTCGGCGATGAGTATCTGTATATCTTTGACTTAACAGACCTGACGAATGGCTCTTATGCCGCCACGTTCACTATAGAGAATACTAGCAAGAATACGTCTACGTACAATGAGCCCGAAAGCAAACTGATGCTTTCTGATAACCCCACACTCATGGTACTTAAGGATGGGGCAGCGCTGGCAAAACGAGCACCTGTTTATTTCTTAAATGAAATTATTGTTGCCGCATTCCAGGGGCAGGCCGGGGTTGCGGATATTAAAGCCGTTACTATCGATAACAAAGTTGTTGAACTCACCCCAACGAACTACAAAGGCATTTATTATCTGCCGGTGGGGGATGATCTAGATGTGAATGCTGACCACGAAATCACAGTCGTGGCGGAAAACCTGTATGGCAAGATTGTGACATTCAATACCACTTTCACGTATCAACCGACAGGGTTTGCGCTTAAAAACTTAGAAAAAGACGTCACCTTGTATTCTCGCGTTCGGCAATATACCGATCTGATGAGTCAGACAGCCGGTGATAAATGCACTCTCTTTACTACGGAAGAGAACGCGCAGGCTTATCTTGAGTGGTATGGCGGCAAATCTGATATCACTGCCTGTTACCCTCAGTGGAACAATGTACCGGACGGGCTTGAATTTTACTTTAAAGGCAGGACGCCAGGACTTACGGGGTTCTTCAATAAAACTGGCGAAAACCTGCTCGATTACCAAGTCTATATGATAAACGGTAGAGGCTCTAAAGCTGTGTCGGCCAAATACCGCCGCGTATTGACAACTCAACTGCCATATAACCCAATCCTTACTTACAAGAAAAATAAGTTGGTAACTGGGATCAACCCTAACACTGCACTAGCGTACACGACAGGTGGGGAAGCTGCTCGCCTCTTGGCAAAAGTGGTACCTGCTGATGTGACAGTCTATGTTTCGCAAAACGGGGGTGAGAACACAAAAACGACGTTTAAAAACCGTTCATCAAACAACGATGCAACTACATTCGTTCAGCGTCTGAAAGTAGCCGCAGCCCCACTGTGGACGAAAAATGTATTCGACATTGCTGTAGAGTACTCGAAGGACCCGACAATGCGGACCGCCGATACACTTAACGTGTATACGGTCCCCGACTTCAGCATTCGGGCTACGATGGAAGTCGAAGACAAAAAGACGGCTACTACAATGGAATTACCGTTGAAGGTGTCAGTTGGGCGCTATAACAATTCAACTCGCAAAAGCTCATTTAGCCGGACGACAATGGGTGACTGGGATGTAACCATTTACGCTCAGAAAAGTATCTATGGTAAAGATCCAGAAACAGGCCGTTTTAAAACGACGTATGAACGTACCCCATTAACCGAGGCATTGCCGGTGAATGATGCCGGGGTAGTCGAAACAAAAATCAAAATCGAGAATATGGACCTTGGGAACATGCGTCTTGTCGGGATAGCTAAAGTCCGTTCGCCTTTCGCTGATTTTGAATTGACCCGGGAAACAAGTGCGGTCGGCATACGTGTGTATAAGGGTGAAGAGCTGGAGGGTAATCTCTCAAAGAGCCTGATTATCGGCCGTATCCCGCTCAGTACGCTTGTGAACTTCAAATCGGCCAGCACAGCTAACTCTGATGCGCTTGCTCCTACCGAGTGGCAGGAGTCGTCAGACAATGGGCAGACATGGACGATGCTTTCGGACATGACTGGGAAGAGAAGTATTTCAATCAGAAAAACTGACGTCGGTAAGTGGCTCTACAGGGCCAAGATGACCAACAAGTTTACGTCAAAAGTGTCTTATAGCGACGTGCTGACAGTTGTAACGTACAAACAGCCTAAGCTAAGTATTGATGTTGCGGAAATTCTTGAAGGCGATGATTTACCAGTCTCGTTGCTGGATAATGATGAGCCGATTCCGCAGGGTACGGCTGAAGTAATGTGGTCGGAAGATAAAATTAATTGGGTCGCGGGTGACACTACCTATACCGTGACTGCCGCTGAGAAGCTTCCGCCAACTATCTACGCCCGGATGCGCTATCTGGATTCAGACGACCTGGCTGAAGAGTCCTCCTGGAAAGAGACGTCTGCGCGGTTAACGGTCGCTAAACCCAAGCGCCTTTCCGTTTCAGTGAGCAGCATTTCAAAGGTAGAGGTGGGAAGTAAAGTTACTTTAGATGGTAAATACTCCAACCCGAACAGTCGGTACCAGAACGGAAATGACGTCATTGAAGAATGGACTGCCCCTGACGGACAGAAAATCAGAGGGCCTAAGTTGTCGATGACGCTGACAGAGGAGATGCTGGATAAGCAAGGCTATGCGGCATTTACATACAGTGCATGGCTCGCTGACAGCAAGGAAAGTACCATTTCCACGCGGAAAGTATCGATTAAGTCCTGGGTGTATAAGTTCCCTGAAATGAAAGTCAGTACGAAGCTAAAATACACTATGGCCCCGTCGACCTTACACGTCGCCCTGACCGGAATAAAAGACGGTGACTATCCGGGAGTAACTTATTCACGGGAGTGGATCTACGATAAGGAAAATATCTCCATTTCAAAAGATGAAGGAGATACGAAAGAGTTTGCAATTGCGAAGCCGGGTAAATATACGTTGATGATCGTTTTCCGCGATAACCGTAATAACGAACAGCGTATTGAAAATACCTTCGTCGTCGATGAGCAAACTCCGATGACTGTTGAAATGACCCCAAAATTCTCTAATAAGTTCATGAGGGCTCCTCTTGATGTCACACTAAGATCTAATATTAAACTGGCGCACTCTGCTGACAGTATTGATACGGTGACGTATAAAGTAAATGGAGAGGTTGTCCAGGGTAGTAAAAACTATTGGGCTCAGGGAATTCCCGGTCTTACTGAGAAAAAATATGAAATCACGCTGGATGTTGTCAGTAAAATGGGACAGCGTGGTACAGCATCAGTAGATTTTGATGTTGTAAAAAACGCCGCTCCGCAATGTGTGCTAAGCCATACAGAATCCAATATGAGCTGGAGTTTCACAAATAAATGTGTCGATACTGATGGCAAACTGGTTCGTTATGAATGGTATATCAATGATGAACTAAGGAATGTTTTTGGCAGCACTGCGACACTATCGAAAAATCTTAATCGTGGGAAGCAAGATATCCGTGTAGTCGCATATGATGATAGTGGAGATTCAGCAACACAGCGCACGGTCGTATATGGCCCAGATGAGGAAAAATCAAAGGCTGTAGAAACAACTGGTACATCGCAGTAAGACAAATTTATGTACTGAAATAGAAGCCGGGACAGTAATGTCCCGGCTTTTTGTCTTTGGTCTTTTGAATTGATTTCGTCGGAAAAGTTACTTTGCATGAACGGTGATACAAGTCTCATGAATCACCAATCAATGGCAATAATGAAAGAAAAAGAGGGGCGTAAATTATCAGAAATAACTGGCTTTGTAGAAATAATGACGGTCCAAAACATGGATAATAGGTATTAAGGTAATGTAAAAATTAGTCCTTTGGTTCCGGTATCTGAGAGAAGCAGGTTATGAGCGAATACATACCTAAGAAGCGTGGGTTACTGAGTTTTGATTGGTACGTGCCGATCAATTTGGCAATTCTGATACTGGTACTGGCCATCTTCTTTACTCGATTTACATTTGGACATGGGCTATTAAATGGTTGTTTACCTGCTGATTTTTACATGATTGACTTGAAGGATAAATCTGTCAAGGCAGGAAACATCATTGCATTTCATATGCCAAAATCAGTCCGATTTATACGTGAAAATGAGAAGGTTATTAAAATTGTGGCGGGGGTAGGCGGAGATCGCCTAAGAGTCACAATGGATGGCGTTTATAACGGGAGCAAGTTTTATAAAGCTAATGCCAGACGTATTTCAATGAAATACAACATACCTGCTGAGTCTATTGAAAGAGAATTAACTATTCCGAAAGGAGAAGTTTTTTTAATTGGCCAAACGGATCACTCATGGGACTCACGATTTTGGGGGCCGGTTAAGTTGACTTCAGTTATTGGGAAAACATATGCGATCTATTGAATTAAAAACAACGATTAAGCCTCTGGCCACCTGCCTGGCGTTTTACGCCTTGATGTCCACCGCTACGGCTAGCCCCCAGTATCAACAGGTTGCTGACGACATTGCTAGGCAAGCTCAAGTATTGGGCGCTCAGTCAACGCCGCCGGAAACAGCAGAAGGCCCGCTCTCGTCAGGCTCTCTGGATTCTCCGGATGTCCAGAAGTACGTCCGCCAGGCTGAAGCTTTGAAGCAAAACAGGGACATCAGTCAGCCAACGAATCGGGGCTATGTACCGGGTATGAATGCTGACAGTGTGCAGGCGGTTATCGATCATACTCAGGCTATACGCGCTCAGAATAATAATTCTGAAGCAGTTAATGACATTATTCGCAGACGTGATGAAATTCAGGGAAATATTCAGCTGAACGACTCAGCACTGAAGTCTGTCGAAAATAAACCAGAAGTAATGCGCAGCCAGTCGACGAATATCGAAAAAATGTTTGGTACCTCAGGGATCACCGCCGCTGACTTCGAACGAAAAATAGATAGCAGACGGGAAGAGGTGCTTTCGACAGAAAACGGTATCACTATCTTTGCGTCATTTAGCCTGCCTGATTACGTCCTAGAAGATCTACTCCGTACCGCGTCACAAAATAAGGCGAGAGTGGTTTTTAATGGTCTGAAGAAAGGCACGACGCGTCTTCCGGAGACTCAGGCTGCAATCAATCAGTTGGTGGTGAAGGGGAAGTTTGACTCTCCACTGATTACGATTGACCCTGATGCGTTTGACCAGTACCAGGTCACGCAGGTCCCGACAATTATCTCCCGTGAGGAATCCCGATTCGCTAAAATGGTCGGTTCGTTTAACGTTGATTTCTTCCAGCGAGAACTGGCCAGAAATCCCGATCAGGATATTTTACCTAATGCTGGTACGACCTATCCGGTCGAAGAGAAAAGCATTATTAAAGAGCTCGAAGAGCGAGCACAAAAGTATGACTGGGAGGGCGCCAAGAAGCGAGCTGTTGCAGACACATGGAAGAACCAATTCATGGTTAATCTGCCTCCGGCTCAGGAGCACAAGGAATGGTTAATTGACCCGACTATCAGGGTCACTCAGGACGTGAAAGATAAGCAGGGCCGCGTCATTGCTTCTGCGGGCGAGCTGATTAACCCGCTGAGCAGGTTCCCGCAGAACCTCACCATGATAATTTTTGACCCATTGAATCCGGGGCAGCTTGATTGGGCTGAGAAGCAATATCGCCAACTTCTTGGCAGCGGACAGGTTATGCCGATGTTTACGCGAATTAAACAGGAAAATGGTTGGGACCATCTGAATGATCTGCGCGAGAAATTTAACGGGAAAGTATTCAAAGTCAATGAGCAAATTATTTCCCGCTTCCAGATTAAAAACACTCCAGTGTTGATTTCAACTGAAAAAGATAAATTCCGGATAACGCAATTCAGTGAAGCTGAAATACGTGGTGTTGGAGAAAAAATCTCGGCAGAGGAGAACTGATATGAAGATCGGATTTATTTTAGGGGCGCTGCTGGCCACATGGCTGACTCTGAATTACCCGGACCTGATGAGAGAGTATTTCAACAAAGTGGTTACGTATATGGAAAGCGTGACAACATTCATTACTAAATAGTGAGCGTGCCGGTGAAGAAGCTAAAAAAGTTACTTTTGGAAATTTTGGTTGCTGTCATGCTGTCATTTTCCCTGCCTGCAATGACCATGGCCGCAGATACCGGCGTCCCGGGAGCAATGTGCCAGTCAGCTGGTGTGTGGCAGGGACTAATCAAAAATATCTGCTGGAGTTGCATCTTCCCGATGCGGATCATGGGAATTGGTGCGGCACCTGAAGGTGCCGCACCCTCACGCCCCGGCTGCTATTGCACAGACCAAAATGGGATACCAGAAATCGGATGGCAGTTAAGTTTTTTCCAGCCAGTTAAAATCGTAGAAGTAGTGAAAAGCCCATGGTGCAGCCCATTTTTGGAGGGAACCATGTTGCAAAAATCACAGTTCGATATTGGCAAGAGCAATACTAACCAGCCTATGACTGCTACAGAAGCCGGATTCTACGACGTACATCTCTGGGAATTCCCGATCATGACAATGTTGAAATTGCTGATAATCGGTGAATGTACAGCAGAACCTTATATTGATGCCAGTCTGACGTATATCAGCGAAGTTGATCCAATGTGGGAAAGTGATCTGTTGACGCTCGTGCTGAACCCCGAAGCTGTGGTATTTGCAAACCCTATTGCCTCAATGGTATGTGCTGCTGACTGCGTGGCAGTGACTGCCGGAAAGGATAATTTGGCTGCCTATTTTTGTGCCGGTTGTGATGGTAACTTGTACCCGCTTACAGGGCACGTCTATGCGAATGATGATGCCGTCAGAACCAGTTCCCTTATTACACAACGACTACTAACTAAGTTACATCGGCAAGGAATGCTAATGAGAACAATGGGAGCAGATGCAATGTGTGAGAAAACATGGGAATACTTCACTCCTCGTTCACAATATAGACTTTCAATGCTTTACCCAACGCCAGAAGCTAAAGGGCCTGATTGCTGCCATAGGCTTGGTGACTCCGTACATGATTGGTCAACGCTGAAAGGTGGACGAAAGAAAATAGGCATAGATAATTATGTCTATATGCTATGGAGATATAATGACTGTTGCGTGCGTTTTAATCCCGGCGCTTAATTGCAGGAGGCTTTTAATATGAAAACTAGGAAATTAATTGCTTCAACAATTATTGCGTCTATGCTCGCAAATACTATGAGTTGGGCATTTTACGTTTCGCTCATTAACATGGTTATGACACCAAAAATATACGCAGCTGATGCGATATTTGATCAGTTGGAAAACAATTTTGACCTTGCGAACCCCAACGCAAATCGAAATGCAACAACAAGTGCTCAGGATATTGTAGAGAAGTACAAGAATGCTGATTCCGGGGAAAACCTGAGCGGAAAAATATCAGATAAATATGTAGGTAAAGCAGATTCAATAAACTTAGACGTTGGGAAGTACGGGGCGCTGAACTCAAACGAAAGTGTTATGAGTAATGCTGCATCTGACGGCAAGTCGATCGGTAAGACCGTACAGTTACCGAGCATGACGGGCGGTACGATCAACTCTAATTATACGAAAGAGGGGGCAAAGTTACTTTCCAGAGACAGTAGCGGTAACATTGGTATAAGTAACAACACGAATACAACGGCAGGAACCAAAACCAGTACAGGAGAGCTATTCAGCTCAGAGCAGAAGCACAGTGATATTCAGTTTAATTCCGGTGGCCGGTATGGAGATGAGGATGGATTCATCAATGACATCAAAAATCGAAAAAGTCAGCTGTTTGAAGCGCAGAGTTACGATGGGGTTGCCTACCGTACACTGGTGAATGCAAATAAAGACAACCCAGCATCTAATATTAAACCTAACGACCCTATGTTCAATGCTGGCCGAAATGAAATTGGTAATGCTGTAGCCGGTACAGGCAACTGGCTACAGAGTTGCAATACGGAAACAAAAAAACAAACTATTACTACACACTATCCAGATTATAAAGAGTTTTACTGCAACTCACCCAAGAAAGATAACTTTAATAGTTGCACAATAACTCGTGATTTTTCCGTACCTGTTTATATCTCAGGTGGTAATGGTGATATGTCTATGTGCGGGGATAATTGTGTGAGGGTCTGGTTCGGCAGAAGAGACGACAACTATTGGAACGATGGAGTATATGACAACTCATTAACCTTAAAATTTCATCCTGATGCAAAGCTTGCAACTGCGAAAATAATTAATGCAGAGTGGGATGATCATATGAGGGTCACGCTTGATGGAACGCAGATTTTTGCTCACATAGATGGAGAATATAGAAGTAGCAATTATCCATCACCACAAGGGCCATGGGAGCTGAAAAAATCATGGAAGCTTGACAAAGTCTACGATATTACCGACCAGGTAAGAAACTCTGTATATCAGGAGGTGGACCGTGAAGTGACAATGGCGTCACGCGTTTGGGTAGGTGGCGGTGGGGAAGGCTATTTTGAAGTTGAGCTGACTTTTGAAAATATGAAGCTGGAGGATAAACATATACAGGAAC
This sequence comes from Leclercia sp. LSNIH1, assembly GCF_002902985.1. Taxonomy (NCBI): domain Bacteria; kingdom Pseudomonadati; phylum Pseudomonadota; class Gammaproteobacteria; order Enterobacterales; family Enterobacteriaceae; genus Leclercia; species Leclercia sp. LSNIH1. The sequence goes on along the minus strand of NZ_CP026171.1, from coordinate 322,537 downwards.
CCGCAGGTTGTTTTGATGCAGTACAAACGCCGAATTCATTCTGTCGGTTTGACCGGTTTGTGAACATGGATGTCGGTACAAAGCGGCTCCCGGAAACTGTGCTTAAAATGGCCACACCGCTTTATAAAGGCGATACCGGGTTCTTAACCTGGAAAACAAACCTTGAAGGTTACTTCTGTGATCCCCTGGCGAAGGAAAAGCTGTGCTCATATGATGCGAAGGGAAACATCATGAAAGACGCCGCAGGAAAAGACCTCTGCTACAACTACGACGACATTAAAAATATGCCTGACGCTTGCGGCACATATAAAAATGATGCTGCGTGTGTGCTCGATACACAGACTTGTGCAGAAGGTTGGTTCGATGAAGGCACAAATACATGCTACATGTATGAGCAGAAATATACGTGTGACAGAGGTAAGGACGTCGTCAGAGAGGTAGAGTCACAGACTAACGCCTGTGTAGGTATGATCCCATGTTCTGGTGGAACATGCGAAACCGGCCCAAAAGAGGAAAACAATGATTTTGGGAAAGTGGCCGCGTACTCAAACATGGTTCAGTACATGCAGGGTGAGGCAAAATGCGAAGATCCCAACGACCCTAATTCCTGCTCCGTCTTTGAGGGGAAAGCAGAATGGTGCGGCAGGTCCGTTGGTTTTGTGAACGGGCTGGCCAAAACAGATTGCTGCGAACAGCCACAGGGTACCGCTGGCTCACTAGAGGCGATTATGCTGGCTGGGTCGATGATCCGAAACACGAACTGGACACGAGTGAATGCTCAGCTGGTAAGCTGGACCGGTGGGGAGAGTGGAACCTGGGCTTCAATGGCTAACTCGGTTGGTGAATGGACAGCATCGGCAGGTAAAACTGTTGGTCAGATGTGGAACAATGTCACCAGTTCGCTAACCAGCGTCTACGAAAATGTGGCCGGTAACCTTGGGCGAACAGTAGGTTCATCCACTGCTGGTGGAAGTGGTCAACTTGCTAAGGAGACAATGAGCTCTTTCGGGCTTGGTACCCTTAAGAAGATGGCCATGGAAAAAGCATATGACTTGCTTCCCGATACAGTAAGGGACTTCGTTTTTAAAAATGTAGCGACAACGGGTGGCGAAGTAGTCTTTTCAGCAGCAATTCAAAACTTTATGCTTGCATTAAATGTCATTGGCTGGATTTATACCGCATATCAAATAACAAAAATGTTGCTTGAAATGCTTGTGGCCTGTGATCAAAAAGAAATGGAAGCGTCTATTCATAAAAATCAGAAATCCTGTTTCACACTGGATACTGAACGCTGTGTTAAATATCTCAATATGGGATTTACAAAGAAGTGTGTTAAAAAAGCAACAGACATGTGCTGCTACAATTCAATGTTATCTCGCGTGATTATGCAGCAGGCGTATCCTCAACTTGGAATAGATCCGGTTGCTTCGAGTTGCGTTGGATTATCAATTAGTCAAATACAGAGATTAGATTTTGATAAGATCGATTTAACTGAATGGATTAACGATGCCGTCCAGGTCGGAGAAGTTCCTGATCAGTACGCTACATTCTCCGAGTCATCGATAACAGAAAATTTGCCATTTAAAAATGAAAATTACCAACTTCCATCCCAAAGAACGAAAGAATCAATGGGTGGTGAGGATAATATGATAAAAGCTAGACAGGAAAATAATCAGGCAATTAAAGAGGAGAATGTGGACTGTAGCTATCTACCACGGCCCGCGATTTGTGAAGTTGGGTCAACTTATGTAGACCCAATTACTGGGAAGGAATTACCAAAATACTAAATGTAGGGGCTGTAAAGCCCCTTTATTTTTATTTTGCTTTAAGAGTTTTTTCAGGGAAACCCTTCTGACCATATTCTCCTGCGAAAAGATAATAATCTTTACCGTTAATAGATGCAGCAACGCCACCTGGGGTAGTGAATTTTGGACTGTCAGAACGGAAAATAATACCTGAGAAGTTAGTACTAGATTCATTGCCTTTAAATGGAATGAATACGTAACGAACTACTGAATAATCACCGGCAGGTAGATTAAGTTGAGGGATTTCAGATCCAGACGCTGGGCGAATAACCTGGAAGCTGTACATGGACTTAGTCGGCATTACGTCGGCAGCTGGCTTTGAAGGGAGGTCGCAGGTACTCCATTTATTCATCACTGCCATATCAATCTTGCATGAAGCCAGAGCCGCACTTTGCTTCGAAGGATTGAACCCGAGTGCCACCTGTGACTCTTTGGTGTGATTATAAACATATGCAGCACCGGCACGTACTAAGCTTTCATCGTTATAAGGAAGTTTTTTAGGGTTCGGGACAAAGACGACGTATTGGTTAACCTGGATATATTCAGCGTCAGAGGAGCTGTACATTGATCCCAAACTCATAATACTTAATCCACTGAGCCCTCCTGTAACATAGCCCATAGAGCCACTAATTAGCAGTTTGGAAAGCAAGTTATCTGCATCGCCACCCGGCTGGACTGTTTCTTCATTAAAAGTAACGTCAAAACCGGCCAAAGAGTAAGCATTTTTGGCTACCGAGTCTTTAGAATTAGCATGCCAGTAGAGCCCATGAGTGTCGCTGTGCTGTGCAGAATTCGGGGTTTTACCAGCATCCCGGGCACAACCAACCAGCGATGCACTGGCAACAAAAGCAGAAACCAGAGATACAAAACGTTTAGTTTTCATTTGAGACCCTTCTTTGAATGATTTTTTTGTCTAGAAGCATTATTTCATACTCGTCAGTTTCTCAAACAACCAAAATGCAGAAAAAATGAAAAAATGTGAAGCGAACAAAAACCAGCCTTGTAAAGAAAAATCCCTCTAAATTAAATCGTATAATCAGTGGGACTAAATATTCAGAGGCTTTTATGGGTAAACCAACAGATGAGCAAAGGGTCATCATTGAAAATGCAAACGCAAATAATATGGTTATTGCAGCACCAGGGTCTGGGAAGTCATTTACGATGATCGAGGCTGTGATCTCAATCCTCAGGCAGTTCCCATATGCCAAGGTTGGAATGGTCACATTTACTCGCGCTGCAACAAATTCATTGGCTGAAAAGCTGAAAAGTCGGTTAAGTAAAAAAGACCAGGATAGGGTGCTGGTAAATACTTTCCACGGCTTTATCCGGATGCAACTGGACATGGTCAACTGGAAGGGCAAGATGCTGATTAGCTCGGCACAGCGTTCTGTAATTCATCGTGCGTTAAAGGAGTCAGGCGCGCCTTTCCGTTACCCGGAAGCTGAATTTGCTATTGATGCGATTGGAAGGGAAATGGATACAGACATCATTTCAGTTCGCCATACGCGTCAACAAATCCACTTGTTCAACACATACCAGGCAATATGTCAGAAAGACCACGTAGCTGACTTAAATGCACTCTCACGTTTTGTCGTGGGCCAGATGCACTCAGGAAAAATGCAGCCACTAAATTTGACGCATTTAGTTGTAGATGAGGTGCAAGACACCGACTCGATTCAGTATGCCTGGATCGCACTACATACAAGGGGTGGTGTTAACACGAGCATCGTAGGGGATGATGATCAGGCAATCTATTCTTTCAGGGCCTCCGGCGGGGTAAAAATATTCCAGCAATTTGAAAAACAATTCAGGCCAAACATATTTTATCTAAATACCTGTTTCAGGTGTGAACCAGAAATTCTTAAGGTTGCAGGGGCATTGATTGAAAAAAATGTTTACAGATACGTTAAGGATCTGCGTTCAGCTAAAAGTGGTGGTGGAAAAGTTAATTTCCGCTCATATGTTGATATGGATGAACAGATTCAAGGCATCCTCAATCTAATTAACCAAGACCCAAATGGCTGGGCAATCCTTAGCAGAGGTAATGCACATCTTGATCAGCTTGAAAGCCTCATAGAGCAGCCGGTTCTTCGTTATGGAGGCAAGTCCTTTTGGGATGAGAAAGAGACGAGCGACGTACTGCATCTGATGGCTTTCTTTCGGCAGTCCAACGATGTTCGATTAATGAAGAGGGTGCTGGCGCTTTTCGGTGAAAATGAAGAAGTTTTGGATCAAACAGCATTTAGCATGAAAGGGAGAAAAGTAACTTTTGGTGAACTGAGCATCCCAGATGCAAGTTCCCTGGAAACAAGAACACTTCACTCAAACTTCACCCGGTTTACACAGGAGACTCGGGATAAAGTTGAAATCGAAAAGCGCTTCGCAAATCTGATTAAATGGATGGAATTGTCATCAATAAAAATGAGGACTCAGAAAGGTTCACCTTCACTGACACGAATTGCGTTAGATACCTGTAAGCAATGGGCTGAGAAAAATGGCTGGCAAAACATGATAAATCGAGCTGCGGCGATGTGTTTGGGGCCTAAAAAGAAGGATGAGGAATATACGCCGGATAAAGTAGTTTTATCGACATTGCATGGTTCGAAGGGGCTAGAATGGAAAAAAGTCATTATTATGAGTTGCAATGCTGACCAGATCCCAAGCAAGAGATCAGTGGGGCAGGAAGCGATTGAAGAAGAGAGAAGACTTCTATTTGTAGGATTTACACGAGCAGAACAACAGCTGCATGTAATGTGGTACGGTGATCCGTCCTTCTTTTTAAGCGAATGCGCCGAAGAAAAATTGAAAGAGGCAGCGAATATGAGAATAGAATCAAATTTAACAGAAGAATTTTCCAATCAGTATTTACAATAATGACTCTATGTTGTATAAGAATATTGAGCTTTGTATTATCGCTCCCACATTTCAAGTAACTGACAAAAGTTACTTTGCGCATTAAGCGCGGATTCAGCCGTGAAAAGCGGCCAGCTTACTTAAGCTGCAAGGCACCACCGGCAAAATGTCACCTTTGTCGCTGGTGCCTTTCCTATGCCCGTAAAAAGGCAAACCGAATTTACCAAATCGTAACTAATTTAGCTCTTGATTGAGCTATTTTCGTTGCGTACTTCTAATGCCAGAAAGTATAAATCAGGCGGTTCATAGCTTACGGGAGATGAATGACAGGCTTTGCCTTTGTGTTGGAATATTCCATTATTCCTTCCTTCTTACTATATATAGGTGACCCCAAATGTCTAAAAGCAAAGCACGCAGTAAAGCCCTTCTTCTGGCCTTCGCCGATCTGATTCCGGATATGGACAAGGCAGTTAACAAGAAGTTATTGGAATCTCTGATTATTTACTCAGGGCATGATAATGACCTTATTGTTATTTTGAATGAAGACGGACCAACTATAATTGAACTGAACTCTTTAAAATCGGTTTCTATGCTGGCCCAAAAGCTTTCAGCTTTTTCAACTTATTATCATGTAGAAATGCAGCAAATTCATGTCAATCCAATTGACTTTGAGAAGGCTTATAAGCTACTCAAAGAAGCACCTGCAATTCCCATGTTTAAAACTTTAGCTGAACTGGATAAGTTTTTAAATGAAGAGTTTGAAAAGTATGGGTTGAACACATTCCTTGATGTGGATGACCTAGATTATTCACTCGATAAATCCAGAGAGTTAAAAAATGATCAGTTGATTGCCTGGGTTTCTGAAATTATTGTGAAGCGCGATAAATTAGCATTGCGTAATCGCTTTAATGAAGTGACAAAGGCACATTATGAAACTGTAGATGCATTGTATGCAGCCGTCCGTCCCTTAATGAAAGAATTAGGTTTTCCTGATGAACTCATGCTACATACCTTTAGTGAATTGAGCGTTTTCGATTCCAAAGGCTGGGACCATGCTATCAAATCTAAAATTGAATTTCTCACAAAACGAGAAGCGCAATATTTAGATGACAAAATGAAGGCAGAAAAACGGCAGTTAACAATTGATGAACTTTTGACTCAAGTCAATAGCGCTAAAACAGCTAAAGAACCAAGACCTTTTGGTCAGACGTTTTGTTTTGCTGTTCTTGGCATGATGTCATTGATGTTCATTGTAAATAAATTTATTTAATCCTGTTAAGGGGGAACCCTGACAGGGCTTCTCTTTGATTAAAATGAGGAGAGAAGAAATGTCACATCTTGAATATGTTAATGAAGTTAAAGTGTCCGGGATAGTTATCAGTGCAATGGAGAAAGAAATGACTGACGGTAACGTTGGGTTATTAATAAAGCTCAAAAACAGAATGAAGACTGAAATTAATGGTGAAATCGCTGAGAGAGAATTTTCTATTCAAATCAAAGTGTCACCAGAAATGTATTCAGGCTGTTTCACTGGTATAAATCAAGGTGATGAGTTAATGGTCTCCGGTTATCTTGTTGTGGATATTGTCACGTTGGAAGGGAGAGAGCACCCTCTTGACTACATGAGAGTCGTTGCAACAAGTAAGTTAGCTCACATACCTAAACCCCCCAAGGGTTTTGGGCAAAGTAGCTTTAGACAGATCTGACATTTAAACCACCCTAAAGGGGAGAAATCCCTTCATGGGAGATCTCCCTTTGGAGGCCCCATGAAACAAAAAATTAGCTCGACATCATTTATTGGTAAACAAATGGATTTTTTCTCTATATTCGATTTTGAAGAAGAGGAAAATGAAATAATACCCATAGTTGAGTCTCCGCTTGAATATATAAATAATGCAATAGCCCAAAAGCAAAGCATGCAATCAGAAGAAAAACATTCTGGCCCGGAACTGGTGCCTCATGTGTCGGATGATGTTGCATTGCTAGGTCATTGTTCCAAATTACTCAACAATCAAATTCTGCATGGAATTAGTTTTGCTTCTGAAACTGATTATCTCTTCACTTTAGAAGAATACAATGCAGAATTAGGTGGTCTGGTTATCGACTGGGCTCCTGAAGATGTATATCAGTTATACGTCGTCGCAATGGAAGAGTCGTTGGAAAACGTTAAATATCTTGTCTTTACAAAATCACTCTATACAACTGATGAATTCGGAAATATCAAAGTGAATCCGCTTCTTGAAGCAGAAACACGTTGGTATATGTCGCAGTCATTTGAGCTTACATGTGCCACTCATGGTATAGATGCTATTGAGTTTAGGTCAGAGCTTAAAAAAAGCTTGTATGAATACACGCACAGTTTTGAAAGTGAAAATGTTAAATTATCTCAATATCATCAGGATAAAGAGATTATTTTGCATGATTGTAAGGAAGATATGGGATGGGATATCTTTTTCGACCGTGACTATTTATTGGCAGAAAATAAACTGGCAGTAAAATGGACTGATCGGGATATAATGGATGTCTATTCTAAAGCATTTAAATCAACAATTAATTTGTTTGAAAAACTTGTCGTAAATAACAAGTTAACATTAAGGGATACATCAGGTTGGGTTATCGTAAACCCTACATTTGAGCGCCAGTTCGAATGGATTGAATCTGAAGTATTCGAAATTGTAGGGACTCATCTTGGTTACAACGTTGATGCTATTAGAAAACAGATGGTTACAGCGTGTAAGATGACCTTCAACTAATATGCCACTGGCAAACATCTGCCAGCGGGCGGTGTTTGCATTTTACCGGAGTTTTAAAAATGACTAACGCCGCAACTATATTAGAAACCGAAAATTCATTACTGGAAGAAAATATTGGTAATCTGTTACCCGCAAATGTTATATCTACAAAAGCATATGCGAATAAGGAACAATATTACCTGGTTAAGGCCAAAGATTTGTTTGGTATTCCTGAAATGTCCGAGGATATGATAGTTCCAGTATTTAAACGTTTATCTCCACATCGTGCAAACCTGAATAAGGATTATATACCGAATGCTCGTATACTTGAGCAAGTAGTACAATTGCTCGTAAGTAACGATATAGATTTAAGTGTATGCCTGAAAGGGGAGTCTGGTTCTGGTAAGACTGAAATGGCAATGTACATTAGCCATATGCTGAATTGGCCGCTAACCATAAAGCAAATCAACAGTAATATTCGTGCTGATGAACTTGAAGGTGAGCGTAGTCTCATTAACGGAAACACCAGTTTTGTGCCCAGCGAGCTTGTAACGGCGTTTCAGGAAGGCCACCTCATTCTTCTGGATGAAGTGGACAAGATTGACCCTGATACCGCCGCGAAGCTGCATATGCCTATAGAGCGTAAGCCCTGGTCACTAGCCGCCAACGGTGGCGAAGTGGTTAATGCCAATAAGTTTACGCGGTTTATGGGTACAGCAAACACAAACATGAGTGGGGGATCTCGTAAGTTCGTTTCATCACAGCGGCAGGATGCAGCGTTTATTAAACGCTTCCTGATTGTGGAGATGGAAAGGCCTTCAGAGGTTGCATTAACCAACGTTTTGCTTAAACGCTACAATAGCCTGCCTATGCTGGTAATTGAAAAATTCGTTTCGGTAGCCGTTGCAGTAAACAACATAGGAACTGAAGACAGTGTAATGGATATTCGTCAGCTTGTGGCATGGGTTGGAACGTCGATGACGTTAAAGACCATGTCCTTACTGGATACGTTTAAAATTGCTTTTGCGTCGGCTCTGCCTGCACATGCCAGTGGTATGGTGCTGGAAGCCATCGATTTAAAACTCGGTGACGATAAGAACCGTACAATGGAGTATTACACTGCAAAAAAGTAGTTATAGATGGGACGAGTTATCAGAAGGCTGAATGCCTTGTGACAGACTTTGCTCATCTTTCGTTTTACGGTTTTTTGAGTGCAGACGGGGATGAAACTTTCGCGATTGCACAGGAAGGAAATCAATATATAGGTCTTAAGCAGCACAATAATGACTATTCATTTATTTGTTATCAAGATTGTGACAAAGATATGGAAGCCATGATTAAGGGCCTTGAATCAAAAGGATTCATGTATCAAGGAAGTATTCAATCGACGTCTGTCGAGAGTGAATTTCCTGGAATTCTTTTAACAACACTTGAGAAGTAATAATCTTAACCCTATCGGGAAATCTTTCCCGACAGGGAGGTTTTCCCATTTTTTTAATCTGGAGAAAACCTATGACTTTCAATACTTCTAAACTTAATAAAGTTTCCGCTAAGCAAATCTGTGATAACTTTGTAAAAGCACATCCTGATTTGTTGGAAGGTGCTGTTATAACAAAAATCGAAATCAGTGGTTGTCAGGGCTCTCGGCGTACCGATAAAATCGAACTGTCCTATGGCGGCGATGATATAACGGACCAGAAGAGCGTGTCTAAAAGTGAAGTTCGCTGGATAGACATAAAGGCACTGAGTTTCAAAAGCACTATCACTAGTCGAATTTCAACACTCTGTTCACGGTTGTGTATCCGCTATAGCAATATGTGGATTTTGCCTGTCGAAAGAATGGAGGAGTTTCTGGAAGAGGCACAAGAAATTGAACGTGAATTTCAAGCCGGTATCCAGAATGTGGTTGATAACTATGACACTCATATTCAGGCTGAGAAAGATCGCAGTCCGTTGATGTCAGATTTAATCGACCAGTTGAAATTAACGAAAGATGATTTTATTAAATCATTCCGGTTTAATCTGGCGCATTTCATTCCGTTTTCACCGATTAGTGTGGAGGGGGATGAAACACAGGACTTTTATCAGGAACAACTGATAATCGATTTGGCCGATGAAGCTATGAAGGTTTATGCAAAAATCAGTAAAAATGATAATTTGCGTTCCAGCACGATTGACCGATTAAAACAGATGCAAGATAAAATCATTAGCTTTATGTTCATTCATAAAGAGGCGGTTGTTCTTGCAGAAGCTATCAAGCACGTCATGAATAATTTACCCAAAGGCGCCATTTCTTCTCCCCGTGATGTTGCGGTGTTAAAGCAATGGTTCTATTTCATGAGTGATGCGTCAATGCTGAAACGTATTATTTCTGGTGAGCAGAAAGTAACAGATTGGCTGGATTCCATTACCCGGTCATTCAATATTGATTCACAGGATAATACGGCTAACTCTCAGAATGCTTTTGAGGATGATGTTTTTTCTTCAGCAAATGTGTTCAGAGAAGATCCGCTTGAAGAAGTTGAGAAAAACGCAGTAACTGCACCTTTGTCTGCTGTTGTCCCTGAAGAAGATGTTTCCCTTCAGGCCAGTGGTAGTAATAGTGCTTTTAACAGCGAACTCGAACTGAACGGCTGGTGATTTAGTCTTGTAAAAATAACCCCAGATGGGTACTTCACCATCTGGGTGAGTACCCTTTATTAATTAAAGGTACTCAAATGAAATTTGATTTGAAATCTTCACCCCGCCATATTCAACGCCTGACGAATATAGCCAGCGTGATAAGCGGTATAAGTGGTCTTAATGTTGTAATAGACAATAAGGTACATACACCTTATTTCAACAGCGAAAAGAACGTTTGTGTATTACCTAATGGTGATTATAGCGATGAGAAATTCGTCAAGCTAATTGAAGGGTTTATATGTCATGAAGCTGGACACGGTCGCTATACAGAACATGAAGTATACCGTGAAGCTTTTGTTGGGGAACTGATTAATGCAGATGGCTTCATCAGTATAGATGATAAGCTGAACGCTGAATTTCAAACCCTTAAACAAAAGAAAATCGCATATGCCAGGGCTTACCGTCTACATGGACTTATTAATCTCTTTGATGATGTCCAGATGGAAGAGAAAACGGGTATTAACTATCAGGAGGCAAAAAAGCGCCTCGCGGTAAGTTATGCCTTGATGGTTGAAGCTGGGCGAATGACGGTTGATGTTTCTTCAAGCCCTCAAAACCCTGTTCAGTTTATTGAAATGTTCCTGCTTAATACATTGCGGGTTAACGTTCTCCAGCAAGAAGGGCATAAAGAAACGCTTGATCCATTTTTCGATTATGCAAAGAAAATCCTTGAGCCTGTAATTTTAGAAGTTGATGAGATTATTCATCAGGCTCTAAGTTGCAAAAGTACGCAAAATTGCGATTCTCTGGCGCGTAAAACCTTGGCTCTTTTAGAGCGTTTACGGGATGAAGCCAAAGAGAAACAGCAAGAAGAGGATCAGAATAAAGACCCGCAAAACGACACAGACAATTCATCTGGCTCTGAGAATGAACCTGATTCCGAAACCAATGGTGACAACCAGGGTGAAGGGGATGGAGATTCCGAAGAGCAAGACGATGATGCTGGTAATGGTAAAGCACCTATGGAAGATAATGAGCCGTCAGAGCAATCTAAAGGGGATGAAGAAAGTGCTGAGAGCGGTAACGGTGAACCTGATGGAGAGCCCGAAACCGATGAATCGGCTAACCCTGACTCGTATGATGCTGACGGAACTCCTTCCCAAATCGACAGTTCCAATGGAAATCCTTCCGATGGGGAAAGTAACTTTTCTCCTGAGCAGTGGAGTATCCTTGCCAAATTGCTGGATGATTTTCTTAACAGCGATGAGGAAAGTGAAGATTTTCATGAGGCTCTTGCAAATGAAATCTCCGTAATTGCTGCCAGTGTGTCGGATGAGGTTAAAGCTGAATTTGGTGCAAATGAGTGGGATCTTCCAGATTTGCTTATTGATCTGAATGTCTACAATGAAGCATTAAATATCAGTCAGACTCTTGGGGCAGACTTATCTGTTTTACAGCAGGTAAAAATGCGTGGTCAATTTAAAACCCGTGATAGAGGCTTGTCATTCGACATTAATCGATTGATCCAGTCTCCGATGGGTGTGAGGGATGTATTCCGGTCGCAAAGCGAATCTAAAAACCGGGGCCACGTCGGCTTGGTTATTGTTCGTGATATTTCAGGTTCTATGATTCTGGATCACCGTTATATCCACGCAATTAAGACTGACCTTGCATTAACTTTGGCGATTGAAGCTAATTCAAAAATGCACGTTGCTAATGTGATTTATCCGTTTGTCGACAAAGACTTTGAAGTTATCAAAACGTTTGATGAAAACGCGGAAGAGACGCTTTCAAAATTTTCACTCGGCTGTAAAGGGAATAATACCCCAACGGGTTCCGCCTTAATGGCTGCTGTAGAATTGTTACTTGAAAGCCAGTTTGACAGGAAAATTGTTTTCCTTATTACTGATGGTTATCCGACAGAGTCTGATTACACCATTAGTGATGTTCTTACGGTAGCTGAAAGTAACGGTATTGAAATCGCTGGTGTAGGCATTAAAACTGATGAGTTAATTGGTTTTGATGAGGGCACCTTCGTAAATGTTGATGATATTTCTTTACTGCCGAATGTGGTCAGTAAATTAGTACATCAAATTCTATCTAATTAACTCTACCCAATCGGGGCAAAATGACGCCCGGTTGGGTCGTTTTGCTCCCTGAAGGATTAAGGAGCAATATATGACTCAGATAAAGACTTACCGTGTCGAGTATGAAAAAGTCGGGATGATGCATCGTGTCCGTATTTTTGGTCGCATGGGTGAAGTTGTCAAAAGTGAATTGCCAAAAGAAGTAATTCTCCGGGATGTATCTATACCGGAGGGTAATGTAAAAATGGCAACATCAATGGTTGATGGTTTTATCCAGCGTCTTGAAAATAATGGCTTCAAGTCTGAAGCGTAATTGTTAAGGGCCATTATGGCCCTTATTCTTAGATTCTGCGTTGTGGGTTTCTCCCTGTTTTCTGCATCGCAGAGGGCATTGAGAAACCCACAATGCCAGATAAGAGAGAACAAAATGACTTATGCATCACCGGCTGTTAAGCGTACACCACATGAAGTATCTGAGCACTTTATTAAAATGGTTCACGCTCGTGTTGCGGAAGCCTCTGGCTGGCGCTATGTATTCGATAGAATACCGGCATTTAAAGATGCTTGTGATAAAGCACCTAGCCAGGTTCCTTGCCCCTTCACCGGGGACGGGAAATCAAAGTTCCGTTTCCGAAAAAAAGACCTCTATACCGGTTGTGCTATTCACAATGATTTCCCTGTGAATGCATTTTGTGACGGTATTGATGTGCTGGCAGAGTATTACAAGTTGAGCAAAACCCAGACTTGTAAGAAGATCTTGACTGATTTCTTTGGTATGGATCTGTACGCTCCGTTAACTGATGCGGATCTCGAAAGTGAACGGCGTTATAAATCAACAGTTCGTGCAACCGAAACGCTTGATAGCGATGAAGTTGAAAAACGGCTGCGTAAACTTGAAGTGTTATATCACTATACAGGTGAAATCAAGCCAGGGAGTCCTGTGGGCATGTATCTCCGAAATCGTGGTCTTAAACGAATTCTGAGTAATCTGCCTAAGGATCTTGGTCTGAACAACCGACTTTACTATATGGATAAGTCACTAGAGAAACCGTCAACTTACCCGGGAATGATCGCAATTTATCGTGATACACGGGGACGTCCTCTGACAATCCATAGAACGTTCGTAGAGAAAAATGGTGATAAGGCTCGGGTAGAGAATCCGAAACTGATGATGAAACCGCCTGCCGATATGACCGGCGGCTCAATTCAGCTGTACGACCCACACTACAACTCAGGTACCCGTACCTGGACGTTAGGTGTGGCTGAAGGCATAGAAAACGCGCTGTCAGTAACTGAAGCGACTTCAACACCGTGTTGGGCTGCGAGCTCTGCCTGGTGTCTTGAAAACGTTGAAGTGCCGGATAGTCTACTGCCTCCTCCGGATGTGAAAGAAATACAGTTTTACGTCTGGGCGGATAAGGATGTTGTGAATTCAAGAGGCGCTTGCCCGGGTATGGAGTCAGCAATACGACTTCAGGCCCGAATGGAAGAGTTTTTTGCAAAGCGATATCCCACTTCAGAGCTGACAATTAAAGTCTTTGAACCAGATTTCGATATTCCTGAAGGGACGAAAGGAATCGACTGGAACGAAGTATTGAAATTAACAGGACCTGATGGCTTCCCAGTAAAATGGGCTCCTGAATGTCTTGCTCAGCTTTAAACCCGATAACTCCCCCGCCTTTTTAGGTCGGGGGGGGTTATCTCTTTAGTGTTTAATTTCATAAATACTAAACAGATAATTAGATTTCCTTCGTGAAAATCACCTGTTATTCAGGTTTTTTTTACGGCTGAGATGCTTGCTCAGTTAAATAAATGTGCGGTACATCTGGCTACGGTCGGTTGTATGACGTGGTATATCCATATAACTCAAAACCCCTGACGGGAGTATTACCGTTAGGGTGATGCTCATCGTTTAATATAAGAGAGCATTGTTATGAAAACTGAAAATCAAGACTTATTTAATAAGTTTGCTGCTGTGATTTCATCTCGTATCGTTGAGCAACCATCATCATGCTATTATCTTCATGATAGTGAAGTTGACCTTACGATTTTAAAACACAGCATAATAGATAAGGACAAAAACCTGTTGTATGTAATTCGCCCTTCAGGTACATGTTTGTTACGCTGTGATAAATATTTTTTTCCGAATTACTATCTTACCTGTCGTGGAGATTATAAAGCATTCATTTATGTGCATTTTAATCTTGCTACAGGAAAAGCGGAAGATATCACGTGGCAACAAGCTTTAGAAGTTTTGTCCAAACCGGGAAGGCCCCCATTGAGAGGTTCTCTTGGAAGATTTGATTATTTAAAACTTGTGGTTGATGATCTTCGTACCCGTGGTTATGCCGATTTTCTACCGGCATATAATCTGGATGGACTTCGTCATTTTGCAGTAAAGGATGAGCGACCATCTCTTGTCAGTTATATCGACAATGTCATAGCTCTTTGCGCATAAACATATCACATATTTTAACTACATCCCTGATGGCCAATCCCATCGGGGGGGCCCTCAGCATTTAACCTGGAGGCCTTATGAAATTAGCTACAGATCTTGTCAATGCAGTTCTGATAAAGGATGGTGTTGTACCGGTTTCCATTACTGAGATGCCTGTACAGTCTCTTGTAAATCCTTTGACACAAGTGCATCTCAGCCTGTACCTGAAAACAACGCATTTATCGCGGTTCGTCCCTGACTATGTCGAGACTCTGAAAGATTGTCCGGTATCGTATGATATCGGCCTTGAACTTCAGCAGTGTATCAGCAGTGCTGAATTGCTCTGCGAAGACATGGAATCGCTTGAATTTATCTCTGTATGGATAGAACTCTATACGTGTAATTCAAAGCAACAACGGTTTGAGGAAAGTAACTTTTCTCTTCGTTCCGAAGATATCGAGCTGGCTAAGATGCTAGCTTGTTCCCATGATCTCTTGATTAGCCAGGCTGCTTGTTTCTGGCTTTTATATTTTGATGACTTCATGAGATATGTGCGTAATAGACTCTGTACTTTACTCAGAGAAGTTTTAATACTGATTGCCGGACTGCGGAATGCATTCTTGCACCGTAATGAAGATCAGTTAATTAAGAGAGTGAAGTACGGGAATGAAATGCTGGAGGTAACTCTTAAAGCTATTGCACTATGTTCAATGGACCGGTATCTGAAATCATTTACCTCTTTACGAACAGAAGCGGCAGCTTCGGGTTTTATCAAATGTGTTAAGTCTTATATCAGTACAGGGTGGAGACATGGTTATATAGTCTGTCACTATTATCGAAATGGACAGTCTCTTGGTAAGTCATTACCACTTTTTATAAGTGAGACGTCTGAATACAGTATACAGAAACGAGTAAATCGTCTTATATCTTCCACGATATCAGGGCGAAATAAAGATTTAGGTCTTTCTGATTTCTGATTAACACTACCCATCTGGGGATTACTCCCCTGATGGGCGTAATCCCTTTTTATAACGAGAGGATTACATGAAAATTATCGAGAAAATCATTAATGCATTTCTGATGTCACGCAATCACGCTGTGAAGGTCAGCAATGTTATCTGCTTAACTGGTTGTGACGGTAAATTTACTGGTATACGCTGTGACGCCGATGTTTCATTTGATTTTCTTCATTCGTATGCTAACGCATACAGTTCAATATTTTTAGATATCCCGTTCCCTGGGTTCGAAGACCAGAACATTACGGATTGTGTTAAACGTCAGTTAGATGTAGTGAAAAATAAGCAGAATCGGTCTTTCTTTATTGACCATATTAGATTCCCGGTTACTGTCAAGGAAGGATTCACTCTACAGCGCGGTGGTAGTTACGACGTGACTGATAGTGAATATAACAAGCAACGATTGCTGCATTTAACTCGACATGGACGTTTTGGTGAAGACTATCTCACGTACAAAGAAGGACTGAGTCCCTTCTTTTCATTTGTGAATGTAGAATTACATGAAACTATGAAGGAAGGTATTCGTTTAGCACTTGATGTTTTAAATAAGATAACAACTGACCAACCTGACCGTCTTATAAAGGACTTTAAATATCATGACTGTTACAATAGTTATAATGTTCAAATATTTTGTAAGGGGTTGCCAGTTGATATTCTGGAAACGATGATCGCACCTGACTTTTTGTCATCCGACATGTCTGGTAGTCGTCAGATCATCAAAAATGCACGCCGCTATCTTAAAGGCTTTGCCCACAGTAATCGTGTTTACATGAAGTACGGTTGGCGCTTAGCGGATATCGACACGTCTGATTATGCTAAAGTCATGTCAGATAAAGAAATGCATGCCAGAGATGATCTTAAAATGTTTTGCGGTGTCTTTGTTAAAGAGTGCTTCGCATCCGGAAAAGATGAATACGAAGCCTACCTTCAAGAAAGACAACACGCTATTCGTTACGGGTATTAAAACTTATTTTCAACTTATCTAATCCCTGAGGGAACTCTTCCCTTGGGGAGAATTCCCTCTTAACCGAGGGCAATAAAATGAAAGCTATTTATAAATTAATTGAAGCGATGCTGGTGAAGATGGGTTTTGAAGGTGCTGCGATCCAAAGTGTCAATCTGGAAACCGGAGTCATTCAGAGTCTTGTTGTGAAGGTTGATATTCCAGTCCGGACTTTAAAACCGCATTTAATGCGTTATCTGCGCGACTGGGAGCCTTTATGGGGCCCTGACGTGGATAACCATCCTGTTGCACAATATTGCTCAGGAGCTGCGTTGTTGAAGGCTGGGCCGGTCACTCTTGAAACCTTGCAGTTTGAGGTTTCAGTGTCAGCAGCTCACCTGCGTCTTGTTGATGTTGAGCCAGACTGGCTGAATGAAGGTGTGAACCGTGAAAAACTGGACTATGTCTATTATCGTTCCAGCAATGCAGACAAGGATTTAATCCTTGGTATGGTTGAAAACGGTCACAATTTCATCAGCCATCTTCATGGCCAGTTACGGTCACGCTTATCTCAGGTTCTTCCGCTTATTTTCGCAGTTACAGAAAAGGTTGCGGAAAGTTCAGTTCCACAAGTGTTAACCAGGTTCTTCAGTGTTGACCATCAAATCAATACTCAGATAGTAGTTGAACCGGTACCCGTTTCAGTTGCAGACCAGATAATTTCTGCCAACTGGGATGTGAGTAGTATTTCTGGGGCTGACAAGTTCCTGAACCATGTTAATCGTTACCTGTCGGGTAGGGTGATGAAGCGGCGCATTTACGCTGTTATTGAATCTTGCAACGATGGCCCTTTAACTCTCGACGCGAATCTAGGTTGCTTTACTTCACCTCTTCTCGTCACTGAGTACAAAATGGTTCAATCGCATTCTTCATCGCTGTACAGAAAGGCTATAAATAACTCGCTTAAGCAAATCAATTCGTATGCTCCAGAGCATTCGGATGATCTGCTTTACATGTAATTAATAAATAACCCTAAGGGAAGCTCAATCCCTTTAGGGGATGCTTCCTTTATTCTTTCAAGAGGAAGTAGATATGTTTAATGAAAACGATGATATAAATTTTGTTAGCGCCATGCTTAAAAAACAACTTGGTCTGACAGTAATTCAACAGGATATTAAACTGTTTGATAAGTCTAATTTCTTTGAACAACTCTCATTCAAAGCAGAAGTGGCGACTGATGATTTGTTATTCTATCTTGATTCATATATCGAAGAGTTGATAAAACATAAAGCGCCGTATTCTGAAACCGAAGTTCTCCGGAATAAAATCAAATACCTTTTTAAAGTATATGAAAAGTCTGGGTTTCAGAAAATAACAATTCGTGGTTATCATAATGCGCATAGCACTATGAAATTTTTCGATATAGCAACATCAATATTGGCGGCCTCAGAATCGTTGCCTGAATATGATGAATTTCAGAAAGGTCTCAGAAAGGAAATTTATCAGAATAGAATGAGTGTTGACGGGAAAGTTCTTATTGCCCGGTATGCACTGAAGCAATTTTTCCATTCTGATTTTGGCGACTTTATCTATGAGTTTGAGAAAAAAATAACAGAGTGTCTATTTAATTCTCTTCAGGTTATCAAGTCTGTTAAAAATTCATTTCATAGTTTAGGTCAATATCAATATCACCGTCGTGTAAATCATGAACTGATGTTGCATCTTGAGCTGAACACTGATGAATACCCGGCTTGCATGCCTGATCTTTACATTGGTTTCAATGAGTCTGAAGGCACGACGGGGGCGTATTGCGATGATGAAAAACTCATTCGTCTTTATACCTGCGTAAGTTCCGGACACGATGTGCCGGTTATGATGAACGTTCGTTTCACTGGCAGTGATGGGAGTGTTAAGTGTGAATCCTCGCACGGAACCTTCTCTTCTGTGGGACCTTGTGGCCGAGTACAAATCTGTGACAGAGCAGCGTTGATCCATGAAGCGATTGAAGAGTTTCGGGACGGTGTTTAACCGGTCCTCATTCTCACCTCATCGTAAAAAGTAACTTTGTTCGACTAAATGATTGCGTTCACTTTCCTGTTTAACTGGCAGGATAGAATGATTTAGAAAAACATATTTTTATCCACCCACTGGGGAAGTTGCTCCCCTATGGGGCACTTCCTTTCAATTTTCCTGAGGAAGTGAAAATGACTAATTATACTGATAATCAAAACTACGTTCGTGCAGTACTGGCAGACATTGGCATTGATTTTGATGAGACAGAGATTCATATCAATGTCTCTCACTGCCAGGGCGACGAGGTTTCTTTTTCTTGCAGTATATCAGCCAGTGAATTAAGACAGTCTGTGGACCATTATGCGGAAACGCTTAATGCTACTCAACTGGATGGACTGGATGCTAATACCCTCAAGAAGCGCCTGGTTTACTTCCTTGAGGTCTTCGACCAAGTTTCCGGTCAGTATCTGGATATCTCTGGTAAACACTACGCGACTAGCCGCTTTGAATACGATGATGTCTGTTGTGATATCCTAAGTCTTTCTGCGGATAGCACACAACCTGGTGGCTATGATCGTGAAGAATACAAAAAACTGATGGAAGTTGATGGACAGGTTTTAATCGCCCGTTTTGCACTGGAACAATTCTGGAATACGCATTTTATTGGGCTTATCAACTATGTATCAGATGAAATAACATCCGGTCTTCATGATGCTTATCGCACTTTCAGTGATATAAGCATGGCCGCTTATACATTTAGTGAGTATTCATATTCACGTCGAATTACCGACGAACTGAGTCTGCATATTTCACTTCAAGAGGACGATTTCGACGATCAATTAACCGATTGTTATATGGATGAAACAACGCTGCCGTCCGGCAAAGTAGTTTTACGTCGTAATAATGAATCGATTATTGATATTTATGAAAGTTATGCTGCAAAATCTTACTTTCATATGGTTGCTCATGTTCGAGTCCTTGATCAAGATGGTGAAGTCGTTAATGAACTTTACCAAGGGGTGAATGTATCTGAATTGACTGGTGGCCGGGTTAAAATCCATGACCGTCAGGATCTAATTTATGAAGTATTCTCCACATTACGTAAACTCATCCCCGCTACAGAGGTTAAAGTCTCCGTTGCGGCATGAGTGCTGAAGATAGTTTTATATCTTCAGTTTTTTATACTCCCAAGAAGGCACGGTTATCCGTGCCTTTTTTTATTCCTCAAATCTGTTCTTTAATCCGCTATATTTCAACGTACTCATTGACCGATATGATTAACTGCATTGCTCTCCGGTCACAGCTCTTCATAAACCATCCGTTACCTTCCGCATCAACTCCAATCCAAAATGACACTCTTTCTGCTGCTTCCTTTCCTGCTCCGGTTAGTTTCAATTTTTTGACACGTGTTTCCGTTTCCGGCCGCAATCAGTCTACATGCTGGAGACTGCATAAATAAAATTTACTTACTTTGTTTTAGTTTCGCGAAAATAGGTCTCTTATCCGAAAAATGGAACGATAGAGATTTGTATACTGTTTAAAACAAAGGAGTGACTATGCCTGCCACCATAAGTCTGAGCAATATCCCTGTGAACTCGGTCTTTTCCCACGACCAAAGCCAGTTCTCTTATCGGCATGTTGATTTCAGTATTGAGTTGCTGCTTTCTTCGGGAAGTGACTCACAGCTGGAGTATCTTTTTCTCAAACCGGCAGCTGAAGTAAAGGCCGATCTACAGCGTCGTTTAGGCCGTGGGGAACTCTTTGTGACAACAGACAGTTGCGACAATTTTAGCGAAGTCTATGGCTGTATGGGACACGATTGCTGAGGGCTTTATAAAGGCAGGCGTCCGATTTTATAACAATACGAGACACAAGCACCTAATGATGACTGAATCGTTCTATGACTGGGTTGTGTACTGCATCACGGGCGTAATAATGGCGTCGGCGCTCCTCGAAGGAAAAAGAACCCGTTTCCCGGCTGCATTTTTTTACGGAAGCATTGTGCTTCTGGTTGTTTTGATTGTGGCCGGTGGCCTGAACTGGTGGTTTTACCGGTCAAAATTCGGCTCAGTCGTCGTTATTTTTGCTGCTACAACACTGTTAATGACCCGATTCAGGATGGTCATTTATGCGCTCAGGTTTCGGTCGCTGGTTGCAGGTCTGCAATCACACGTTAACAAGGGGTTCAGGATAATCCTCGTTTTACCCGAAAATGAGGACGAGAAGATCGTATTAATGAGCATGTTGTCTAAAAAAATACCCGCAGGCGCGTTGTTTTATACCCAAACTGCTCTGGGTCCATATTCAGGGGATCTACTGCATGCATTGGGACAAAAGCATCTTATGGGCGAAGGTTACCTGCTTCTCTGTGAGCAACAACTTCCTGCCCGAACCTGGCTAAGCACTGTGGAAAACGGTGAACCAGAGACGTCTCTTGCAGTCAATTTTCATTCGATCCCTGATATGGAGTGATACCCCTATGTACAATACCGATTCACAGACCGTACCAGCTGACACCCTGTGTGAAAGCAGTTCTCAGGTGAAAATTCAGTTAAGTCGAAGTGCCTCCCGGGCGCTGACGACGGCGAAAGAAATTCTTGAAACCCGGGGACTGGAATCTGTATCAACTGAAGATCTCGTTCGGGCATGCCTCGAAGAAAATCATCCTCTCGATCTGGCCAGCATCTATCTTGAGCATCGACTAAAACAGAAGGGGACCAGCATCTGCGAATTTTAGCGTTTTGCAACCTATTGGGGAAAATCCGGAATGTGTTTAAATAGCTGTAAATAAAGCAATCTACAGGTAAATCATGAAAAGCAATCTTCATCCTTTTGGAGCGTCTGGCACGAAACGAGTACTCAAAACGGACATTGCGTTGTCGCTGCTCTGTTGGATGTTTACCAGTCCCTTTAGCAACTGGACCGAAAAATATTTTACCGGCACAGAGGTGCCTGAAGCACCGATGCCCGAGTTGGGTCAGGCACCTGAGGCTATCTTTCGATTTGTGCTTAATGATGATGGTTTTGATGTTGGTTATGACGCTGTGGGTATGGATCTCTGCTGTTTCTCTATCCCACTATCTGCAATGCCAACAGTAAATCTCGACGAAGAAGAGACGTTATCCAGGCTGACTGGCGAAATGATCCACGGCGTACTGCTTTCTCTGCCTGAGTACCTTGAGATGCCAGACAGGCTTGTCTATCAGCTAAATGATGAGGTAATGGCGTTCAATTCACACTGTGGCAACGGAATTCTCCATGGATGGACGTCAGCGCAAGAGCTGTGGCGAAACGAGATCTTGCCACGCACACCTATTTTGATGCAGCACACCTCAGTCATTCACTGAGTTCCGGGGGCTCTGGATGAAAAAGCGACTTTACCTGTTGGAATGGAAACTTTGTGAGACACGAGCCTGGTTAGGATGGATGGTTTTTTGGTTGATCATCAGTTTTATGCTGTTATCTGCGATGTTGATGACAGGGCATTTGCTAAACAAGTTTGTCCTAGCGCCCGTCTGGCTGTTTATCTGGTGCTCTCCCTGGTTATGCTTCTTGTTG
The DNA here is from genome assembly GCF_002902985.1 of Leclercia sp. LSNIH1. Classification (NCBI taxonomy): domain Bacteria; kingdom Pseudomonadati; phylum Pseudomonadota; class Gammaproteobacteria; order Enterobacterales; family Enterobacteriaceae; genus Leclercia; species Leclercia sp. LSNIH1. The sequence goes on along the minus strand of NZ_CP026171.1, from coordinate 300,471 downwards.
AAGGTACGCGTGACCGAGATTGATAAAGGGCTGGTGAATACCCTTCAGCTCGGAGGTTTACCGGTTTGTCGGTGGAGCCGTCCTGTAGTTCCCGGCATTTGGTCTGTTGATCGAATGAACGGCCGCTACAGGCTGAACCGTATTGGCACGGATGGCCTAACGGTACATTATCCGTGGCGCTTGCATTATCAGCCTTTGTTCCTGACTCCGGATAACCAGATTTCTGATATTAACGGGGGTAAACATGAATGAAAAATATGACGCTGTAGTGAGTGCAGCTACCTCCTGTCTGTTGTATGTCCGTGAAAACGGAAGGTCAGGCCTCGGGGAATGCCCGGTGGCGTATTCGAATGAACTCATCAACAGATGGCTTAGTTCGGCTGAACGTCGTAATTTGCATTCTCGTCAGTGTTTGCGTTCGATCCGAACCATTCTGAAGCAAGCCAGAAAGTGTCGTCAGCCTGATTTTAAGAGCGTGATGCATTTGCTGGTGGAAGGTAATGGCGTTATCCCGGATGTTACAGTATCGGATTTGGGTAATGTGCAGAGTATACGAAATGAACTTATTGGACTGGGCTGGTGGGTGAAGTTCGGTGTACCGCTGGACTGGCAGCGTATCAATCTGCAACACAGGCCTGTCAGTTTTGGCCTTTTGTCCGACCTTAATCGTTGTTTCAGGCATGACGGCCAGCAGGCTGAACCTCTGCCCCTTTATACAACAGGCAATTCCGATGAACTGCGGAAGGTGTTGGAAAAGTACAGCTACCGGCTGCGTATCGCATCTTCAGAAGTGGTTGAGGATGTAACGGTGTTGCGCTGTTTTATTGAAACCGGAGTGATGAATGTCCAGTGAAAATTTACCTTTCTACCGTGATCGGATTCTGGAGCGAATTGAACAGCTCAGAGCCTTTCTGAATAACCATCAGCCGGTGATGGCGGAACTGATGACTGTGGGGGCCGTCACGCGCCACGAAGAGCGGCTGAAAGAGGTTACCCCAATTGAGGTGAGTACTATTTCTGATGCCTCTGTAGATGACATTATCCGTGTATTTCAGGATTTTTGTATCGATGACATCGATGTACTCAGCAGGAATTCAACGAAAGTAACGACCAAATATCCGGGGCTGATTATTGTTCCTGAGGGTGCCGAACTGCTGAGCAGAATTATTCGCGATATCAACGACGCCAAAACTGACTTTGCCTCAGCTATGAAAAGGGTAAATGATCAGAAACACATCCGCTTTGAGGAAGTTCACCGTAAACTTCCCGGCCTTGTGACAGTGGCGTCTACTCGCAAAATTATGTTTGTGGAGGCACGGCTTAAAAAAGTTACTTTTTGCTGGCGACTAAACCGGAACCAGGTAAAAACCAACGCCAGTGAGCTCATCGCGATGCTGGATAAGCGTCGTACGGCAGCGGTCAAATCGCCAGCGACCACTGACCTGACAGTGGTTGCGAACATCGATAGGGCGAAGGCATTACTTGAAAGAAAGGTCCTACAAGACGGGGATGCGTTACGTCTTTGTCGGACCAATACCTTCCCGGTTCCGATCGCGCATCTGTTCTCATACCGTCCTGAAGGCACGGAGCGTGGAAGTAGCAAATACGCCGAGACGGATTACAAGGTGGTGAAAGCCTCACTGCCCATTTTCGCTGTTGGACAAAAGCCAGCATTTAAAGGTCTTCAGAACTGGGTGCCTGCGTCGGATGACGCACCGTCAAATGCACGAAGGATCAACCATAGCTACACGGAGCTTGTACCCGGTGCGGATCTTGGCATTTTCATTATGAGTAAGGTCTGAGGAGAAAAGCATGCAATGGATCTCCACTACCAGCCAGAAGCTCGATGAGAGACTTTATCGTGTCTGTGTCTGGGTGAAAAAATACCACGAGGACGCTATTAACCGTGTTGTATTGACGGTGGATCTCAGTAAAGCCCGACATGACCCGGGAGAGGATAAGGTACGGTCCGAGTTACTGTGTGGCCATTACTTTCTCATGAGGAAGGAAAACAATGCGAAATCGGCGCCAGCGGATCAAAACTTTGAATTTTTACCTGACGGCCGCAACCTGAGCTGGCAGACGTCGACCCCGGGGCTTCAGCAGCTTCTGCTGAACAATAATGTACCGGAGTCCCTCAGGACCCTGGCTGATTATATTCACATACGTCTGACCAAACTGACAATGGTCCCGATGTCGGGAACCATAATGAAAGCTGCACAGGAAGACAGTATCAGCTGGGTGAAAGTGGATCTGCGATATTTCTGGCAGTATGAACTGGTTGATTCCCATCTGGGACCTGTCCAGGTGTCTCATAAGGCGCTTGTGCGTTTTGGCCGTCTGGCTAAACACGATGAAAATGCCAGCGCTATTCGTATGCTTCGCCAGCGGTTGTCATCACCATTTATTCAGGAATATGAGATGCCTGAGGAGGAGCTGAAGCGTAAGCAACAGATCATGAATACCGCCGATGTGAAAATGCTTTTTCATGCTCATTATCCGGGGCAGAAATTGCTGTTGGCCCGGTATGCCAATGGCTGGGTGCTGGTGGATTGTTTCCTGTTCCACCATATCAAACCCAAAAAGAAGGCGAAAAACAAAACCAAAGCAGGCAAATCAGAAACACAAAATATAAAAACGACGGGGAGTGAGGATCATGGAACTGGGCATTATGGTGTGCATCGTGTTGTTACTCTCACTGGCAGCGGTGTGGATCAGTAACAAGGCGGTGGGATTACTGGAAATCCATTATTTTAAGCGACCGCTGAGCATGGAATATGCGGCGTGGCTGAGGGTGATGTGTGCCGGTTTGTTGTTTATTTTTATCCAGATGGCCCCGGCATTCACGTTTCTGTATACGCTTAAGCTGGTGGCACTGTTAAACTTGGGTGTGCAAACTATGAAGCTTAACGGCGTTTATAAAATGAAACGCACAGGTATGCTGCCGCCGAAAGACGCCCTTCAGGATCTGAACCGGTTTAATCCTTTCCGTAAGAAATAACCCTCAGCAGCGCCCGCATGGGCGCTACTCATCCAGCGCTCCGCGCATGAATTGCGTCATCGCTTTTTTACCAGCTTCAATGTTACGGATATAGCGTGAAACCATCTCCGCGTTGCTCCAGTTACCCATCTCCATGATCTGCAAGAGCGTATACCCGGCATGAGCAAGTTCGATGGCACCGCCTACGCGGACGCTGTGACCGGTCCAGCATCGGGTGCCCGTTTCCTGCGGATGAAGCTCTTCCCAAAGCGCTTCAAAGGCCCGGAGTAGCGTGTTCTTACTAAGCATACCCTCATCCTCGACGGGAATGGGTTCGCCATTTCCCCCGAGCGGGGTTCGGGTAGGCAGATAGGGCATGTTATGGTTTCTCAGCAGCGCATTGATTTCGTTACCCTGGCTTCGTAAACCCCATTCAGGTGGCATATATCCGTTATCCTGAAAGTTAACGGCCTGAAAGAGATAGTCCTTCGGATGGCTGTATTGATCCCTTCCGACCATACCCATCAGCCTTCTCAGTGTGGCTGTGAGGTTAGGGGTCAGATGATAGGTGAGCAGGGTACTGACAGTGGATTTTGTCCGGTATACCGTCAAGGTAAAGCTGCCGGTCTTTTCATCCAGCACAAGGTCTTCCATCCGAATTCGCCTGATCTCCGCTGAGCGAAGCAGTGTTTCAAACCCTGTCCAAATTAGGCAAAGGTCGCGGAGTTTGCGCACCGACTGCGTCGTACTGTGTGCTTTAATCAATGCCTTTAGATCCGTCACCATGAATGGCGTAGCCTGGCGGGTAACTTTCTGCTTTCGGGCTTCAGCCTGTTCGAGGGCCGCAAGAATATAACCCACTTCAGATGTGATGATCCCAGGCTGATCGAGTGCTTTCCTTTGGATACTGTTCAGGGCATGCAGGCACCCTTTAATACTGCTTCGTGACAGTGACTTCTGAAGATGGTCTAAATAGGCCAGCAGTGGAGTTTCAGTCACCGGGAGAGAGCTGGCGGGCCAATCTTCGTTCACCTCCTTTCCTGCATTTGCCTGATACCACTCATTCCAGGAACGCAGCCAATGGAGATACGTCTTAGCCGTATGGTATTTCAGGTGAGAAAAATAGCGGATGAGGCGCATCAGTTGCTTGTCATTAACTTTAACCGTAGACAATTGTTGATGGAGATCGTTGTCTGCAAACCGTCTGGTTACTGGCTGGCTATTCATTGTGTCCACCTGAATACACTGTTTTTATTTACAGCCATTTTAGCATTGCGGTACCTGCTTATGAACAGGTTCCGGGCAACAAAAAAAGGGGGCCCGCCAGTTCAGCAACGAGCCGGAGTTATACGTCAAATAGTTGCAAAAAAAATTAGATTCCCGGAACAAATCCACATAAGATTGGGATACTGTACTTTTGCTGAAAATAACTTAAGGTTGACCATGTCCGAAACTAAACAGGCGTATTTGATGAAATTTCGTAAGTGCTCTTCATTTGACACACTGGAAAAAGTATTTGAACGACTCTGTGAAAAGAATGTTGGTATAGTTTCACTAGAAATTTCCGGGGCATATGACCATCGAAAAGCTGAACTGACAATGAAAAAACTCTACGATAAAGTCCCCGCCAGTGTATGGACCCTGGTTCGTCAGTAAAATGAAAATCCCGGGAACCATTATACAGCCGACGTTTAACAAAAAGAGGTTTATGAAATCGTCTGTTGAACATATAAATTTATTAAATTATTTATTACCACCTCTGGGAATTAGTTTAATCAGAAAAGTAATAACTTCACTTAAAATGCTTTACTTGCTCTGTTGTGGTAAAACGCATGGGAATTAAACCTTTATTAATTTTAACTCTTCCATTCATCTCCTTTTATTTAAACGCGGCGAGCCTAAACGAGTTCAGTCAAAAACTGGATGAAGGTTACCGTTACGCCTGTAACGCAACTCAGACGGGCAACGCAGAGGTTGCCTCTCTGGCGCTTGAGAACTACAGGGCAAATTTCACTACCTCAGACCCAAAAGTTGGTTTCAGCCAGATAATGAATGATGAAATAAACAAGGTTGTCTCGAATTTTTTCAGAATGGGCATGATCCAGGGGAACACCAGTACTGCGGCCTGCGAGACGCCTTCGGAGTTGCTGAGTCAGACCGCTTTGGCGGTATATTCCCGACAGGAAAAGGCGGCGTTGGCATCGAGCCTTGATGCTGTCCGCTTCACTGAATATGCGGCGCAGGCCTACCCGATTTTTGATTCAATCCGGAGTACAAGCATCAGTGAGGATGAAGTAATTAATCAGATTAATAAAATTGGGAATAATGCAATTATAAATGACAAGAATGCTATTGACGCCAGCAATGCGACAAGTGCGATGAAAAACGTAGTGACTGTACTTTTTTCTGCCCGGAGTGACCCGGAACTTATGCAATTTATGATGGGTTATATTGATCAACACAAACTGCATTGAATGTAGGGTCCAGTATTTATATTAAATCAGCTTTCGTCCTGAAAGTGAGCCCACTGTTGGAATGCTCACTAATTCCGGTTCCGTCCGTATTAATAAGTCTCACTGCTGGTGGAGGGACGGGCAACCGGAAAAGTAGCTTTTTACCAGCATAGAATTGCCATCGCTTTATCCATTTGCCCCTGCCACAGTAATAAAAGCAACTTAAAAACTCATGAAAAAAGACCTCTTATCGAAATGTCATACTGCTTTCGTCCGATATAGTGAATGTCTGTATGCTGCGGGGGAAATAACATGCGAAAGAGCTATACCTATGGGATTCCTTTCGGACTCCATCGCGAAACTGGACGGTATCTGGACATCACGGAAGTAAGCAGAGGGAGTGCATGCAACTGTATCTGCCCCGGGTGTCGTACGGATTTGATCGCCAGGCAGGGTGAGGTCAAACTCTGGCACTATAGCCACACCACGGACCTCTTCGGTGATTGTGACGGCTTGATGGAGGCGATTCGGGGAAAAATTATTGAAGTTGTCCGGGAAAGACATCTTCTCGGTTTCCCGCATCTTCTGGCCGGTTATGAAGGCGGGAAGGTGCCACTTGATGAGGTAAGCGGCAGCGGAAGCATGTTCGGCGCCACGGCAGATCTGTTTGTGAAGGTTAACGACCTCTGTGTCGCCGTGTTTCTTGATACCGATCGCAGCGTGGCCGGGAAGCTGACGTTCGACCATCTCCATCCCTCGGAAATGGTAGCAGCATTACGTATCGATCTGCCGGATATAGAATACGAAATCAGTCAGGTACAACTTGGCAGGCGAGATGGAACCTACAGCGAACGTATCGAGAAAATTATCATTGATGAGACGGAGTCACGAGAGTGGTTGTATCATCCCATGATGCAGGAACTGGGGACTGAACCCCTGAAGGTTTATCAGGGCCGTGAGCCTGCGGAAGCAGGACCACTTCTCCAGCGTCTTTCCGACTGCTACATGAAGCTGCCGGACATCTTACCCCAGAGCATGAATACGCTGATAAGAATGCAGCAGGACACCATCGTTTGTTTGTGTCGGCTCACCGTCAGAGCATCCAATATAGCCCAGACTGATGAATTTCCGCTGTTTATACGTTACTTCCGTCTGCATTGTCTCGACACCAGTGAGCATGTGAATTACGAGAAATTGCTGAACTGGCAGGACATGATCACAAAATCACAGGAAGGGCAGTCGCTAACGATGGAGGAACGGGATTATCTCCAGGAAATCGCCCGTATTGGCCTCTACAACCACCGACTTAAAAGTGTCTGCCTGACGGCCTGCGAAGACAGTAAGGTGGCAACAACTGAAGGACCAACAAATTTCTCATTGCTCTGAAGGGGGCTGGGGAGTTACGGGCCTGGCGGGCATGGAAACGTAAACAAAATCTACTTGCTCGCCTTAAGCAGTAATGGGTTGTTCATTTCTTACATGGTCTCAGAGTACCTATCATGATCAGTCCGGTAATATAAACTGGCACAGCCATCATAACAGCCCAACGCTAATGGACATACATTAGCGTTGGGCTGTTATGGCCGAAAGACTGGATCAGGAGTTCCGGATTTTTGCGCGGTAGGTGTGTTTGATCCTTTCAATCGTGGCAAGAGATGCATTCCAGTAGCGTTCAGCGTCGGGGCGATATTGGTCATCGAAGATGCAAAGATTCAATAATAGTGTAATTAGCGTCTCCTGGCGGCAAAGTCAGTCGGCCGGAACTGGTAAACTGTATTCCACCTCACCCGGGCTGGCGGGCGACTGACGTCTTGCCGGTTCATAGCCGGTGGTCGCGTCTGACAATGCGGTGTCCTGCCGGTAGTGACGCTGGCAGGGAGGTTTGCCAAATATACCCTACAGGGACTTCAGGAATGAATACGTTCGAACAGTTTAAAGCACAGGTCACCCAACATGCCTGTGGACTCGGTCCGGAACAACTGGCCGGGTACTGGGGGCGGTCCACCAGCGGCGAATGTGTTTCGCCATCGTATGAAGTGTTCAGGGGTTATCCGACCCGCCATCCGCTGGCGGAGTTTGTGGAGATGGCTGCATCCCGCAACGGCATCAGGCCGGATGACTACCTGGGTGATTTACTCCGGGGGCCGCATGAGGTTGTCGGCTCCCTGACGGATGACAGCACGTCACCCGCCGCCAGCCTGCCTGTCTATTTCTTCCCGGGTGCCGGGATTTACGCTGCGGCGGTCAGTGATACCGAGGTGCTCGATGTCTGGATGAGCTGGCCTTGCTACCCGGAAAACTGGTGAACATCCGAAACCGGGTTAACCGGCCGGGGATGATTTCCACGACAGCTGGTGCGGACGTGATAACACAATTGCATGTCCTCATCCCTAATGCCCCCTGCCAGACCCTTCCGTGCGGTCAGGCTTCGCCTGATTCCCGATCGGCGCGTATACATCAGGCTATAACTCTTTGTTTTCTTTTTATTTTCTTCCTGTTTACTCGAAATTCGCGGGCGGCCTTGCCAGGGCACAATTGTCAAATACGTGATACTGATGGCTGCACATTGTTAATGTCGGGCACGATGTTTTGTAGTTAACAAGCACTAGTTGGATGAGGACATGCAACTTCATGATGTATCTGACGCTGTTGACTCATGGCAGTCGCCAGTTCAGTTACACCATAAACGTTAGCTTTTAATAAGAGAGGGTTACTATGTTTAGAACTGAGCAAAAGTCAGAGCATTTAGGCCAGGTCATGATGATTGATCCGGAGCTGGTTGGGCAGGGCATAGAGGTTGGACAGGTCGTTGTGTTTGATCTGGGGCACGCCAGCAAAGGCGTTGTGCATTTGATGCGCGAAAGCAAAAAGCGTGATTGTTTTTCCCCTACAACAGAGCGCAAACAGACTTTCAATATGACCGATCAAACTACCAAGGGAGGTTGATACGGGTAAGACGACTGTGGGGCACATCTCACACTGATGATGAGGTCATGCAACCTATTAGTCACCGACTTGGCTGATGTTATGATGTACATCGCTTTCATCTCTTTAGACCGGTCTGAAGTAGAGTCTCAATAATCCGTGAGGAATTCGTTATGAGCCGTGAAGTACCTGCTGGTAGGTTTTTTTGTATGGATGAGTTCCACAATCATCATATGAACGATGATGTCATTCGCGAAAGGCTCCGCTCAATAGACGGTATCCCCGGTGTGAGCTATCAGGTATATGGCGATAATGTTTTCGTGTTCGAGAAACTTGTCCAACTGGTGAAACAGAATGGCCATAACCTGGCAACAGCCTTAGACCTCGTTCCGCAGGCAACAATGACCGCCTCAGAGGCTATTGAGGAGTGGTCGGTCTTCCCGGCGCCATATTCTCGTGAGATCAATAATACCGACCATAGTCAGGCGATCTACCACCCTTATTTCAATGCGTATTTGCCCCGGAAATATCCTGACCGTGACGCCTGTAATGCGGATGCGACCAGATTGCTTCTCGGTAATCCTGTCGAGGGTGAGGGGGATTTTGTCTACCGGGGGCAGTCCATGATCCTTCGCCAGCCCTTTACACTCGACCGTCTTCCCCCACGGCCTGAATGGGATGTGCCGGTGTATGAAAATCCCGGTGCCTACACGCATCTCTGGAACACGGATTTTGTCAGTGGCTTCGCGCCGGTTTCCGAATCTTTGTTTAACGAGGTTAAATCAGCGGAGTGGGAATGGAACCACGCTATCGCCGCGACATGCGCGTACATGGGAAATCCGGAGTGTTTCGCCTCGTTGTGGCCCCGGGCGGGAGAGTTCGGACTGGAGCAGCTGGAGCTCAAATCCAGTGACGTTGACGAACTCGATCCGGAATACCACCAGCAATTCCAGGCTATATACCCGGAGCTGTCCATGTTGTCCCCGGCCGCTATCCAGAGAGCCTATGACGAGTACTGTGAATCGATGTGGGAATACCCTGAGAGGTGCGACGGATTTCTTTATCACCTTATTGGCAGTACCGTCAGTTCGAATGTGTCCCGCGACAACCCGGAAAAAACAGGAAGACTCATCGCACACGCATGGCTGACAGGAGCCTCGGTTGAGGATGCCTATCGTTTTGGCTCAGAGGCTCAGCAGTTCGATACCGCTCTTTCTGGGCTGGCGTATCAGGTATCCGTGGCCATGAAATTTGTTGCCGGTGATTCTGCGGCCGCAGGAAATGAAGGCCATCCGATCAGCACACTTTCCGATACCTTCCGTCAGATGAGAAAAGTAAGTAGTACCCTCCTGACGGCCACACAGAACGGCCGGAAATGATAAGCACTAACCAATATGGATTCTAACAAAAAGCACGATGAATACGTCGACTGGCTCATTGAGCAGGCAGACGATCATGAAATAAATGCCATCAGCTCAGGACTCAGAGATGCGTGGGAACTTTGTACGACCTTTCTGGCCTGTGTTTTGCTCGGCAGTGGGATGGTTCTTGCCTGCTTAAATATCACTCAGTAGGGAAATCTGATGACAACTCAAATTGAAGTTATGACGGTTGCTGAGCTGCATGCTCAACTACAACAGCTGGTGGATGATTGGCTCGGAGATATTCCGGTATGTGCGACAGATCTCCGCGCCCGGTAACGGTACCGGCGGCGACATTTTTCCGGTGAAAACCCAGCAGGACTACCGTGCCGCCTACCGTAAGCTCGAAGCGGATGGATATGCACCGGCCGTTATCGAACAAATGACCACAGGCGCTGCCTACAATCTGGCTTATCCACGAATCCCGTTAAAACGCTCTGAGAACGCCACCAGCGAACGGAAGCGAAAACCTGACGTGGACATTCAGGGAGAGCCTTGCGAGCGCTTTGTGACCCAGCGGAGCGGCGCAGCGCAGACAAAATTCAAGAATCTCCTTGTTGAGAATTTCGCGGGTCGGTGTGCGGTCACGGGATGGGTTAATGGTGGTGTGCTGGTAGCGGCTCATATCGAGCATGGGACGCGCTACAACCCTTCGAACGGCATCCTGTTGACGCCGACAATGCACGCGCTGTTTGACGCGGATCTGATGGGTATAGACCCGTCCACACTCACCGTTCATTTTAAACCGGGCATCGAGGCGGGAGAGCTGTTTGAAGGCAAAACGCTCAACCCGTTGGTGTATGACCTGGATACAGACCGGCTGGCTGCTCGCTGGGCTGATTTCCTCGGTACCGAGGAATAGATGGAAAATCCAGCCTATACCGGATGACAGTGTTTCCTGGTTAGGCACCTCATTCTGAGATGTGCTGACTGCACGCCACCATTTTATTGAAAACCGACAGAGTTGATACCACTAATGCCAAATTACCTTACGGGATATTTAAAAGCGACCATTGTTATTTTATCTGCGGGCCTGTCAGGTTGCGACCTGGCAAATGGTGCGACGGAAAGTGGAGTGTATCAGAAATACACGAATGGACCTTTCAGGGAGCCGACTATCGTGATGAGTCCGGGCTGGCGAATGGATGACCACGGCAAGGAAGCACTTATATTCGGGAGCAGCCAATGCCCAGATGCTAACGGCAACACTACGTCTGAGGGCGGTTGCGTCCTCATTGAGAATCACTCTGAGACTGTCGCGGTCATCGTTGTTGATGCGACAAAGCAATTCCGACGCCAGGAAACATGGACGATTGAACATAAAAAGGATCGGACCATTGTGATGCGCCCGGATAACAGTTATGTGATGCCCTGGGTAAAATAGCCAATTAAGTTAATCAAATTAGGATTCATACTATGGGCATTCAAGATTTGGTTGGAAAAGAAAGAGAGCTGATCGTCGTCGCACTACTGGCCCTGCATCGTGAACGCGTTAATAGTTTTAATTCAGCTTGCACGGCATGTTCATTAGCGGGGAAAGAATGGCCGGAACAGGAAATGTTTGGTATTAACGAAGTAATGAATGCCCTCCGCATGGTTGGTGCTTTGCCTGTGAGATAATGAGACCTGCTAGCTTCGCATCTGGCTGATTGATTGCCTGACCTATAACGGATTTCATGAGTTTTGAAGAGATTCTGATGTGGACGCCGTGAACAGGCCTCTTAGCGACGAGGGCTCGTTTTTATGACTAGGCGTGGACGCCAGTGCCAACCTGAATGAACAATGGGATGCAAACCGGAAACAACATGAACACCAGAGTGAATAAGCCTCAACCCGTCAGGCTTCGCCCTGTCTTCCAGAAACTGGAAGAGCTGGGGTTAACAGGGGAAATTATTTCCATTCGCACGGACGGGAAAACTGGAACCTTAACTCCAGACCTGAAGCCTGGTATCTTCAAAACGGGTCCCTGCCAAACGAAACGGATCATGACCGGCAACTGGGTTATCGCTGACTCAAGGGACTACTTTGAACATGTTGTTCTGTGTGTTGAGCGTCCAGACGGAGCCTATGACATATTCACCGGCTCTTTCATAAAATTATATCCGGTTGAAAACTGCAAAAGCAAAATCGTCGAAATGAGTAACCCTGTCCTGGTGGGCATGACTTACTCCATCCGGAAGGTTTTTAATGGAGGAAAGTTCAGTCGGCGAGGAATTGCCTATCTCTCGATCCCCGCAGTAACATCAACAAAAGTAACTTTTCCTTCCCGAACGTATCAGGAGGGGCAGGAACAAATCACAATGTCGAGCCCGGACCAGGCACCATTTTCCGAAGATGTCCGGAAAAACTGCGCCGGTACGTGTGTTCTTACCGGCGTTCGAGCCAGACAAAGAACTGAGGCAGCGCACATTAAACCCCGTCATGCTGGTGGTGAGCCGGATGTGACAAACGGGATTCTACTGCGAAGTGACATCCACACCCTCTTTGACAATTGGCACTTTTCAATCGACCCTGATTCAATGAAAGCCCGTTTCAGCCCGGATGTGCTCTCCGTCGATAAAGACTTGCTACAACTGGAAGGCAAGCAAATTGATTTTTCCCGCTTGCAAATGCCTATCAATATTGAATACCTGCGACATCACTGGAACGAATTTTTTAACCGTCATGGCAATCCATTCAGAAAGAAAGAGCCAAATAATAAAAATCAACAATTATGAAAAACGCCCAGTTAGCAGCAACATGCACTATGAGGCTATGTTAGCCTAATGGCATTCTTATTTGATAAAGCTTGCTACAAGAAGTTTTGTCAATGTTCAACCTGTTTATCAAACCTATGGAGATTATTTATGACTGGGAGTGGTATGAATACTGTACGCATAAACAATGAAGTGAAACACATCTCAGAGTTAGATTCCGAGACCCTTTCTCTTGAATGGAATAAACTGAAAAACGAAAATAACGAACTGTATCGCTGCATAAAGGAAGCAAATTCTGGTTGGCGAGGTTTTGTCCTTCGTTTGATAGGGGTTCATCTGCCTGATGGTAAAACAATTGTCATTCATGGTGTTAGCACTAAAAATGAATCTACTCACACTGAATAATACACAATAGAAAAACTGTTAGTATCAAAGATCACAATGAGGCTATGTTAGCCTTCGAACATTCACAAGAACTAAGAAATTCAAATGGCTTACGTTCAATTCGAGGTAAAAATGATGGCAGATATCAATGACTCTTATTATGCTCGTAACGAAAAGTGGATTAGGCCAGCACTGATTGCTTTTATATTTGCATTTGGCAATAGTCTCGGTGATATTCTCGGGGTTGCGAGCCCCATAGTTTCCACAGCAAGTATGTGGTTGGCTGCAATTGCGTTTATTATCACTGGTGTAATGGTGATGTTTACAGATACGATTTCAGCACATATTTTAAAATTGTTGGCGGTCGTGGCACTGTTAGGGGCAGTCATCACTTTAGTGATTCGCTATTTCACATAGAATCCCTCAATGAATGCACCGCTTGCACGCTTTCTGAGTTATTGTTTCCCTTTATAAACGTCGGCTTATGTATAGCGTTCATCTGCACAACGGGGACGTTGAGTGAATGAGAACTGCCGGATTGCGTTCCTGCATTACCACAATCAGAGATCCTGGTTGTGGTTTCTAAGAAAATTCTGAATATCGGTTCATGAGACCGGTGGTTACAACTTGTAATATATTAGACTTAGCTTTTGATTCATATATTTGTACTATACCCACATCATTTATATGGATGTAGGTCGCTATGGCGTTAAAAGGCAAATTAACTCTCAATGATGCAGATTATGCTCCATTTGAACTTAATGGGGTAGGCGTCTTTATGGCCTTTTCCGGAAACGGAATATACAGAAATCACGGTGGTTGCAGGGTTGTGCCGGATAATGGACCTAAGCGCTGGGCGTACCTCGCCGTTGTTCTCGACCTGTTCTCAAGAAAACCAGTGGGCTGGGCCATGTCGTTCTCGCCGGACAGCAGGCTTACCATGAAAGCACTGGAAATGGCATGGGAAACCCGTGGTAAGCCCGTCGGGGTGATGTTCCACAGCGATAGTAATAATGCCGATGTCAGTCTTTACCACCACTTAGTTTGCCGTTTAACCAGATTGGTGTGATTACTGATGCAGTGAAGACCTTCCCGCATCCTGACTCACACAGCGATCGACCTTTTGTGTCCTGCCCTGGACCCGTCGGTTGCCGGAAGCGCCTTCATGCGAGGCATCTCCTCACCGATGCGCGTGACTCAAGAAGGGCCTGACGGCTTGTCTCGTTACTGTCCTGTCCGGGTTATCTGTCTGGAGATTCAACTCTGTTTCCTCACAGGAGCTCTGTCATGGTTGATAAAGTTACCGAAGCTGCCGTTGTGGGTGGCGTGGATACACATAAAGATTTGCACGTTGCCGCTGTCGTAGATCAGAACAATAAAGTCCTTGGGACTCAGTATTTCTCCACAACACGACAAGGTTACCGGCAGATGCTGGCATGGATGACCTCGTTTGGGACATTAAAGCGAATTGGTGTTGAGTGCACAGGTACCTATGGTTCCGGTTTGCTTCGTTATTTTCAGAACGCCGGGTTAGAAGTTCTTGAGGTGACTGCTCCAGACCGGATGGAGCGACGCAAACGGGGTAAAAGTGACACAATTGATGCTGAATGTGCCGCTCATGCAGCATTCTCAGGCATCAGGACAGTTACTCCCAAAACGCGTGATGGCATGATTGAGTCCCTGCGGGTATTAAAAACTTGCCGAAAAACAGCAATATCAGCCCGCAGAGTCGCTCTCCAGATTATCCATTCAAATATTATCTCTGCCCCGGATGAATTACGTGAACAGCTCAGAAATATGACGCGCATGCAGCTCATCAGGACCCTGGGTTCCTGGAGACCTGATGCCAGTGAATACCGCAATGTAACCAACGTTTATCGCATTTCATTAAAGTCCCTTGCCCGACGCTATCTCGAGTTACATGACGAAATCGCTGATCTGGATGTCATGATTGCGGCAATTGTCGACGAGTTGGCACCTGAGCTGATTAAACGTAATGCTATCGGATACGAAAGCGCTTCACAGTTGCTGATCACTGCCGGAGACAATCCTCAACGGTTAAGATCAGAATCAGGATTTGCGGCACTGTGTGGTGTCAGCCCGGTCCCCGTTTCTTCTGGAAAAACGAACCGTTACCGACTTAATCGTGGTGGAGATCGTGCTGCAAATAGTGCACTTCACATCATCGCCATCGGACGCTTACGAACTGACGCAAAAACAAAGGAATATGTCGCCAGGCGTGTAGCCGAAGGACATACAAAAATGGAAGCGATACGCTGTCTAAAGCGATATATCTCCCGCGAAGTTTACACGTTACTGCGCAATCAAAACAGGCGGATCAACAGTATCCCGATAACAGCTTGACTCTTAGAAGGGCGTCCAGGGCAGCCAGTACGGCAGTGACGACTGGCAGCGCTTCTACCGGGCCAATAACCTGGCGCCGAGCATGAGCCGGCGTGGCAACTGCTGGGATAATGCGGTGGCCGAATCGTTCTTCAGTTCGCTGAAAAAAGAACGGATCAGAAAACGCATATATAAAACCAGGGATCTGGCCCGGGCGGATCTTCGATTACATTGAAGTCTTCTATAACCGGTCCCGGCGCCACAGCCACCTCGGCGACGTCAGTCCGGAGGCCTTCGAACAGGCCTCGTCGTGAGGACAGGATTTGTCTACAGGCGTGGGGTCAGTCCAAACTATAGGGCAGGATCGTCTACCGGGGCGGGGTCAGTCCATCAACGGCTCGGAAGTGTCTAGATTATCCGTGGCGATTCACCGGGGCAAACAGGCCGATCAGGAACGACATAAGAAAGTTCTGTATTACCGACAGGTCAAGAAACTGAGCATAAGAGAAACTGCTGAAGCCACCAGTTACAGTACATCTCAGGTCTGCAGGGTTCAGGCCCTGTTCAGGCCTGAAAATTAAGCACATTTTCTGAGGCTGGAAATCAACTCATGCTGACAGCCTGAGCCTGTTGGCATGGTAAGCAATGTGCTCACCAATAAAGCTGGAAATGAAATAATAGCTGTGGTCGTATCCAGTATGATATCGGAACGACGCATTGAGGTTCATCTCATTGCATACTCTCTCAAGGATTTTGGTGCGCAGTTGCTCTTCATAAAAGGCGTCACTCAGCCCCTGATCAATGAAGATTTCTGGTAATTTTTCACCCTGTAAAATGAGGCTGACTGGATCGTAGGCTTCCCACGTTTTTCTGTTTTCACCCAGGTAAGCGCTAAATGCCTGTTGCCCCCATGGCACCTGAGAAGGCGATACTATCGGGGAAAATGCTGATACGCTCACATATTCACCAGGATTTCGCAGAGCCAGCACCAGAGCACCCAGCCCTCCCATAGAATGACCGGATATAGATTTTCTTGCCGTTGCAGGAAAATGATTCATGACGACATCCGG
The DNA here is from genome assembly GCF_002902985.1 of Leclercia sp. LSNIH1. Taxonomy (NCBI): domain Bacteria; kingdom Pseudomonadati; phylum Pseudomonadota; class Gammaproteobacteria; order Enterobacterales; family Enterobacteriaceae; genus Leclercia; species Leclercia sp. LSNIH1. The sequence goes on along the minus strand of NZ_CP026171.1, from coordinate 284,199 downwards.
AAGCTCTCTGAGAATATAGTCATACATCCTGTAATGAACATTCCACGGCTGTTCCGTCGCGTTCAGATAAAAACCGGCCCCCTGGCCAAGATCGTAACTGTCGGCATCCGGGACATTATTACCCCGGGGACTGGTATCCGGGACAACAACGATGACGTTATGCCGGGCTGCATAATGCTGCATACCTGATTTGGTGATGAAATTCTGCTCAGTACAGGTCAGGCCCGACAACCAGTATAGTACCGGCAGTTTTTCTGTTACTGCTTTGGGAGGAAGATACACACCGAAATTCATTTCACAATTAAGGGATTGTGAATAATGCCGGTACACGTTTTGCCAGCCGCCAGAGCTGGCATGCTGCTCAATGAGTTCCATCAGCCGTTATCTCATGGTTATTTCCCCTGACCGAAGCCAGGGGAAGTATCTTTAAATCCGGACGTCAGATAAACGTATACGCCGTGATTTTGTTACCCGCCGGATCCCGCAGGTAGGCAGCATAGGCCCCGGGAAGGTGACCACGCGGGCCAGGTTGACCTTCATCAGCTCCACCGGCGGCAAGGCCGGCAGCATGGAAAGCATCAACCTCTTCCGGGGTGGCAGCAGCGAAGCCGACAGTCACCCCGTTAGCGGAAGGTGCTTCACCGTTGCCCGGACGGGCAATGATAAATGCCGGCTTTTCGCGGCCATAGAGTACCCAGCCGTTGCCAAACGGGCCGAGGTTATTGATACCAAGCGTGCCCAGGACGACATCGTAAAATGCGGAGGATTTCTCGACATCGGCTGCGCCAATGAACACATGAGAAAAGATGCCGTCACCAGAAATTACCGGAGTTGTCATTTTCCACTTCCTTCAGTTTGAGTTGATTAAAATTCTGATGGGATCAGTAATGAATCACTGTCCGGATAGATTTGCCTTCATGCATAAGCTCGAAGGCGTCATTGATTTCATCCAGTGTCATCGTATGGGTTACAAATGGCTCAAGGTCAATATCCCCCTTCATGGCATCCTCGACCATACCGGGGAGCTGAGTGCGGCCTTTTACTCCGCCAAACGCGGAACCTTTCCATACGCGCCCGGTGACCAGCTGGAAAGGACGGGTGGAAATCTCCTGTCCGGCCCCTGCGACACCAATGACAACGGACTGCCCCCACCCACGGTGAGCACTTTCCAGCGCTGCACGCATGACGTTAACGTTACCGATACATTCAAAGGTATGGTCAATACCCCACTTGTTGATATCCAGCAGAACATCTTTAATCGGTTTGTCATAATCATTCGGGTTAATGCAGTCAGTGGCCCCGAACTGACGGGCCAGGTCAAATTTTGTCGGATTAGTATCGATAGCGATAATACGTCCCGCTTTTGCCTGACGGGCCCCCTGTACCGCAGCCAGACCAATTGCCCCCAGACCAAAAATGGCAACTGAATCGCCCGGCTGCACTTTAGCCGTGTTATGGACGGCGCCAATACCGGTAGTCACGCCACAACCCAACAGGCAGACGTGTTCATGGTTCGCCTCCGGGTTAATTTTTGCCAGAGAAACCTCGGCCACAACGGTGTATTCACTGAATGTGGAACATCCCATGTAGTGGTAAAGAGGCTGACCGTTGTATGAAAAGCGAGTGGTCCCGTCAGGCATCAGTCCTTTGCCCTGAGTCTCGCGAACCGATACACAGAGGTTCGTTTTACCGGACTGGCAGAATTCACACTCCCCGCATTCAGCGGTGTAGAGCGGAATAACATGGTCACCCGGCTTCACACTGGTGACGCCTTCACCAACTTCAACGACGATACCGGCTCCCTCGTGGCCGAGAACCACCGGGAAAACGCCCTCAGGGTCATTCCCTGAGAGGGTAAAGGCATCGGTATGGCAGACACCTGTGTGGGTGTTTTTAATCAGCACCTCGCCTTTTTTAGGCGGAGCAACATCAATTTCAACAATCTCCAGGGGCTTCCCTGGTGCAAATGCAACAGCGGCACGTGATTTCATACGTAATATATCCTCAATGTAATAATGGCCTCACCTATTTAAGATAGGCACGAACCAGCTCAATCGTATCGTCAACTGATTTACTGACTTCATGACTGTAGCTGTCATTCTGGTCAAAGGTTTCCCGTATGTGGCTCTCCAGCACCTCTGCCATCAGTCCGTTAGCGGCGCCCCGGACGGCGGCGATTTGCTGGAGAACGGAACGGCATTCAGCGCCACTTTCAAGTGCTCTTTCCAGAGCATCAATCTGACCCCGGATACGGCGAACCCGGGTTAGGACCTTTTTTTTCTCTTCAGGAGTACTGGGCATTGCTTACCTCACTGCTCTGTATTTCTTATACTATAGGGGAGTATTACATTAAGATCAACACATACCCCACTATAGTATAATAAATATATCAGAGCACCGGTAATGACTCCAACTTACTGATAGTGTTTTATGTTCAGATAATGCCCGATGACTTTGTCATGCAGCTCCACCGATTTTGAGAACGACAGTGACTTCCTGCCCAGCCTTGCCAGATGCTGCCTCAGATTCAGGTTATGCCGCTCAATGCGCTGCGTATATCGCTTGCTGATAACGTGCAGTTCTCCCTTCAGGCGTGATTCATAAAGCGGCCAGCCATCCGTCATCCATACCACGACCTCAAAGGCCGACAGCAGGCCCAGAAGACGCTCCAGCGTGACCAACGTGCGTTCACCGAATACGTGCGCCACAACCGTCCTCCGTATCCTGTCATACGCGTAAAACAACCAGCGCTGGCGTGATTTAGCGCCGACGTAACCCCACTGTTCGTCCATTTCCGCGCAAACAATGACGTCACTGCCCGGTTGTATGCGTGAGTTTACCGACTGCGGCCTGAGTTTTTTAAGTGTCGTAAAATCGTGTTGAGGCCAACGCCCATAATGCGTGCACTGGCGCGACATCCGACGCCATTCATGGCCATATCAATAATTTTCTGGTGTGTACCGGGCTGAGAGACGGTGTAAGTGAACTGTAGCTGCCATGTTTTACGGCAGTGAGAGCAGAGATAGCGCTGATGTCCGGCAGTACTTTTACCGTTACGCACCACGCCTTCAGTAGCTGAACAGGAGGGACAGCTGATAGAAACAGAAGCCACTGGAGCACCTCAAAAACACCATCATACACTAAATCAGTAAGTTGGCACCATTACCCGAATTACCAGCGTCTGCTCTTGGCACGGAGCGGACCTATTTACTGAGCCGAAGGTCCGCTCAGACTAACTCATTAAAGCCTGGTTGTTTTATCGCATCATCAGCCGTGTTCTGAAGCATTAGCTATGTATCTTCAGGGATGCTGATTTTCCCTCTGCACCAGATAAACCAGAATACAGTTTGATGTCGGTCAAAAAAGACAGCTTTAAGTGCATGAAATGAATAATGTTTCTTGAATGCTGGCAAAGCACTGGGATAGTAGTGTTGATTATTAGACGATCGGTCAATATTATTTATTGACGACTTAATGACTGAACGGTAAACGCCCGGACAAACGAGGTGAACGTGTTTAAATCTTTATTAATCAACAAAACAGATGGACGCTATAGTGCGCAACTTGCTGAAATCGCTGAAAGTGAACTACCGCAGGGGGATGTGGAGGTCAATGTTGACTATTCATCCATCAACTACAAAGACGCACTGGCCATTACGGGCCGGGGCCCAATCGTCCGACGCTTTCCCATGGTGCCCGGCATTGATTTTACCGGTACAGTGTCCGCCAGTTCACATCCCGAATATCAGGCCGGAGATAAGGTTCTCCTGACCGGCTGGGGTGTTGGGGAAAAACACTGGGGCGGACTATCCGAAAAAGCACGGGTAAATGGAGACTGGCTGACGCCGCTCCCGGCTGGCGCTAACGGCAAACACGTAATGGCAATCGGAACAGCTGGGTTTACCGCGATGCTGTGCGTAGACGCACTTCTGAATCATGGTATTAAGCCTGAAGATGGTCCGGTACTTGTTACCGGTGCCAGCGGCGGCGTCGGGAGCATTGCGGCCATGATCCTTGCATCAATGGGGTACCGCGTTACGGCGTCTACTGGACGCCCGGAAGAGGCTGCCTGGCTCTATAAAACGGTCGGTGTGGACGAGATTATTAACCGTTCCGAGCTCTCCTGTCCCGGAAAACCGTTACAGAAAGAACGCTGGGCTGCCGCCATTGATACAGTCGGTAGCCATACGCTCTGCAATGTATGCGCCGGGGTGCGTTATGGCAGTATTGTTGCAGCCTGCGGCATGGCACAGGGGATGGAACTAATGGGGAATGTGGCTCCGTTTATCCTGCGTGGCGTCACGCTGAAAGGGATTGACAGTGTCATGTTCGCGAAGGAAAAAAGAGCGGCGATCTGGCAGCAGGCGGTACAGTATTTACCGGAGTCCAGACTGGATAGCCTGACCACCGTTTATCCGCTGAGTGATGCCATCAATGTGGCCGAAAAACTTCTGAGTGGCGGAATTCGTGGCCGGGCAGTAATTCAGTGTAGCTAATGAAGTGGAAGCCAGGCTCAGCCTGGGTTTGATAATTATTATCAGGGGCTGCGGCCCCTTTTTTACTTTTCAACAGCCGTGTCCTTAGAGGGCTGATAGCGTACTGACTTTTTGAAATAGCTCCAGAAGTCGTACACAGGCTGGGTTGAGCAATAAAGTTTGGCACGCATTACGGCACCCTCCCAACTGCTCCAGAAAATGGCCGCCAGTTGCGTATTATTCATATCGGAACGGATTTCGCCCGAAGATAACGCGTCGGACAGACAGCACGCCACAAGCGCCTGCCAGCGCTCAAGTATTTCGTGGAGCTGTTTGATAAAGGACAGTGGAAGACCCGGACTCTCCTGCATCATATTGCCAACCAGACAGCCCCGGGTGAAATTGTACTTTTTAATGCCGTCGCAGGCATCGTCGATGAAATTTTCCAGACGCATCATTGGTGTGAAGGATGATTCATACAGATGTTTTTGGAGTTTATGCACAAAGAAACTGTCATAGGCGCTCAGAACAGTCTGGGCATACTCTTCTTTGCTCTTGAAATAGTAATAAAATGAGCCTTTAGGAACACTGGCATTTTTGACAATGGCATCGACTCCCGTTGAAAGAAAACCATTCTGCGTGAGCAGTTCAAGCCCGCTTCGGATCAGGTCATTACGGGTATCTGTATAGGTACTCTCTGTTTTTCGTGGCCTGCCTCGCCCACGAATTTCGCCAGTCATGACTTTGCTCCTGCATTTTATTAACGGAAAAGAATAAGTGATTTTGCGCGGAGGCTTCAATCAGTTTATCCCCGGCGGTGACGAGGTGGCCACCTATGCCGACTGGACAGGGGACTGACTATTGCCATAACGCCATCGCAGGTTGCTTCAGTAAACCTGCTAATCCCGTACAATGGCGAATTCGCTATATCCGCTTCTCGCACTTAGCTGCCATAAATCGGCCAGGCAATCACAGGTCATTTCTGTCTCGCAAAGAAGGTGCCGTTTCTGCTTTGCGTTGACACCCCTAAATATTAGAATTAAAAGGAGAGAGTTACTGGAAAAAGGCAGCGGAGGCAGTGACAATCGTGGCTTGAAGCCACTACTCGATGGATGCGGACATGTAGTTGGCGTCATTCGACAAAACTAGCAAACTTCTAATAGTCACCATTTCTCCCGTCTGGCGGGAGTGCTGTCAAATGCCCCCCTCATCTCTGTGTGGGAAATGAAGGGTGAAGGGGAAATAGATGACAGCGTTATTTCTACGCCCAGAATACTGAATACCTTGTACAGACGATCAATACTGGCGCTAGCAGGGTTTGCTTCCAGGCGGGCATAGGTTTGCTGCGTTACGCCAAGCCTCTCAGACACATCTTTTTGCGTGAAGCCCTTGATTTTGCGAAACCCGATTAGCACAGGTCTGAGCTGGTTCAGCGTTTTTATCGGGAACTGATTATTCATAAGTGACCTGCCTCGCAGACTGAGTAGGGAGTACCGCCCTGTAATACAGCAGGTAAGGTGTATTTTGTGTTATACAGACTATAGGCTGTAAAACCTTTATTGAAAAGATGCTGATGTTCCAGGGGCATGCCGAGCATGGACGATTTTCTGCGGGGCGGTATTTCGCTACGGGGGAGATTGCGTTCGGGCAATGTACCGGTGTAAAAAACGTCAATTTTTCAAAACCGCTGTTATCGGGATAAGCTGAAAACTCCGAAGGCAGACACAGCCACGAATAATGTCAGACTTAAACTCTGTAGCTGTCTTCTTTTGCCTGTAAATAACGTCTAGTTTGACTCTGATGAAGGCTGTACCAGGCAGAGAACATGTCACTCTCGGGGCCGGATGATAAAATGTGTTCAACTGGCTGGGCAGGGTAATAGCGAAGAACGTTCTCTGAAATTCGATTCAGCTCAGCGTAACGTGCGCTGTAGGTATGTATAATCCATTGCATCAATTTTGCATCCGTATTATTCGCAGATTACACACAAGAAGCTTAACAATGGCTGAAAGAGTGAGCAGGGATATGTAACAAAAACAAGGGCTTCAAGATGAACTGGATAAAACCGGAGCAGAGCAAGCCCTGTTCCGGTTTGTCAGGCTTTGGAATTTCTTCCAGGCCCCTGCAGCTAGTCACAACAAACACATTAATGTTTTCATTGCTTCAATTCAATATTATTGTGTGAAAGGGATTCCATCGAAATCGGCTTATGCATGCTTAAAACTAAACTGCCCCGGCTGCAGTCATTTGGTTGCTGTGGGCTCTGTACTGTGTCTAATAGTGAAAGAATCTTACGTTATAACGAAGGAAATTGCTGAATGACTCTACGATTGCAGACGGAATCACCCGCTGACCAGGATATGTTTAGAGGCAGCAGTCATGAAAAAGTTGCAGAGAATGTGGCTCAGATCATCAGGACACCTGATGTCAATATTATTGGTCTGGAAGGTGAGCTGGGTTCAGGTAAGTGAATCGCCACAGGTTTAACAGACACCTCAGAGTCATTTAAGATGGCTTAAAGAGAGGTGCCCATGAGCGGTAAGCGTTATCCCGAAGAGTTTAAAACTGAAGCAGTCAAACAGGTTGTTGATCGCGGTTATTCTGTTGCCAGCGTTGCAACACGTCTCGATATCACCACCCACAGCCTTTACGCCTGGATAAAGAAGTACGGTCCGGATCCTTCCACTAATAAAGAACAGTCAGATGCTCAGGCCGAGATCCGCCGTCTCCAGAAAGAGCTGAAGCGGGTTACCGACGAACGGGACATATTAAAAAAAGCCGCTGTAGATTCAATTGGTCAACGCAACAGTTATGTGAAAACATGGGGTTGCGGAGGTTTTTTGAATGAGACGAACATTTACAGCAGAGGAAAAAGCCTCTGTTTTTGAACTATGGAAGAACGGAACAGGCTTCAGTGAAATAGCGAATATCCTGGGTTCAAAACCCGGAACGATCTTCACTATGTTAAGGGATACTGGCGGCATAAAACCCCATGAGCGTAAGCGGGCTGTAGCTCACCTGACACTGTCTGAGCGCGAGGAGATACGAGCTGGTTTGTCAGCCAAAATGAGCATTCGTGCGATAGCTACTGCGCTGAATCGCAGTCCTTCGACGATCTCACGTGAAGTTCAGCGTAATCGGGGCAGACGCTATTACAAAGCTGTTGATGCTAATAACCGAGCCAACAGAATGGCGAAAAGGCCAAAACCGTGCTTACTGGATCAAAATTTACCATTGCGAAAGCTTGTTCTGGAAAAGCTGGAGATGAAATGGTCTCCAGAGCAAATATCAGGATGGTTAAGGCGAACAAAACCACGTCAAAAAACGCTGCGAATATCACCTGAGACAATTTATAAAACGCTGTACTTTCGTAGCCGTGAAGCGCTACACCACCTGAATATACAGCATCTGCGACGGTCGCATAGCCTTCGCCATGGCAGGCGTCATACCCGCAAAGGCGAAAGAGGTACGATTAACATAGTGAACGGAACACCAATTCACGAACGTTCCCGAAATATCGATAACAGACGCTCTCTGGGGCATTGGGAGGGCGATTTAGTCTCAGGTACAAAAAACTCCCATATAGCCACACTTGTAGACCGAAAATCACGTTATACGATCATCCTTAGACTCAGGGGCAAAGATTCTGTCTCAGTAAATCAGGCTCTTACCGACAAATTCCTGAGTTTACCGTCAGAACTCAGAAAATCACTGACATGGGACAGAGGAATGGAACTGGCCAGACATCTAGAATTTACTGTCAGCACCGGCGTTAAAGTTTACTTCTGCGATCCTCAGAGTCCTTGGCAGCGGGGAACAAATGAGAACACAAATGGGCTAATTCGGCAGTATTTTCCTAAAAAGACATGTCTTGCCCAATATACTCAACATGAACTAGATCTGGTTGCTGCTCAGCTAAACAACAGACCGAGAAAGACACTGAAGTTCAAAACACCGAAAGAGATAATTGAAAGGGGTGTTGCATTGACAGATTGAATCTACAGCGGCGTACTTCGCAAAGCTGTCCGACTGAGGTACGCCTTTATCCGTGACAACACCTGTTGCTGGCCTGTTCGCCTGCTCTGTCGGGTGCTGGATGTTCATCCCAGTGGTTTTTACGCCTGGCTTCAGCAGCCGCATTCACAACGCCATCAGGCAGACCTGAGACTGACAGGACAGATTAAACAGTTCTGGCTGGAATCGGGATGCGTTTATGGTTATCGCAAAATCCATCTGGATCTGCGGGACAGCGGGCAACAGTGCGGAGTGAACCGGGTCTGGCGACTGATGAAACGTGTCGGGATAAAGGCTCAGGTCGGATACCGGAGCCCGCGGGCACGTAAAGGCGAGGCCAGTATCGTGTCGCCCAACAGGCTCCAGCGACAGTTCAATCCGGATGCTCCGGATGAGCGTTGGGTAACGGACATAACCTACAGTGTGCCCGGAGTTCAGGGCGGGCATGGATGCTTAAATGAACCGCGAGTCTGTCTGGAATATTGAACCGGTAACTCACGATGAGAAACCCAACAATCCCACCGGGTGTGACGGTGGAGAACCTGAGCGGCAGTGACCTGCGGCATGCCCGCAGGGTGATGTAACCCGCTGACAACGGGGATTGAGGCGAGATCACTAAGCCGAGATGATCCTCAAGGTTAAGTACTGAAAGGCTGAAGAACATGAACCCGTTAATCCGCCTCTGTGGGTTGAAAACGTCACCACGGCCTACGTGATCTGACAGGCCGTGCAGGAGGAACTGGCAGTGATACGTAAGCACTGCCGGTCGAAGGTGTTTTGACATGTATGCGAAACACCGGGGCAGCAGCGTCTATCACGCTTGCGTTGCTGACTTCTGCCAACTTGCGGCAAGCAAGGATAAAGAGTGCGACGGGCAGCCTCCTCAGTATGCCTGAGTCCAGGCAGGTAAACCGGGGAAGGTCAGCGACGGATGTTAAGGGGGCATGGCTCCGATGACGCGCTGGCTGGCGGAGCTTCCGTAGTAGTCCGCGATGGGGAAAGCCCATTACATGGCGAAGGGAAGCAGTTTGAATGTGTTTGCGACGTGAATTAACTGACCTAACGAGGTGAAGACCTTTGATAATCAGCGAAATGCAACGCAAGCTTGCCACATGGGCAGCCACCGATCCGTCCCTACGGATTCAACGGCTGCTGCGTCTGATAACACAACCAGAATGGCTGGCTGAAGCGGCGCGGATCACGCTTTCATCAAAGGGGGCCCATACCCCCGGCGTTGATGGCGTGAACAAAACAATGCTACAGGCCAGACTGGCTGTTGAGCTGCAAATCCTCAGGGATGAATTACTCTCAGGCCACTACCAGCCCTTGCCCGCCAGACGGGTTTACATCCCTAAAAGCAACGGCAAACTGCGACCACTGGGTATCCCCGCGTTGCGGGATCGTATTGTTCAGCGGGCCATGCTGATGGCGATGGAGCCGATATGGGAGAGTGATTTTCATACGCTCTCATATGGCTTCCGGCCTGAGCGCAGTGTCCACCACGCGATCCGCACGGTGAAATTACAGCTCACAGACTGTGGTGAAACCCGGGGACGCTGGGTGATTGAAGGCGACCTGTCCAGTTACTTCGACACCGTACATCATCGACTGCTGATGAAGGCTGTACGCCGCAGGATCAGTGACGCACGTTTCATGACTCTGCTGTGGAAAACCATCAAGGCGGGACATATCGATGTCGGTCTCTTTCGGGCGGCCAGTGAAGGTGTACCACAGGGCGGTGTTATATCGCCGCTATTATCGAACATCATGCTGAATGAGTTCGATCAATACCTGCATGAGCGCTACCTGAGCGGGAAAGCCAGAAAAGATCGGTGGTACTGGAATAACAGTATCCAACGGGGCCGAAGTACGGCGGTCAGAGAAAACTGGCAGTGGAAACCCGCGGTGGCGTACTGCCGCTATGCCGATGATTTTGTCCTCATCGTCAAAGGCACCAAAGCACAGGCGGAAGCCATCAGGGAGGAGTGTCGGGGTGTGCTCGAAGGCAGTCTGAAACTCAGGCTGAACATGGATAAGACTAAAATCACCCATGTTAATGACGGCTTTATCTTTCTGGGGCACAGGATCATTCGCAAACGCAGTCGTTATGGCGAGATGCGAGTGGTCTCAACGATCCCGCAGGAGAAAGCCAGAAACTTCGCCGCATCGCTGACAGCACTGTTATCAGGCAACTACAGTGAAAGCAAAGTCGATATGGCTGAACAACTCAACCGAAAACTGAAAGGCTGGGCCATGTTCTATCAGTTCGTTGATTTTAAGGCCAAAGTCTTCAGTTATATCGACCGTGTCGTGTTCTGGAAGCTGGCTCACTGGCTGGCCCGCAAATACCTTACAGGTATCGCTTCCCTGATGAGGTGGTGGTGTAAATCACCGAAACCGGGTCAGAGCAAAACGTGGGTTTTATTTGGTAAAACCAATCACGGCAAGCTCAGCGGCGAAATACTGTACCGGTTGGTGGGGCAAGGCAAGAAGCTGTTCCGCTGGCGGCTACCCGAAGGTAATCCCTATCTGAGGACGGAGACCAGAAACACGTATACATCGCGCTTTACAGAAGTGGCAATGGCGTTCGCCAGCATTTAAATGGAGAGCCGGATGCGCTGAAAGGTGCACGTCCGGTTCGGGGAGGAGAGGCAGGGAAATAGTCCGACTACGCCCTGCCTCTTACTCTACTCAGGACCCACGAAGGCTGGCTGTATCTTGCCGTGGTTGTTGATCTGTTCTCACGCAAAATTATCGGCTGGTCCATGCAATCCCGGATGACAAAGGACATTGTCCTGAACGCACTGCTGATGGCTGTATGGCGGCGTAATCCCCAAAAACAGGTGCTGGTTCATTCGGATCAGGGCAGTCAGTACACAAGCCATGAGTGGCAGTCGTTCCTGAAATCACACGGCCTGGAGGGCAGCATGAGCCGTCGCGGTAACTGCCATGATAATGCGGTTGCAGAAAGCTTTTTCCAGTTGTTGAAACGCGAACGGATAAAGAAAAAGATCTACGGAACGCGGGAAGAAGCCCGCAGCGATATTTTTGATTACATCGAAATGTTTTATAACAGTAAGCGTCGGCATGGTTCTAGCGATCAGATGTCACCGACAGAATATGAAAACCAGTATTATCAACGGCTCGGAAGTGTCTAGATTATCCGTGGCGATTCACCCCTAGAAGAGGGTACGTGCTGCAACGTACAGAAAAGTGGCTAGTGATGAGACACAGTGTAGTTGGGAAATTCAACGAAAAACAAAATCATAAGGACTTACGTTCATGTTACATACTGCGAATAAAATGACTGTCATTGAAATCTCTGAGCCTGGCGGGCCAGAGGTTTTAACGCCCGTTCAGACAACGATTCCGGTGCCAAAGGCTGGGGAAATTTTGGTTCGCGTCAAGGCCGCAGGTGTTAATCGTCCTGACGTCATTCAACGCCAGGGTCATTACCCTATGCCTGACGACGTAACCCCTATTCCTGGTCTTGAGGTCGCTGGAACGGTTTCATCAATTGGTGAAGGCGTCACGGGCGTAAAGATTGGTGACCGAGTCTGTGCTCTGACGAATGGCGGTGGTTATGGTGAGTATTGCATCGTGCCGGAAAGCCAGACACTGCCGGTGCCAGACAGCATGTCAATGATAGCAGCGGCGGCACTTCCTGAGACTCTGTTCACCGTCTGGGCAAACTTGTTCAAGATTGGTGGCGCAACACAGGGTCAGAGTGTTCTGATTCATGGGGGAACAAGTGGTATCGGCACAACCGCGTTGATGCTATGCCGCGAAATCGGTATCGAGGCATATGCGACGGCTGGATCAGATGATAAATGCGATGTGATCGCAGAGCTTGGCGCTACGCCAGTCAACTACCGGACAACTGATTTTTCTGATTTCATTTTGAAGCAAACGGATGGCCGTGGCGTTGATATCATTCTCGATATAATGGGTGCATCCTATTTCTCCCGAAATATGAGGAGTTTAGGAATGGATGGCCGGCTGGTAATCATTGGCTTCCTTGGCGGAGCTTTCGCAGAACAAGTGGATCTGCAAGAACTCGCGTTGAAGCGAGCGGTTGTCACGGGTTCAACGATGCGAGCACGAACTTCGGTCGAAAAAGCCGAAATTGCCAACGACTTGCTTAAAAATATCTGGCCGATTCTCAATGCAGGTCGTTGCCATCCCATGATTCACAGCACATTCCCGTTACGCGAAGCAGCACGCGCGCATGCATTGATGGAGTCCGGCAAGCATGTTGGGAAAATTGTTCTTACGGTGAATTAGCTTTAAGCCCGACACAACTCCCACGTTAGGTCATCAGGAATATGACCATTTAAATATCCACCAATGTTGAGCCAGCATTTATTAATACGCTTATCGGGTGATAGTAATCAAATATCACAGGACACGATATGTGGCGACTAAAATATCTGATTTCGTTTTCTGGCTTTTCTATGGTGGACACAGTCTAACACATTCGCGGTAATGACTCCAACTTATTGATGGTGTTTTATGTTCAGATAATGCCCGATGACTTTGTCATGCAGCTCCACCGATTTTGAGAACGACAGCGACTTCCGTCCCAGCCGTGCCAGGTGCTGCCTCAGATTCAGGTTATGCCGCTCAATTCGCTGCGTATATCGCTTGCTGATTACGTGCAGCTTTCCCTTCAGGCGGGATTCATACAGCGGCCAGCCATCCGTCATCCATACCACGACCTCAAAGGCCGACAGCAGGCTCAGAAGACGCTCCAGTGTGGCCAGAGTGCGTTCACCGAATACGTGCGCCACAACCGTCTTCCGGAGCCTGTCATACGCGTAAAACAGCCAGCGCTGGCGCGATTTAGCCCCGACGTATCCCCACTGTTCGTCCATTTCCGCGCAGACGATGACGTCACTGCCCGGCTGTATGCGCGAGGTTACCGACTGCGGCCTGAGTTTTTTAAATGGCGGAAAATCGTGTTGAGGCCAACGCCCATAATGCGGGCGGTTGCCCGGCATCCAACGCCATTCATGGCCATATCAATGATTTTCTGGTGCGTACCGGGTTGAGAAGCGGTGTAAGTGAACTGCAGTTGCCATGTTTTACGGCAGTGAGAGCAGAGATAGCGCTGATGTCCGGCGGTGCTTTTGCCGTTACGCACCACCCCGTCAGTAGCTGAACAGGAGGGACAGCTGATAGAAACAGAAGCCACTGGAGCACCTCAAAAACACCATCATACACTAAATCAGTAAGTTGGCAGCATCACCCGGGATATGAACAAGCCAGAACCGCACTTTTCTAGCCTGTATCTCCATCGATGACTCATCGCTTTTTTACTGGATTGTGCCCGACTGAGAAGCTGCTAACTGGGGGCCGGTCGGAATGCTGTGGCGCTCAGTGCGGGTGTGAACGGCATTTATCTCTTACGAGCCAATCTCTATGTCGCTTTACAGATAAATCCGTTGACAGCGTGTCTGACGGGGGAATGTGGCGAGGTGATGAAGCTGTTTAATCGCTGTGGCTGGCTGAACTTGAGTCTGGTGACTCCCTGCCCCACCAGTATTCGCTGATGACCAGACAGGGAGTGCCAGGAAAGGGTGATTAGTGGCGGATCTGCGCCAGGTCGTCTTCAGTCAGACCAGTCATTTTTATGACGGTATTGCGGTCAATGCCGTTCTGGAGCATGGTTCGTGCAATTTTAAGGGTGGCTTCGCGCTCGCCTTTTTCAATGCCGCGTTGTTCACCGAGCTGAATCCCCTTCTCGATGCCCTTCTGTTCAAGCTGTTGTGCGATGGTCATAAGTGCGTCTCCGTGTTGCGGCACACGCTGTGCCAGTTCGCGTACAAAGGCTTCGGCGTCGGATGTTTCGCCTGCCTGCACTATATAGTGTACCAGCGATATCACCTGCGATGAAGACAAGTATCCCGCCAGCAAGATGGGTGCCAGCCGGTCGACCAGTTCTGCCAGGTCCCGCTGGTGAATATGCTTTTGCAGTAAAGTCAGGGCGGCCATGCTGCGATGGCCAGCGATTTCATCATCCGGAATGATCGTAACGTCTACCAGCGGGAAAGCGTTGCTGTAGAGTTTGCCTGCCAGCTCGGGAGCGTCAAATTCATCCAGCCAACGAGTAGAGTACGGATACGGGCTGCGCTTACCCGTATAGAACAGCACCGGTATCACCAGTGGCAGTTTTTTATGCCCTGCCTCCAGGTGGCGCTGCATGGCGGCTACCGCATAGCGTATGAGGCGGAAAGCCATATGTTTGTCCGGCGTTGACTGGTGCTCGACCAGAACATGAATATAGCCGTCGCCGGCTGTAGTTTTCAGGCTATAGAGGACGTCGCTGAAATACTGGCGGAGATCATCCTCAACGAACGAGCCTGATTCCAGTTTCAGCGTGCTGAGATCGCAGACTGCTCGCAGCTCTGCAGGCAGGTGGATTTCCATGAAATCCCGGGCAATATCCGGTTGCGTCAGGAACTGCCTGAACGTGGCATCGTGAGGAGTGGGTGTGCTGTTTTTCTTCTTCATCTGCCCTGGCTCTGAAAAATGACCCGGAGATGTTATCACAGCCTGGAAAAAGCTAATATTGGCGGTGAACGGAATTGCCATTCCTTCAGGGGGCCGTTCCGGGGTGGTTCGGTCCCCTCCCTAAACCATCTTTACTCATCATCAATTAGGCTTTGTTGAATAAATAAGATTTCTTGCGAACGACCCTGTAGCTGGCTGGATTTTCAGGCAATACGCACGCTTTCTGGCATCCCAGCCTTTGTCATCCTGTTCAACGCACGCACCATGGCCATAGCTTCCGCTACCTGACCATCGTAGTCACGCAGCGTCAGTGAATCTCCCAACAACTGCTTCATTCTGTACATTGCCGTTTCCGCTATCGAGCGACGGTTATATTCCGTTGTCCATTTCCACCGTGCATTGCTTCCGCTCAGCCGCTGATTAGCAACGGCACGGTTGCGGTCTGCGTACTCACCGGGCCAGTAACCTGCTCCTTTTCGGGGAGGAATAAGCGCGCTGATTTTTTTGCGGCGCAGTTCATCGTGACAGAGCCGGGTATCGTAAGCCCCGTCTGCCGCGGCTGCCCTGATTTTTCTGTGAGTCTGCCGGATAAGGCCCGGGAAGGCTTCTGAGTCCGTGACGTTATTCAGCGACAGGTCTGCACAGACAACTTCATGTGTGTTGCTGTCAACAGCAAGATGCAACTTTCGCCAGATACGACGGCGCTCTTTGCCGTGCTTTCTGACTTTCCATTCGCCTTCACCAAAGACCTTCAGCCCGGTGGAATCAATCACCAGGTGTGCGATTTCACCCCGGGTGGACGTTTTGAAACTGACATTAACCGACTTTGCCCGCTTACTGACACTGGTGTAATCCGGGCAGCGCAACGGAACGTTCATCAGGGCAAAAATGGAATCAATAAAACCCTGCGCAGCCCGCAGGGTCAGCCGGAATACGCGTTTAATCACCAGAACGGTGGTGATGG
The DNA here is from genome assembly GCF_002902985.1 of Leclercia sp. LSNIH1. Taxonomy (NCBI): domain Bacteria; kingdom Pseudomonadati; phylum Pseudomonadota; class Gammaproteobacteria; order Enterobacterales; family Enterobacteriaceae; genus Leclercia; species Leclercia sp. LSNIH1. Next base: position 268,233 of record NZ_CP026171.1, on the reverse strand, counting down.
CGAGATCAGAATAGCGCTGGGGCCTTCCTCGTGATGAAGGCGTTGCCGACTCATACCAGGCCTGAATCGCCTCATCATCCAGCCAGAAAGTGAGGGAGCCACGGTTGATGAGAGCTTTGTTGTAGGTGGACCAGTTGGTGATTCTGAACTTTTGCTTTGCCACGGAATGGTCTGTGTTGTCGGGAGGATGCGTGATCTGATCCTTCAACTCAGCAAAAGTTCGATTTATTCAACAAAGCCATGTATATATTAGGTGATATGTTTCTAATCGAAAAAAACTGTGCACTGATAATAAAAGCTAATGTGCATATAGTGATATTGGACTACTATGAATTCGGTATATCTGAAACGAGTTCAAAGAGAGAAACGATGAGTACAGAACATAAAGTAGCTGTTGTTACTGGTGCGGGGCAGGGAATTGGTAAAGCAATCGCTCTCCGTCTGGCGAAAGATGGATTTCGTATCGGTAGTCTGGACTTCAATGGCGAAACGGCACATGAAACGGTGAGGCTTATTGAAGAAATGGGTGGCGAGGCACTGGCAGTAGCTGCGGATGTCGCAGATCGCGAACAAGTTTTTGCAGCAGTGGATAAAGTCGTTGCAAAGTTTGGCCGCCTGGATGTTATGGTTAATAATGCCGGTCTTGGCCCAACGACACCAATTGAGGAAATTACTCCAGAAATTTACCGTAAAGTCTTTGATGTTAACGTAGGAGGTGTGTACTGGGGTATTCAGGCCGCTGTGAAGTACTTTAAGCAGCGTACTCCGGCAAAAACGGGGGACATTATCGGTAAGATAATCAACGCCTCATCGCAGGCAGGCCAAGTGGGTAACCCTGATCTGGCCGTCTACGGCGCTACAAAGTTTGCTGTTCGCGGTATAACTCAGACAGCTGCAAAAGATCTGGCGAAATTTGGGATTACTGTGAACGCGTATTGCCCGGGAATTGTTCGCACCCCTATGATGAATGGTATCGCACAAAAAGTCGCAGATGAAAATGGCCAGTCTCTGGAATGGGGCCTTCAGCAGTGGGCGAAAAATGTTGCCCTCGGACGCATTTCTGAATCAGAGGATGTTGCGGCATGTGTTTCCTATCTGGCCGGTGTGGATTCAGATTATATGACAGGTCAGGCACTCATTATTGATGGTGGGATGGTATTTAACTGATCAGCATCTATACGCCCTGGTTGATTGGAATATCATAGTGTGCTTTTAGAAGCACACTTACTCTTTCGGTCAGTACAGACTTCAGAAACCAGAGGAGTGTTTTTATAAAAGTACACTGACAATTACTGCTCATCCCCAGAACAATCCTCAGCCTCATCGAGCATACTATTCAGAAAACGCCTTTGTTCTTCTGTCAGTTCCAGTGCGGCTTTGTTGAATAAATAAGATTTCTTGCGAACGACCCTGTAGCTGGCTGGATTTTCAGGCAATACGCACGCTTTCTGGCATCCCAGCCTTTGTCATCCTGTTCAACGCACGCACCATGGCCATAGCTTCCGCTACCTGACCATCGTAGTCACGCAGCGTCAGTGAATCTCCCAACAACTGCTTCATTCTGTACATTGCCGTTTCCGCTATCGAGCGACGGTTATATTCCGTTGTCCATTTCCACCGTGCATTGCTTCCGCTCAGCCGCTGATTAGCAACGGCACGGTTGCGGTCTGCGTACTCACCGGGCCAGTAACCTGCTCCTTTTCGGGGAGGAATAAGCGTGCTGATTTTTTTGCGGCGCAGTTCATCGTGACAGAGCCGGGTATCGTAAGCCCCGTCTGCCGCGGCTGCCCTGATTTTTCTGTGAGTCTGCCGGATAAGGCCCGGGAAGGCTTCTGAGTCCGTGACGTTATTCAGCGACAGGTCTGCACAGACAACTTCATGTGTGTTGCTGTCAACAGCAAGATGCAACTTTCGCCAGATACGACGGCGCTCTTTGCCGTGCTTTCTGACTTTCCATTCGCCTTCACCAAAGACCTTCAGCCCGGTGGAATCAATCACCAGGTGTGCGATTTCACCCCGGGTGGACGTTTTGAAACTGACATTAACCGACTTTGCCCGCTTACTGACACTGGTGTAATCCGGGCAGCGCAACGGAACGTTCATCAGGGCAAAAATGGAATCAATAAAACCCTGCGCAGCCCGCAGGGTCAGCCGGAATACGCGTTTAATCACCAGAACGGTGGTGATGGCGAGATCAGAATAGCGCTGGGGCCTTCCTCGTGATGAAGGCGTTGCCGACTCATACCAGGCCTGAATCGCCTCATCATCCAGCCAGAAAGTGAGGGAGCCACGGTTGATGAGAGCTTTGTTGTAGGTGGACCAGTTGGTGATTCTGAACTTTTGCTTTGCCACGGAATGGTCTGTGTTGTCGGGAGGATGCGTGATCTGATCCTTCAACTCAGCAAAAGTTCGATTTATTCAACAAAGCCCTGTGGCGATAAAAGACCCGGCCAGGTGCTCGGGTCTTTATCGAACTAAATATGCTTCAAGCGCGATCAGAAGGGAGCGTTGATATCCACCACGTTGATCAACTTGTGGTTGACGAACTCTTTCAGGCCTAAGTCGATCAGTTCACGACCATAGCCGGAGCGGCGGATGCCGCCAAAGGGCAAATCAGCCTTAACCATGGTGGGGTGGTTGACGAACATCATCCCGGTAGAGACTTGCTTGGCTACCGCCAGACCGCGCTGTTCATCGGCGGTGAACACAGAGCCACCGAGGCCGAAGGGCGAATCGTTGGCAATGGCAATCGCTTCCTGTTCATCCTTTGCCTTGAGGATCATGGAGACAGGGCCGAAGAACTCCCAATAGTAAGCCGGGTTGTCCGGGGTCACATTGGTAAGTATGGTCGGCTGTACAAAAGCGCCTTGCTCCGGCACTTTGGGACCAACTTCGGTAGCTGTGGCACCATGCTCAACCGCTTCACGAATTTTCTGCTTCACTTCATCGGCAGCACCCTGGGAAGACAGGGGCGCCAGAGTCGTGTTCGGATCCATAGGGTCACCGGCTTTAAGCGCGGCTACGCCTTTGGTATAGCCTTCCATAAACTTGTCATAAATGGCTTCCACCAGGATCATCCGTTTGGATGAAACACATACCTGACCGGCATTCCAGTGACGGCCGAATACCGCCCAATCTATGGTTTTCTCAAGCTCGGCATCTTCCAGCACGATAAAGGCGTCAGAGCCGCCCAGCTCCAGAGTGGATTTTTTCAGCGCCTTACCGGCCTGAGAGGCAATAACGGCGCCTGCACCTTCAGAGCCGGTCAGAGCCACGCCATGTACCTTGGGTGAGTTGATGATCTGCTCGACTTGATCCCGGGTAGCATACAGGTTCTGGAAGGCGCCCTGTGGCAGTCCGGCATCCCGCATCAGGCTCTCAAAAGCGGCGGCGCACTGAGGCACATTGGAAGCGTGTTTCAGCAGCAGGGTGTTGCCGGCAGAAAGTTGCGGAGCCAAGATCCTGGCTATCTGGTAATAGGGGAAGTTCCAGGGTTCAATGGCCAGCAAGACCCCAAGAGGTTCATTGACCAGCAGCGCTTCCCCTTCGGCGGGATCGGCCACAGGCAGTTTCTGCGGTGCCAGCAGTCTCTCGGCATGCTCGGCATAGTATTCGAGGATCTGCGCCGACAGTTCTACTTCGGCCTCGGCCTCTCCAATGACTTTACCCATCTCTAGGGTCAGCAGCTCTGCATAGCGGCGCTTGCTGTCTCTGAGCAGGGCTGCAGCCCGATTGAGTATTTCAGCCTTGTTGGCAAAAGAGGTATTGCGCCAACTCAAAAAGGCCTGGTGGGCCGATTCAATTGCCTCTGTGACTTCGGCATCAGTGGCATTGGGAAATTCTTTGATGAGCTCTCCCGTGAAGGGATTGATCGTTGCATATGTCATGTGTTCCTCCCAGCGTTGCAAGTAATAGGGTATTGATGCCAACTCCTGGCATCGGGTGAAAATGTTTGAAGTTATCGTGGGTTTTGCCCCCCAGAGGCGAGTGGCAAGAAAAAGCTCAAACCTTTCTACGCTTTAAATGGCGACATTTGTGTGATCTTGATCGCGGCAGCCGTCTCGGTGATTTTTAATCCTTTTTTGTTAATTCTTTGTTTTTAAAAAACTTAAAAACAGCATTGACCAACAAAAATGTAACTTATCGTTTTGATCTTGCGCAAGGGAAGATGCAACCCCTCGCTTTCGGGAGAGAGGTTGCATCCTTTGTATCTTGTCAGTTCTGGTGGCTATAGCGTTCGGCCATGGCATTGGCTGCGATCATTGCCTGATAGACATCATCGGCACTGACCGCCATAGGCATATTGCCCATGGTATCGCCTTCGGCGCAGGCGATTTCGGCAACTTTACGCCACTCCTCCTCACGGAATTGTTTCAGCCCCATATCTGCCAGAGTCAGCGGCAAACCCGCGGTTTTAATGATGCGGACAACATGGGGTCAGTTTGGATATAGAGAATTATTGTACTATAAGGGCTTCCCCGAACAGTCAACGCCGGTTTTTAATTTCTGTCTGTTCATCAATGAAAGGCAAGGGATAAGACTGCGCTACTATAAACGGTCATGCTGAATCGCTAGTGATTCGGACCCTGATGAAAGACGCTCGTGAGATCCTCCTTCGTTAATCGGATAGTGATATCCAGTAGGATATGCAGATACTTCTCACGGGGGTCTAACCCTTTACCATCAACAATTTACAGTTCAGTTACTACTCAGTTAAATTTTTCATGTTGTTGAATACAGTCTGAAGTCATCGCCGTAATGTAATGATGCCCAGCACAACCTCGCATTCTTGGCGGCGATTGCAACGACAGCACGCCAGTATCCCCGCCTACCAATCAACGAGCAGACCCAACGGCTAAACGGGTCCGTTCTATTCTCTGCCCCTACCATTACAGAACGGGCTCCCTGGACCAGTAGGGTTCGCAGATAGGCATCACCCGCTTTTGTTATCCTGCCAAGCTTTGATTTTCCGCCACTACTGTATTGTGATGGCGTTAGCCCCAACCAGGCTGCCAGTTGGCGCCCGTTCTTAAAATCATGGGCATTGCCAATACTGGCGACCAGCGCACTCGCTGTGGTGGGCCCAACACCTTTCAGTTCCATTAACTGCTGGCTGCGATGATCTGTTTTGGCCACACGAGATAATACCCTGTCATATTCGGCGATTTTCTCTTCAATATTAGTGACATGTGTCAATAGATCATCAATGTACAGCCTAACCTGTACTGGCAGAGTTTCCTTCTGGTCAGAAACAACATGACGCAGAGCATCAGTGCTTTGTGGGGCAATAACCCCGAATTCAGATATCAGGCCCCGAAGACGGTTATACGTTGCTGTTCTTTCCTGGATAAATCCCTGTCTTGTCCGATGTAAGCATTGCATTGCCTGCTGGCTTTCGTCTTTGACTGGTACAAAGCGCATATGCGGCCGCTGCACTGCCTCACAAATAGCTATTGCATCAGCTGCATCATTTTTCCCGGTCTTACCCGCCATGCGATAGGGTGAGACAAATTTCGGAGCCATCAACCGGACATCATGGCCATACTGCCTGAATAATCTTGCCCAATAGTGGGCACCCGAGCAGGCTTCCATTCCAATGACACAGGGAGGTAAACCTGCGATGAGTTCAGAAAGTGCTGCACGCGACACCTTGGGTTTAACCAGAACAGCTTTACCATTTTGGTCAATGCAGTGAACAGCAAACACATTTTTAGCAAGATCGATACCGACAGTGGTGATGGTCATAACGAATCCCTCTGGGTCAATGTTTATCCTATGATTGCACGAAAGTTAATCAGGCGCATATCCAGGGGAAGTCCCTTCCATTCGTTAAGCGTTTTAAGCGGCACTGTTGCAAATAGTCGGTGGTGATAAACTTATCATCCCCTTTTGCTGATGGAGCTGCACATGAACCCATTCAAAGGCCGGCATTTTCAGCGTGACATCATTCTGTGGGCCGTACGCTGGTACTGCAAATACGGCATCAGTTACCGTGAGCTGCAGGAGATGCTGGCTGAACGCGGAGTGAATGTCGATCACTCCACGATTTACCGCTGGGTTCAGCGTTATGCGCCTGAAATGGAAAAACGGCTGCGCTGGTACTGGCGTAACCCTTCCGATCTTTGCCCGTGGCACATGGATGAAACCTACGTGAAGGTCAATGGCCGCTGGGCGTATCTGTACCGGGCCGTCGACAGCCGGGGCCGCACTGTCGATTTTTATCTCTCCTCCCGTCGTAACAGCAAAGCTGCATACCGGTTTCTGGGTAAAATCCTCAACAACGTGAAGAAGTGGCAGATCCCGCGATTCATCAACACGGATAAAGCGCCCGCCTATGGTCGCGCGCTTGCTCTGCTCAAACGCGAAGGCCGGTGCCCGTCTGACGTTGAACACCGACAGATTAAGTACCGGAACAACGTGATTGAATGCGATCATGGCAAACTGAAACGGATAATCGGCGCCACGCTGGGATTTAAATCCATGAAGACGGCTTACGCCACCATCAAAGGTATTGAGGTGATGCGTGCACTACGCAAAGGCCAGGCCTCAGCATTTTATTATGGTGATCCCCTGGGCGAAATGCGCCTGGTAAGCAGAGTTTTTGAAATGTAAGGCCTTTGAATAAGACAAAAGGCTGCCTCATCGCTAACTTTGCAACAGTGCCTTTCGCCCTCATCCGGTTCATGACGGTCGGGCAGGGAGGCAATCTGAATATGGCGATACTGGCCGGCATATTCGGTAATAAGATGGCTTAAATTGCCGTCCACCTTCTGCGCGTGAAACAGATCTAACTGCACCGCCAGGTTCGGCCTGTCGACCCGTTTCACCATCGCCAGCGTCTGATATTGACTGTGGTAGAGATAGCCCGGTTTGGTCTGCGGATTCAGCGCTTCGATGAGTATCCGCTTGTCGTGGCGGGCAAAGCACTCCGCCGCGTAGCGCAGATTATCGATAAGCACGGCCTCGCAGGCTGCGCGATCCGCTCCCGGCGGCACCACGCCGGCCATGATATGCACCTGCGGGCAACCGAGCTGGCAGGCATACTCCAGCGCCAGCTCAATATCGCGTCGGGCCTCCGCGCTTCTCCCGGGGATGGCGGCGAGCCCCCATTCTCCGGCGTTGACGTCGCCGGGTGGGGTATTGAACAGCACCAGCTGCAGCTGGTTCTCCTGCAGGCGCTGTCTGATTTCCCCGGCGGCATACTCATAGGGAAACAGAAACTCAACGGCTTCAAATCCCGCCCGGGCAGCGGCGGCAAAGCGTTCCAGGAACGGCAGTTCGGTAAACAGCATGGATAAATTTGCAGCGAATTTTGGCATGGTTTTATCTCAGTTCTTTTACTTCGTCAGCGGTCAGGTAGCGGATCTCGCGGTTGCCGAGGGTAAATATCAGCCGTGCGGTCTCTTCCAGTTCCTCGGTATTGTTGGTGGCTTCGCGCAGCGATGAGCCAGTAACCACCGGTCCGTGGTTGGCCAGTAAAAAGGCGTTATAGCGGGGCGCCAGCCCGGCCAGCGCCTGGGCAATACGGTCATCGCCCGGCCGGTAGTAGGGAACCACCGGGACGTCGCCGACGCGCATCACCACATAGGGGGTAAAGGGGCGGATACAGTTGTGCGGATCGAGCCCCTGCAGGCAGGAGAGCGCGGTCAGATAGTGGCTGTGCAAGTGGACGATCGCCTTGCAGGCCGGGTTGTGCAAATAGACTGCCCGGTGAAAAGTGACCTCTTTCGACGGTTTGTCGCCGGAGATCCATTCTCCTTGCAGCGTCACCACCGACAACCGCTGAGCCTGCAGTTCGCCGAGGCAGGCGCCGGTCGGCGTCGCCAGCAGGTTGCCGTCCGGCAGCAGCAGCGACAGATTGCCAGCGGAGCCGGTGGCATAGCCGCGGCTAAATAACGAGGCGCCAATCTGCACCATTTCCTCTCGCAGTTGTTGCTCAGTCATGACGAAACTCCTGCTGGGCACGGGCAAAGAACTGGATATCGCCGAAGTTACCTGACTTCAGCGCCAGGGAGAGCGGCTGGCGGGTGTCACGCACCCAGGGCACGCCAGGGGAGATGGTCGGCCCAATATGGAACGCCTCAACCCCCAGGGTCTGCGCCACAATGCTCGACGTTTCCCCTCCGGCCACAATAAAGCGGGTAAATCCTTTCGCCTTCAGGGCGGCGGCAAGAGCGGCAAACAGCTGTTCCACCCGTTCGCTGCTGGCCTTGTCGCCATACTGCGCCTGGATCCGCTGCAGCGTTTGCGGCTCGGTGGTGGCATAGATCATCGGCGCCAGCGGCGCATCGCGCTGCGCGTCCACCCAGTCAGTCAGCGTCCTGACGTAGCTCTCCAGATCGGTAAAGCAGGCGCTTAAGTCGACGGCGCGGGCGGGGGCCTGTTGACGATAGGCCGCCACCTGGCTGTTGGTCATCACCGAGCAGGAGCCCGAGAGCACCACCGCCGGGCCGACCAGCGGCATGCCGGCCTGAGCGCTTTCACCCCGGGCGCCATGGCGCTGCGCCAAGTCGCGGGCGAGGCCGATGGCGAGGCCGGAACCGCCGGAGACCAGCTTCATCTCCCGCAGCGCCACGCCCTGGGTGAGCAGATCCTGTTCGCTGAGGGCGTCGAGCACCACATAGCGCACCGCCGGATCGTTGACTGCCGCCAGCGCGGCGGCGACCGCCTCCGGCCCCCGGTCGACAATCGGCCAGGCAATCAGCGCGGCTTTTCCGCGCCCCTGGCGCTCAATTAAGCGGCCCAGGTGCGCATCCTCCATCGGCGTCACCGGATGGTGGCGCATCCCGGACTCATTCAGCAGTTGCTCGCCGACGAACAGATATCCCTGATAGACCGTGCGGCCGTTAACCGGCAGCGCCGGGGAAATCACCGTCCGCGTCTCACCCAGCTCGGCCAGCAGGGCATCCAGCACCGGGCCAATGTTGCCCTGCGCGGTGCTGTCGAAAGTGGAACAGTACTTGAAATAAAACTGCTGACAGCCCTGGGCCTGCAGCCAGCGCAGGGCCGCCAGCGACTGGCTGACGGCCATTTCCGCCGGGCAGGAGCGAGTTTTCAGGCTGATGACCACCGCCTCGCTGGTCAGCGGAAGATCGCGGGTCGGCACGCCATTCAGTTGCACCGTCGGCATGCCGTTGCGCACGAGGAAGCTGGCAATATCCGTGGCGCCGGTGAAGTCATCGGCAATGACACCAAGCTGCATGTTGTCTCTCCTCACTGTTTATGGCCCGGCAGGGTGATGCCGTTGAAAATCTTGATCACCGCGCTGTCATCTTCCCGACCGAATCCGGCATTACTGGCGGAGGTGAACATATTCAGCGCGGTGGTAGCGAGCGGCAGCGGGAAGGTCAGCGCCCGGGCAGTGTCATTCACCAGCCCGAGATCTTTGACAAAAATATCGACAGCGGATTTTGGCGAGTAATCGCCATCCAGGACGTGCTGCATGCGATTCTCAAACATCCATGAATTACCCGCCGCGTGGGTGACCACGTCATACATCGTTTCGAGTGGGATCCCGGCGCGGGCGGCAAGCGCCATCGCTTCGGCGGCAACGGCGATGTGCACCCCGGCCAGCAGCTGATGGATAATTTTTACCGTCGAGCCAAGACCAATGTCGCTCCCTATGCGGTAGACTTTGCCGGCCACGGCGTCCAGCACCGGCGCGAGGCGGGCAAAGGCGGCATCGCTCCCGGAGGCCATCACCGTCATGTCGCCGGCGGCCGCTTTCACGGCGCCGCCCGATACCGGCGCGTCGAGCATCAATAGCTGGTACTCCGCCAGCGCCTCGGCAATGGCCTGAGCATCGGCGGAAGCGATGGTGGACGACACCATCACGACGGTGCCCGGCTTCAGATGGGCGGCGAGGCCGCTCTCGCCGAACAGGATCCCCCGCACCTGGGCGGCATTGACCACCAGCAGCACAACTGCATCCAGTTCCGCGGCGAACGGCACCGCGCTGGGGCCCGCGCCATTGGCGCCCGCCGCCAGCAGTGCGCGACAGTTGTCGGGATTGATGTCAACGCCCCAGGTGTTCAGGCCCGCCTGCAGGCAGGCGCGGGCGGCGCCCATGCCCATTGAACCCAGTCCAATCACGCAGACGTTAGTGTGTGCAGCCATGCTGGTCTCCTTGTGAACATTAGTTAATTAATGTGATTTAATGATAGAATAAAGCGTTATCATGTGAATTTATGTGAGAGTTATCACGAATAACCCACATGAATATAAAAAATTCACAGGCGGAAAGAGGCTGCACAACGGCGATTCTTGCCCTAAAATAGCCTAAAAACAGCGGCAAAGCGCGATAACAACACCGGGTGTCGCCAGGGCCGTAGCCTGGGTGGTGACGCCTGGTGTGAAAAAATGGTAAGGGGAGAGCGGTGATTCCAATAGAACGACATCAGCGTATTTTAGCCCTGGTGGAGCAGCGTGGGGCGGTAAGCATTAACGAGCTGACGGAGATCCTCGGCGTGTCCCATATGACCATCCGTCGGGACGTCAGTAAACTGGAGGAGCAGGGGCTGCTGGTCAGCGTCTCGGGCGGCGTGCGCGCCGTCAGCCGGCTGGCTGCGGAACCCAGTCATCTGGTGAAAAGCACGCTGCAGAGTGAGGAGAAACAGGCGATCGGCGCGCTGGCGGCGAGTCATATCGCTAAAAACAGTTGCATCTATCTGGATGCCGGGACTACCACCCTGGCGCTGGCGCGGGCGATCCTCGACCGGAACGATCTCCAGGTGGTCACCAATGATTTTGAGATAACCCAGCTGCTGATCGATGCCAGCCAGTGCGGCGTGATCCACACCGGCGGCACTCTGTGCCGGGAGAACCGCTCCTGCGTGGGCGAATCGGCGGCGCGTACGTTACGCCACCTGGCTATCGATACGGCCTTTATCTCCGCCAGCGGCTGGGACAGTCGCGGGATATTCACCCCTGATGAGAACAAGGTTACCGTCAAGGAGACCGTCAGCCAGGTCAGCGCGAGAAGCATCCTGCTGTGCGACAGTTCGAAATACAATCAGGTGGCCACGTTTATGGCGTTACCTTTGACCCGGTTCACCACCATCATTACCGACCGGCATCTTTCCGATGCCGCCGCCAGTCATATCGCCCGGCACGCCTGCGAGGTGCTGCGGGCCGGATAACGCGCGCGGCCACCGCCGGGTTAGCGTTGCCAGTGCTCGATCAGCGCCGCGCCGATCCCGGCGATTTGCTGATTTCGCTCGGCCATGCTCGCCGGGGTATCCCGCAGATAAATCACCACAATGCGCTCTGCTTTGTTATTCGGGCCAAGCAGGGCGACAATCCCGCGCGCACCCCGCTTGCTAGCTCCGGTCTTATCGGCGATAAACCAGCCCGCCGGCAGCACGGAGCGGATCAACGGTCCGGCGACCCGATCGTCCACCATCCACTGCAGCAGCTGCCGTTGCGAACGGGCGCTCAGACGCTGGCTGGTCAGCAGCTTGCGCAGGGTCGCGGCCATGCTGGCCGGGGTAGTGGTGTCGCGGGCGTCGCCGGGAAGCGCCTCATTCAGTTCCGTTTCCCAGCGGTCAAGGCGGGTGACGTTGTCGCCGATCTGGCGCAAAAAGGCAGTCAATCCTGCGGGGCCGCCGACGGTGGCCAGTAGCAGATTGGCGGCGCTGTTATCGCTCATGGTAATGGCGGCGGCGCAGAGTTCGCCGACCGTCATGCCGTCGGCAAGGTGTTTTTCGCTGACCGGCGAGTAGTCCACCAGATCCTGCTGGCGATAGTGGATCTTTCGCTCCAGCTGTTCGTCACCGGCATCCACCCGCGCCAGCACTGCGCCGCAGAGCACTACTTTAAAGGTGCTCATCATGGGAAAGCGTTCATCGGCGCGCCAGGCGGTCAGCGTGCGGCCGCTGGCCAGATCCATTTCTATCATGCCTACGCGGCCCGACAGCTGGCTTTCGCTTAGTTTAATTTGCTCAAGCGGCTGCGGGCTGGCGTGTACCGCCAGCGGCAGGGTGGCTAACAGGGAGATAATACACAGGCGAATATAACGCATAACCACAATACATCCTTGAGTGAGGGCCGATAAAGGCGAGTAAAGAAGCGACAAATAAGAATAACCCGGCGTTTTGCTGATTCACAATTCCTCTTTTTTCCTTCATCATTTTTCATCTTTTATTTCGAATAATCAATATCTAGCCCTGCCTAAGCACGCTATTTTTTGACTCAAGGCCGTGATGAACTATAAGAAAGTACTAAATACCGCACTCTGTCGGGCGTCGCTGTTTGCCGATCACCACGCCCGCCGGTCCCTGCGGTTCGCCAACGCTATATGCCATCCCGGGAGGAACTGGTGCACCCGATAATTAAGGTCATGCTGGTGGGCGGTAAGGCGGACGGGCTGTTGGTCAGCGTCGCCGATGACGCGACCGAAGTCTCGGTGACGCCTGCGCAGTACGGTGCGCTATCCGGGCAATCGTTGAGCTACCGAATTGTTAGCCAAACCATTGACGATGAACGCTATTTTTTTGGCGTTTTCAGCGACGCCCATCAGGATAGCGATAAGCTGACGCGGGTCGCCCTGACCCGTGGAATGAAAAAAATGTTCTGTTAAACCCTGCCCGAAAGGGGGCGTAAGAGGGTATGCCGGGCGCCGCTGTGCTACTGTGGCAGCCTTCTATTTCCAGGGCCGGACGCATAATGATTCAGTACATTCGTATTCAAAATTTTCGCTCAGTAAAGGATATCGCGCTGGAGCTCGGGCCGCTGAACATTGTCTTCGGCCCTAACGGCTGCGGTAAATCCAATATTTATAACGCCATCCACCTGCTGACCGCTGCCGCTGAGGGCAGGCTTTCGGGGTTTATCAGCGAAGAGGGCGGTCTGGAGAATATGATGTGGTCCGGGGAGCGTTCGCCCCTCGATCGTCACCCCCGCCGGCTGCAAATCGCCTGCCGGACCGACAGCTTCGATTATGAACTGCAGATAGGCTTCCCTGAAAAATTGCCCTATCCGACGCAATTCATGCTCGATCCTATCGTTAAAGAAGAGAATATCTGGCTGGCCGGCTACTCCCGCCGGCCTTCCTCCCGCGTACTGCAGCGCAAGAATCAGGCGGCGTTTCTCGTCGATGTCACCGGGGAGAAAAGTACTTTCACCGAGAGTATTTATGAAAATGAGTCGGTGTTCGGTCAGCTTGGCGAGCCGCACCGTTTTCCCGAAGTATCGCGAGTGCGGGAGACGCTGCGCCGTTGGCGGTTTTATCATGAATTCGCGATTGGCCGTCATTCGCCACTGCGTCAGCCGGCCGTGGGTTACCGTTCGCCAGTCCTCGACAGCGATGGCCAGAATCTCGCCGCCGCCTTTCAGACCATTGTCGAGATCGGCGCGGAGGAGATTTTGCATGAAATCCTTGCCGACGCCTTTCCCGGCTGCCAGTTTTATTGTGAAAACGAGCACTCGCGTTTCGCTCTGAAAATGCGTCGCGAAGGGATCCGCCGCCCGCTGCTGGCGGCGGAGATGTCCGACGGTACGCTGCGCTTTTTGTGCCTCGCCGTCGCGCTGCTCAGTCCGCGCCCGCCGGCGTTTCTGGCGATCAATGAACCGGAGAACAGCCTGCATCGCGACATGTTGCCCGCGCTGGCCCGGCTGATTATCGAGGCCTCGCGCTACAGCCAGATCTGGCTGACCAGCCACTCGGCGGAGCTGGCGGAGCTTATCGCCGCCGGGGCGCCTTGTCAGCGCTATGCGCTGGAGAATCGCGGCGGGGAGACGCGGATTGTCGAGTGAAGCCCGTCATCCCTGACGGGGGCGCTGGAGTCAGGCGGGGCTCTGCGTCTCTGCGGTCGGCAGCAGACGGTTGCCGCCGCGTAGGGTGACGAACGAGAGCAGGGTGAAGCTCAGGGTTATGCAGCCGAGGATCAGATAGGCCTGATGGAAGCCGACGGTGTCGTACATCCGGCCCACCCAGGCGGAAAGCACCACCCCGGACAGCTGTTTTGACAGATTAAAACCGATCAGGAACAGGGTGGCCGAGAGGCGCGGGTTAAAGGCGGAAGAGATATATTTAAAAGTTCCCACCAGCAGGAAGGGGATCTCAAACATATGCAGCATCTTGAGGATCACCACCTCGACTGCCGATGAGGCGAAGGACGACCCGAGAATACGCACCGACATGATCATCCCCGCGGTCAGCAGGGCGTTTTTGGCGCCGATGCGGTTAACGATGGCCGGCGCGCAGAACATGATCAGCGCGTTGAGCAACTCGCCGCCGGTGGTGACGAAGCCAAACACTTCGGTACCGCGCTGCGGACTGGCGAAAAAGCTTTTGAAAAAGTTGGCGAACTGCTGGTCAAACACGTCGTAGACGCTGGCGACACCCACCACATAGACGATAAAGCCCCAGAAGCGCGGCATACGCAGCAGCTCTGCCGCCGTACGCAGCGAAAAGGCCTGGCGATTGGCGCCCAGCGCCTCGATAACCTGGGCGCTGTTGCTGCTTTCCGGCCGCGACAGCCAGAGCAGCAGACCGAGCACCAGCGCAAAGCCGGAGGCGATCCAGAAGGTGATATTGGGATCGATGCCGAACAGCACGCCGGTTATCGAGGCGCATAGCGCCCAGCCGACGCAGCCTGCGACCCGCACTTTGCCATATTCAAAGCGGTTGGCCCGGCTGACGCGTTCGATATAAGCTTCCACGGCACTGTTGCAAATAGTCGGTGGTGATAAACTTATCATCCCCTTTTGCTGATGGAGCTGCACATGAACCCATTCAAAGGCCGGCATTTTCAGCGTGACATCATTCTGTGGGCCGTACGCTGGTACTGCAAATACGGCATCAGTTACCGTGAGCTGCAGGAGATGCTGGCTGAACGCGGAGTGAATGTCGATCACTCCACGATTTACCGCTGGGTTCAGCGTTATGCGCCTGAAATGGAAAAACGGCTGCGCTGGTACTGGCGTAACCCTTCCGATCTTTGCCCGTGGCACATGGATGAAACCTACGTGAAGGTCAATGGCCGCTGGGCGTATCTGTACCGGGCCGTCGACAGCCGGGGCCGCACTGTCGATTTTTATCTCTCCTCCCGTCGTAACAGCAAAGCTGCATACCGGTTTCTGGGTAAAATCCTCAACAACGTGAAGAAGTGGCAGATCCCGCGATTCATCAACACGGATAAAGCGCCCGCCTATGGTCGCGCGCTTGCTCTGCTCAAACGCGAAGGCCGGTGCCCGTCTGACGTTGAACACCGACAGATTAAGTACCGGAACAACGTGATTGAATGCGATCATGGCAAACTGAAACGGATAATCGGCGCCACGCTGGGATTTAAATCCATGAAGACGGCTTACGCCACCATCAAAGGTATTGAGGTGATGCGTGCACTACGCAAAGGCCAGGCCTCAGCATTTTATTATGGTGATCCCCTGGGCGAAATGCGCCTGGTAAGCAGAGTTTTTGAAATGTAAGGCCTTTGAATAAGACAAAAGGCTGCCTCATCGCTAACTTTGCAACAGTGCCGGGAGGACTTTCCGCAACCGGCCGTTCGATGCGGCACCGATGGCCTTCGCGCAGGGGTAGTGAATCCGCCAGGATTGACTTGCGCTGCCCTACCTCTCACTAGTGAGGGGCGGCAGCGCATCAAGCGGTGAGCGCACTCCGGCACCGCCAACTTTCAGCACATGCGTGTAAATCATCGTCGTAGAGACGTCGGAATGGCCGAGCAGATCCTGCACGGTTCGAATGTCGTAACCGCTGCGGAGCAAGGCCGTCGCGAACGAGTGGCGGAGGGTGTGCGGTGTGGCGGGCTTCGTGATGCCTGCTTGTTCTACGGCACGTTTGAAGGCGCGCTGAAAGGTCTGGTCATACATGTGATGGCGACGCACGACACCGCTCCGTGGATCGGTCGAATGCGTGTGCTGCGCAAAAACCCAGAACCACGGCCAGGAATGCCCGGCGCGCGGATACTTCCGCTCAAGGGCGTCGGGAAGCGCAACGCCGCTGCGGCCCTCGGCCTGGTCCTTCAGCCACCATGCCCGTGCACGCGACAGCTGCTCGCGCAGGCTGGGTGCCAAGCTCTCGGGTAACATCAAGGCCCGATCCTTGGAGCCCTTGCCCTCCCGCACGATGATCGTGCCGTGATCGAAATCCAGATCCTTGACCCGCAGTTGCAAACCCTCACTGATCCGCATGCCCGTTCCATACAGAAGCTGGGCGAACAAACGATGCTCGCCTTCCAGAAAACCGAGGATGCGAACCACTTCATCCGGGGTCAGCACCACCGGCAAGCGCCGCGACGGCCGAGGTCTTCCGATCTCCTGAAGCCAGGGCAGATCCGTGCACAGCACCTTGCCGTAGAAGAACAGCAAGGCCGCCAATGCCTGACGATGCGTGGAGACCGAAACCTTGCGCTCGTTCGCCAGCCAGGACAGAAATGCCTCGACTTCGCTGCTGCCCAAGGTTGCCGGGTGACGCACACCGTGGAAACGGATGAAGGCACGAACCCAGTTGACATAAGCCTGTTCGGTTCGTAAACTGTAATGCAAGTAGCGTATGCGCTCACGCAACTGGTCCAGAACCTTGACCGAACGCAGCGGTGGTAACGGCGCAGTGGCGGTTTTCATGGCTTGTTATGACTGTTTTTTTGTACAGTCTATGCCTCGGGCATCCAAGCAGCAAGCGCGTTACGCCGTGGGTCGATGTTTGATGTTATGGAGCAGCAACGATGTTACGCAGCAGGGCAGTCGCCCTAAAACAAAGTTAGGCATCACAAAGTACAGCATCGTGACCAACAGCAACGATTCCGTCACACTGCGCCTCATGACTGAGCATGACCTTGCGATGCTCTATGAGTGGCTAAATCGATCTCATATCGTCGAGTGGTGGGGCGGAGAAGAAGCACGCCCGACACTTGCTGACGTACAGGAACAGTACTTGCCAAGCGTTTTAGCGCAAGAGTCCGTCACTCCATACATTGCAATGCTGAATGGAGAGCCGATTGGGTATGCCCAGTCGTACGTTGCTCTTGGAAGCGGGGACGGATGGTGGGAAGAAGAAACCGATCCAGGAGTACGCGGAATAGACCAGTTACTGGCGAATGCATCACAACTGGGCAAAGGCTTGGGAACCAAGCTGGTTCGAGCTCTGGTTGAGTTGCTGTTCAATGATCCCGAGGTCACCAAGATCCAAACGGACCCGTCGCCGAGCAACTTGCGAGCGATCCGATGCTACGAGAAAGCGGGGTTTGAGAGGCAAGGTACCGTAACCACCCCAGATGGTCCAGCCGTGTACATGGTTCAAACACGCCAGGCATTCGAGCGAACACGCAGTGATGCCTAACCCTTCCATCGAGGGGGACGTCCAAGGGCTGGCGCCCTTGGCCGCCCCTCATGTCAAACGTTAGGTGGCTCAAGTATGGGCATCATTCGCACATGTAGGCTCGGCCCTGACCAAGTCAAATCCATGAGGGCTGCTCTTGATCTTTTCGGTCGTGAGTTCGGAGACGTAGCCACCTACTCCCAACATCAGCCGGACTCCGATTACCTCGGGAACTTGCTCCGTAGTAAGACATTCATCGCGCTTGCTGCCTTCGACCAAGAAGCGGTTGTTGGCGCTCTCGCGGCTTACGTTCTGCCAAAGTTTGAGCAGGCGCGTAGTGAGATCTATATCTATGATCTCGCAGTCTCCGGCGAGCACCGGAGGCAAGGCATTGCCACCGCGCTCATCAATCTCCTCAAGCATGAGGCCAACGCGCTTGGTGCTTATGTGATCTACGTGCAAGCAGATTACGGTGACGATCCCGCAGTGGCTCTCTATACAAAGTTGGGCATACGGGAAGAAGTGATGCACTTTGATATCGACCCAAGTACCGCCACCTAACAATTCGTTCAAGCCGAGATCGCTTCGCGGCCGCGGAGTTGTTCGGAAAAATTGTCACAACGCCGCGGCCGCAAAGCGCTCCGGCTTAACTCAGGCGTTGGGCAACAAGAAAACCGATATGAACGTACGCACTTGCACTGAATCTGACGTCGCCTCTATCGCAGTCGTATTTACTGAGTCTATTCATGTACTTGGAGCGTCTCACTATGACGCTTCGCAAAGGAATGCGTGGGCACCGCGTCCCGCAGATATAGAGGCTTGGTCAGCTCGCTTATCTGGCCTACAGACTCTTCTAGCAATTGAGGGAGATGCGGTTATCGGGTTCATCTCTTACGAGCTTAGCGGCCACATCGAGTTTCTTTACACCGCACCGGGTTCCGAGCGTCGGGGCGTCGCGTCTGTTCTGTACCGTGAGGTTGAGAAAGCCCTCCCAGGTGTTTCGCTCTTCACAGAAGCCAGTCTGGTCGCCAAGCCCTTTTTCCTGCGGCATGGTTTCAGTGTAGTTGAGGAGCAAAATGTCTCCCGTGGAGGCGTCATGTTCCGTAGGTATGCAATGCGCAAGGCAGTTGTCGCCCAACATGGCGCTCAAGCCGACCGGCCAGCCCTGCGGGCTGTCCGTCGGCTTAGCTAGGGCGTTAGAGCAAAAATGAACTGCGCACGCTGTGGCCGCCAGAATTTCGTAGATGCACATCGTTGCGCTCACTGCGGCCACCACTTCTTTGACGGTAGTGACGTGGTGAATCTTCTAGACAAGGCTCAGAAGCGCACTTGGTTAAGGCCGCGAAACATCGCCATATTCCTTGCGGCCTGGGCGCTACTGGTGGTGGAGATCGTCACCTACGCGGGTAAAGCGCCAAGTTCTCCTCAGGGCTGGGCGGCGCTCATACTGCTCGGGCCTATTGTGTACGTCGTACTAGCAACCTGTGCAGATACAATTTTTCGAAAGCCATGAATACAGTAAATCGCTCATGCTCTAACCAATGCTTCCAGCCGACGCTACGGCCTTACGGCCTCCGCGCGTCTGAAGCTGGGCGTTAAACATCATGAGGGAAGCGGTGATCGCCGAAGTATCGACTCAACTATCAGAGGTAGTTGGCGTCATCGAGCGCCATCTCGAACCGACGTTGCTGGCCGTACATTTGTACGGCTCCGCAGTGGATGGCGGCCTGAAGCCACACAGTGATATTGATTTGCTGGTTACGGTGACCGTAAGGCTTGATGAAACAACGCGGCGAGCTTTGATCAACGACCTTTTGGAAACTTCGGCTTCCCCTGGAGAGAGCGAGATTCTCCGCGCTGTAGAAGTCACCATTGTTGTGCACGACGACATCATTCCGTGGCGTTATCCAGCTAAGCGCGAACTGCAATTTGGAGAATGGCAGCGCAATGACATTCTTGCAGGTATCTTCGAGCCAGCCACGATCGACATTGATCTGGCTATCTTGCTGACAAAAGCAAGAGAACATAGCGTTGCCTTGGTAGGTCCAGCGGCGGAGGAACTCTTTGATCCGGTTCCTGAACAGGATCTATTTGAGGCGCTAAATGAAACCTTAACGCTATGGAACTCGCCGCCCGACTGGGCTGGCGATGAGCGAAATGTAGTGCTTACGTTGTCCCGCATTTGGTACAGCGCAGTAACCGGCAAAATCGCGCCGAAGGATGTCGCTGCCGACTGGGCAATGGAGCGCCTGCCGGCCCAGTATCAGCCCGTCATACTTGAAGCTAGACAGGCTTATCTTGGACAAGAAGAAGATCGCTTGGCCTCGCGCGCAGATCAGTTGGAAGAATTTGTCCACTACGTGAAAGGCGAGATCACCAAGGTAGTCGGCAAATAATGTCTAACAATTCGTTCAAGCCGACGCCGCTTCGCGGCGCGGCTTAACTCAAGCGTTAGATGCACTAAGCACATAATTGCTCACAGCCAAACTATCAGGTCAAGTCTGCTTTTATTATTTTTAAGCGTGCATAATAAGCCCTACACAAATTGGGAGATATATCATGAAAGGCTGGCTTTTTCTTGTTATCGCAATAGTTGGCGAAGTAATCGCAACATCCGCATTAAAATCTAGCGAGGGCTTTACTAAGCTTGCCCCTTCCGCCGTTGTCATAATCGGTTATGGCATCGCATTTTATTTTCTTTCTCTGGTTCTGAAATCCATCCCTGTCGGTGTTGCTTATGCAGTCTGGTCGGGACTCGGCGTCGTCATAATTACAGCCATTGCCTGGTTGCTTCATGGGCAAAAGCTTGATGCGTGGGGCTTTGTAGGTATGGGGCTCATAATTGCTGCCTTTTTGCTCGCCCGATCCCCATCGTGGAAGTCGCTGCGGAGGCCGACGCCATGGTGACGGTGTTCGGCATTCTGAATCTCACCGAGGACTCCTTCTTCGATGAGAGCCGGCGGCTAGACCCCGCCGGCGCTGTCACCGCGGCGATCGAAATGCTGCGAGTCGGATCAGACGTCGTGGATGTCGGACCGGCCGCCAGCCATCCGGACGCGAGGCCTGTATCGCCGGCCGATGAGATCAGACGTATTGCGCCGCTCTTAGACGCCCTGTCCGATCAGATGCACCGTGTTTCAATCGACAGCTTCCAACCGGAAACCCAGCGCTATGCGCTCAAGCGCGGCGTGGGCTACCTGAACGATATCCAAGGATTTCCTGACCCTGCGCTCTATCCCGATATTGCTGAGGCGGACTGCAGGCTGGTGGTTATGCACTCAGCGCAGCGGGATGGCATCGCCACCCGCACCGGTCACCTTCGACCCGAAGACGCGCTCGACGAGATTGTGCGGTTCTTCGAGGCGCGGGTTTCCGCCTTGCGACGGAGCGGGGTCGCTGCCGACCGGCTCATCCTCGATCCGGGGATGGGATTTTTCTTGAGCCCCGCACCGGAAACATCGCTGCACGTGCTGTCGAACCTTCAAAAGCTGAAGTCGGCGTTGGGGCTTCCGCTATTGGTCTCGGTGTCGCGGAAATCCTTCTTGGGCGCCACCGTTGGCCTTCCTGTAAAGGATCTGGGTCCAGCGAGCCTTGCGGCGGAACTTCACGCGATCGGCAATGGCGCTGACTACGTCCGCACCCACGCGCCTGGAGATCTGCGAAGCGCAATCACCTTCTCGGAAACCCTCGCGAAATTTCGCAGTCGCGACGCCAGAGACCGAGGGTTAGATCATGCCTAGCATTCACCTTCCGGCCGCCCGCTAAATATCTCCTTTTGGGTTGTTAATAAAACATCCAATAAGTTGACTGTGCGTGAAAAAGAAAGTTTTGTGTGATGGCGTTGAAGATCGCACCGTTAAGCTCTTATGTGGGATGGTGCAGAGCTCGACGACTACCGATAAAACGCAACCGCCGCAAACAGACAAGAAAAAGCCCCAACTGATAACAGTTGGGGCTTCAGTATTGTGATTGGTGGAGCAATAGCACCCTGAACCCAAAACCTTCTCGCTCAACCGGTAGTGGCTGATAACAACTCGTGAGGGCTATTGCGGGTTAAGCATTTAGCGATGTCTAGGGCCAGACTGGACGTCTGAACGCAAGCCGCTGATACTGTACATAACCACAGTATCAGCGGAGGATACCCATGTCGCTGGCAAGGAACGCCACGGCGAGTCAATCGCCCACTCAAACAAACGGTTACGAACGCCACCAACCCGACCAGACGCTGCTCTACCAGCTGGTTGAGCAGCACTACCCAGCCTTCAAAGCCTCACTCGAAGCCCAAGGTCAACACCTGCCTCGCTACATCCAACAAGAATTCAACGACCTCCTCCAATGTGGCCGTCTGGAGTATGGTTTCATGCGGGTTCGCTGCGAGGATTGTCATCACGAGCGTCTGGTCGCCTTCAGCTGTAAACGACGCGGCTTTTGCCCTAGCTGCGGTGCCCGCCGGATGGCCGAGAGTGCGGCGCTGCTGATAGACGAAGTCTTCCCCAAGGAGCCCATTCGCCAGTGGGTGCTCAGCTTTCCTTTCCAGCTACGCTTTTTGCTGGCTCGCCATCCCCAGCTGATGGGCCAGGTCTTGAGTATCGTCTATCGTACACTCTCAACTCATCTGATCAAAAAAGCCGGTTACACCAAAGCCTCTGCACAAACTGGCTCAGTGACTCTTATCCAACGCTTTGGCTCCGCGCTAAATCTCAATGTCCACTACCACATGCTGTTTCTCGATGGTGTCTATGCCGAAGATGACTATGGCAAGCAACGCTTCCATCGTGTCAAGGCACCCACTTACGATGAGCTGAATACGCTCGCTCACACCCTCAGCCATCGCATCGCTCGCTGCATGGAAAAGCGTGGGATTTTGGAGCGTGATGCCGAGAATACGTGGTTGACACTGGAAGAGGGCGAAGACGATACGCTGACTCAATTACATGGTGCTTCGGTTACGTATCGCATTGCCGTCGGCCCCCAGCAAGGGCGCAAAGTCTTCACCCTGCAAACCTTGCCAGGGCGTGAGGATAAAGCCGACTCAAGCAGTCGAGTAGCCAACCATGCTGGTTTCTCGCTACACGCCGGTGTGATGGCCGAAGCGCATCAGCGGGATAAGCTTGAGCGCTTGTGTCGCTACATTAGTCGGCCAGCGGTTTCAGAAAAACGTCTGGCATTAACCGCCAATGGGCAGGTGCGTTACGAGCTCAAAACTCCGTACCGCAATGGCACCACCCATGTGATCTTCGAGCCGCTGGACTTCATCGCCAAACTCGCTGCGTTGGTACCTAAGCCGCGAGTCAACCTCACACGCTTCCACGGCGTCTTTGCACCGAACAGCAAACACCGAGTTCAAGTAACACCCGCCAAGCGGGGCAAGAAGCCCGACAAATCGGAAGGTCTCGATACTAACTGGCGTGACAAGAGTCCTGCAGAGCGCCACCGCGCCATGACCTGGATGCAACGCCTCAAGCGAGTCTTCAATATTGATATTGAAGTCTGCGAACACTGCGGCGGTCACGTCAAAGTGATTGCCAGCATCGAAGATCCGAAGGTCATTGAGCAGATTCTCAAGCATCTGAAACAGAAAACAGCCAAGGCGAATGCCGCCAAGCAGCGTGAGCTGCCACCAGAACGAGCGCCGCCACTGACTCCCAGCCTGTTCGATCCATCACAGAGTCGTCTCTTTGACTGACGACCCCAAATCCAACACTGCTCAACACTGCCAACTTTTAAACGGGGCGGTGGGGCAGTTTGTATCTCTCGAGCTATCAGGCTAGAGATTTTACCGCCAAATCGAACCTTATTAGAGCGGTTTAGGCTGGACCGGCAGTTAAAATTGGGGCTTGAGCGGTAAACGAGTGAGGGAATTTCAGGTAAGATACTTCGGATGAGGAGCAAAAAGGTGGTTTATACTTCCTATACCCCTGCAAAGGTTGTTGGGAAGGCGCGAACCAACCCCATGTTTGCCTGCCTAGGCAAAGCTCGCCGAAAGAGTTAGCACCCTCCCTGATTAAAGGAAGCCGTATGGATATTATTGATAAAGTTTTTCAGCAAGAGGATTTCTCACGCCAGGATTTGAGTGACAGCCGTTTTCGCCGCTGCCGCTTTTATCAGTGTGACTTCAGCCACTGTCAGCTGCAGGATGCCAGTTTCGAGGATTGCAGTTTCATTGAAAGCGGCGCCGTTGAAGGGTGTCACTTCAGCTATGCCGATCTGCGCGATGCCAGTTTCAAGGCCTGCCGTCTGTCTTTGGCCAACTTCAGCGGTGCCAACTGCTTTGGCATAGAGTTCAGGGAGTGCGATCTCAAGGGCGCCAACTTTTCCCGGGCCCGCTTCTACAATCAAGTCAGCCATAAGATGTACTTCTGCTCGGCTTATATCTCAGGTTGCAACCTGGCCTATACCAACTTGAGTGGCCAATGCCTGGAAAAATGCGAGCTGTTTGAAAACAACTGGAGCAATGCCAATCTCAGCGGCGCTTCCTTGATGGGCTCAGATCTCAGCCGCGGCACCTTCTCCCGCGACTGTTGGCAACAGGTCAATCTGCGGGGCTGTGACCTAACCTTTGCCGATCTGGATGGGCTCGACCCCAGACGGGTCAACCTCGAAGGAGTCAAGATCTGTGCCTGGCAACAGGAGCAACTGCTGGAACCCTTGGGAGTAATAGTGCTGCCGGATTAGCTCTGGTTCTGAAATCCATCCCTGTCGGTGTTGCTTATGCAGTCTGGTCGGGACTCGGCGTCGTCATAATTACAGCCATTGCCTGGTTGCTTCATGGGCAAAAGCTTGATGCGTGGGGCTTTGTAGGTATGGGGCTCATAATTGCTGCCTTTTTGCTCGCCCGATCCCCATCGTGGAAGTCGCTGCGGAGGCCGACGCCATGGTGACGGTGTTCGGCATTCTGAATCTCACCGAGGACTCCTTCTTCGATGAGAGCCGGCGGCTAGACCCCGCCGGCGCTGTCACCGCGGCGATCGAAATGCTGCGAGTCGGATCAGACGTCGTGGATGTCGGACCGGCCGCCAGCCATCCGGACGCGAGGCCTGTATCGCCGGCCGATGAGATCAGACGTATTGCGCCGCTCTTAGACGCCCTGTCCGATCAGATGCACCGTGTTTCAATCGACAGCTTCCAACCGGAAACCCAGCGCTATGCGCTCAAGCGCGGCGTGGGCTACCTGAACGATATCCAAGGATTTCCTGACCCTGCGCTCTATCCCGATATTGCTGAGGCGGACTGCAGGCTGGTGGTTATGCACTCAGCGCAGCGGGATGGCATCGCCACCCGCACCGGTCACCTTCGACCCGAAGACGCGCTCGACGAGATTGTGCGGTTCTTCGAGGCGCGGGTTTCCGCCTTGCGACGGAGCGGGGTCGCTGCCGACCGGCTCATCCTCGATCCGGGGATGGGATTTTTCTTGAGCCCCGCACCGGAAACATCGCTGCACGTGCTGTCGAACCTTCAAAAGCTGAAGTCGGCGTTGGGGCTTCCGCTATTGGTCTCGGTGTCGCGGAAATCCTTCTTGGGCGCCACCGTTGGCCTTCCTGTAAAGGATCTGGGTCCAGCGAGCCTTGCGGCGGAACTTCACGCGATCGGCAATGGCGCTGACTACGTCCGCACCCACGCGCCTGGAGATCTGCGAAGCGCAATCACCTTCTCGGAAACCCTCGCGAAATTTCGCAGTCGCGACGCCAGAGACCGAGGGTTAGATCATGCCTAGCATTCACCTTCCGGCCGCCCGCTAGCGGACCCTGGTCAGGTTCCGCGAAGGTGGGCGCAGACATGCTGGGCTCGTCAGGATCAAACTGCACTATGAGGCGGCGGTTCATACCGCGCCAGGGGAGCGAATGGACAGCGAGGAGCCTCCGAACGTTCGGGTCGCCTGCTCGGGTGATATCGACGAGGTTGTGCGGCTGATGCACGACGCTGCGGCGTGGATGTCCGCCAAGGGAACGCCCGCCTGGGACGTCGCGCGGATCGACCGGACATTCGCGGAGACCTTCGTCCTGAGATCCGAGCTCCTAGTCGCGAGTTGCAGCGACGGCATCGTCGGCTGTTGCACCTTGTCGGCCGAGGATCCCGAGTTCTGGCCCGACGCCCTCAAGGGGGAGGCCGCATATCTGCACAAGCTCGCGGTGCGACGGACACATGCGGGCCGGGGTGTCAGCTCCGCGCTGATCGAGGCTTGCCGCCATGCCGCGCGAACGCAGGGGTGCGCCAAGCTGCGGCTCGACTGCCACCCGAACCTGCGTGGCCTATACGAGCGGCTCGGATTCACCCACGTCGACACTTTCAATCCCGGCTGGGATCCAACCTTCATCGCAGAACGCCTAGAACTCGAAATCTAACGTCCGTTCGGGCATCGAGGTCCATGTCGGGGTGGGACGGGCCCGTGGCTTCAAGATCACTTGCAGTCCGACCGCGATGTCTTGGTTGCGCGAGAGGTTGTCGATATCCTCCACTTCCATCATCAACCCTGGATAATGCCGCCGCCGTCATCGCCGCCGACGCCCGTGCCGGGCTTTTCGGGCCTGTCAGGCTTGCTCGGCCTTCAGCCTGCCTGGGCGAGATCTCCGGCGGACGGATTAACGGCGGAGCTTCGCCGCCTTTCGTGCGTGTGAAGGCCGAAGATAGTTCTCTCAAAAACATCCGTTTATGAGAGATACCAAATGTCATTTTCAGAAGACGACTGCACCAGTTGATTGGGCGTAATGGCTGTTGTGCAGCCAGCTCCTGACAGTTCAATATCAGAAGTGATCTGCACCAATCTCGACTATGCTCAATACTCGTGTGGGCTCTGTTGCAAAAATCGTGAAGCTTGAGCATGCTTGGCGGAGATTGGACGGACGGAACGATGACGGATTTCAAGTGGCGCCATTTCCAGGGTGATGTGATCCTGTGGGCGGTGCGCTGGTATTGTCGCTATCCGATCAGCTATCGCGACCTTGAGGAAATGCTGGCGGAACGCGGCATTTCGGTCGACCATACGACGATCTATCGCTGGGTCCAGTGCTACGCCCCGGAGATGGAGAAGCGGCTGCGCTGGTTCTGGCGGCGTGGCTTTGATCCGAGCTGGCGCCTGGATGAAACCTACGTCAAGGTGCGGGGCAAGTGGACCTACCTGTACCGGGCAGTCGACAAGCGGGGCGACACGATCGATTTCTACCTGTCGCCGACCCGCAGCGCCAAGGCAGCGAAGCGGTTCCTGGGCAAGGCCCTGCGAGGCCTGAAGCACTGGGAAAAGCCTGCCACGCTCAATACCGACAAAGCGCCGAGCTATGGTGCAGCGATCACCGAATTGAAGCGCGAAGGAAAGCTGGACCGGGAGACGGCCCACCGGCAGGTGAAGTATCTCAATAACGTGATCGAGGCCGATCACGGAAAGCTCAAGATACTGATCAAGCCGGTGCGCGGTTTCAAATCGATCCCCACGGCCTATGCCACGATCAAGGGATTCGAAGTCATGCGAGCCCTGCGCAAAGGACAGGCTCGCCCCTGGTGCCTGCAGCCCGGCATCAGGGGCGAGGTGCGCCTTGTGGAGAGAGCTTTTGGCATTGGGCCCTCGGCGCTGACGGAGGCCATGGGCATGCTCAACCACCATTTCGCAGCAGCCGCCTGATCGGCGCAGAGCGACAGCCTACCTCTGACTGCCGCCAATCTTTGCAACAGAGCCTCCGTCGCCATGCTCACCTCGCTTTGGTGCACACGAGTATTGAGCATAGTCGAGATTGGTGCAGATCACTTCTGATATTGAACTGTCAGGAGCTGGCTGCACAACAGCCATTACGCCCAATCAACTGGTGCAGTCGTCTTCTGAAAATGACACATGGCATCTGACATCAAGTTAGGGTATGCCTCAATCTGACGGCTGCGAACCGCCAGGGACAGGCGCAATGTCAGATTCTGTCGCGGCCTTGGCGCGTGCCTGGAAGCGTTCATAGCAATCCAGCCCGCAGAAATGTTCGACGTATTCCGCGCCTTCCGGGGTGAAGGCGGCATCGAGCGGAATTTCTTTGCAGCATACGCAGCAGGTGGTGCAACTGGCAGTGTTCGGGGCGTTTGCGTTCATGGTGGTACTCCTCCAGATTGGTAGCGAAGCTCAAAGCTGCCCACTCTCGGCTGGCTGGGAAGCGGTCATGATCTTCCCTTGAAGGCCCGCAGCAGCCGCGTCACAGACAGGACAAACAAGCCGGTCAGCGTGAGGGCTGCAATACCCCAGTGCTCCCCGATGAACGCGCCGGCCGTCGTGCCGGCTAGCACAATGGCGAGAATCGGCAAATGGCAGGGACAGGTGAGCACGGCCAGCGCGCCCCACAAGTAGCCGGTGATCGGTTTGTGCGTCTCAGACGGCAAGTGCTCTGGGCTGTTCATGGCAGACTCTCCGCGTGCTGTGCCGGTTCGGTTGGCATGGCGGCCAGTTGCATTTCGAGGCTGGCCAGGGCCTCGCGCCGACGCTCGACGAGTTGCCGCAACACGGCAAGCTGCGCAGACGCACCGTCACCGTCCGCAGCATCCAGCGCCCGGCACAGCCGCGCCAGTGCGTCCAGGCCGATACCCGCTTCGAAGGCAGCCCGTACAAAGCGCAGCCGTTGCAACGCGGTGTCATCGAACAAGCCGTAGCCGCCCGTGGTGTACGCGACCGGCCGTAGCAATCCGCGCAGCAGGTAGTCGCGCACGATATGCACGCTCACCCCGGCATCAAGGGCCAGCCGGGACACTGTGTAGGCGCTCATTGAACACCTCCTTTTCCTCATCCGGCGCAGCACGAAAGCTGCTTCACGTCCTTGCTGAAGGTCTGCGCCGCGAGCTTCAGCCCTTCGACCATGGTCAGGTAGGGGAACAATTGGTCGGCCAGTTCCTGCACGGTCATACGGTTGCGAATGGCGAGCACCGCCGTCTGGATCAGTTCACCCGCTTCCGGGGCCACCGCTTGCACGCCGATGAGCCGTCCGCTACCTTCCTCGATGACCAGCTTGATGAAGCCGCGTGTGTCGAAGTTGGCAAGCGCACGCGGCACGTTATCCAGTGTTAGCAGGCGACTGTCGGTCTCGATCCCGTCGTGATGTGCTTCCGCCTCGCTGTAGCCCACGGTGGCGACCTGCGGGTCGGTGAACACCACGGCCGGCATTGCGGTCAGGTCCAGGGCCGCATCGCCGCCAGTCATGTTGATCGCCGCACGAGTGCCGGCCGCTGCCGCCACATAGACGAACTGCGGCTGGTCGGTGCAGTCGCCGGCCGCGTAGATGTTCGGGCTACTGGTGCGCATGCCCTTGTCGATGACGATGGCCCCCTGCGCATTGACGGCTACCCCCGCCGCTTCCAATGCCAGGCTGCGCGTGTTCGGTGTCCGGCCGGTGGCGACCAGCAGCTTGTCGGCGCGCAATTCACCGTGCGTGGTGGTCAGCACGAATTCACCGTCCATATGGGCGACCTGGCTGGCTTGCGTGTGCTCCAGCACCTCGATGCCCTCGGCACGGAAAGCGGCTGTCACCGCCTCGCCGATGGCCGGGTCTTCACGGAAGAACAAGGTATTGCGCGCCAGGGCCGTGACCTTGCTGCCCAGCCGGGCAAAGGCTTGCGCCAGCTCCAGCGCCACCACCGACGAGCCGATTACGGCAAGGCGTTCGGGAATGGTGTCGCTCGCCAGGGCCTCGGTGGAAGTCCAGTAGGGTGACTCTTTCAAGCCCGGAATCGGCGGGACCGCCGGGCTGGCACCCGTGGCGACCAGGCAGCGGTCGAACATCACGACGCGCTCGCCACCCTCGTTCAAACTAACGATAAGGCTCTGGTCGTCCTTGAAACGCGCTTCACCGTGCAGAACGGTGATGGCTGAATTGCCGTCCAGGATGCCTTCGTACTTGGCATGACGGAGTTCTTCGACACGGGCCTGCTGCTGGGCCAGCAGCCGCTCGCGCAAGATCGTCGGCGGTGTGGGTGGCATGCCGCCGTCGAATGGGCTTTCCCGGCGCAGATGGGCGATGTGGGCGGCGCGGATCATGATCTTGGACGGCACACAACCGACGTTGACGCAGGTGCCGCCGATGGTGCCGCGCTCAATCAGCGTGACCTGCGCGCCTTGCTCGACGGCCTTCAGTGCTGCCGCCATCGCGGCTCCACCGCTACCAATGACGACGACCTGCAACGGGCGTTCGTTGCCACTGGGCTTATCAGCGGCCCCTATCCAGCCGCGCATCTTGTCGAGCAGGCCGGCGCGGTTGTCCGTCGGTGGCGCATCGGCAAGCGTTGCCTCGTAGCCCAGTCCGGCCACGGCGGTAGTCAGCGCATCCGATGACGTGCCCGCCTCAATGGCGAGTTGCGCTGTGCCCTTCGGATAGGACACCAGCGCCGATTGCACGCCGGGCACTTTCTCCAAGGCTTCCTTGACGTGAGCCGCGCACGAGTCGCAGGTCATCCCGGTGATTTTCAGGGTGGTCATGTATTTTTCCTTTTCTGTGGTGGCTACGGCTGTTGCCGTCAGCCACGTTGTTCTGGCAATTCACAGCTGTCCGGCCCGCAGCGGCGATGTGCTGGCGAGATGAAATCCCAGACCGACACCCCAACCATCAAGGCCAGGCCGACATAGAGCAGTCCACCGCTCTGCCAGCCGTAAGCCCGCATTAAAAACACCGCTGCCAGCACCAAGATCGGGCCTATCGTGCCGAGCGCCGTGCGTCGCCACTGTCGATGATTGAGCCAAGCGATAGCATTGGCGAGTAACGCGATGCCGGCGAACATCGGCAGCAGGATGCCAATGAATAGCCCCTCGTACTGGCTCAAGAAGCCCAGTCCGATGGCCGCGCCAAAGCTGGCGATGGCAGGAAAACAGGCGGCGCAGCCCATCGCGGAAACGACGCTGCCGAGCGCGCCGGTTTTGCCAGCGATGCGCGTGATGAGTCCCATGTGTCGCTCCCGAGTTCGGTTAACGGATCAGCGTTTGAGGCTGGACGGATAGCCCGCGTCCTCGGTCGCCTTGGTCAACTTCTGGACGTTGGTCTTGGCATCGTCGAAGGTGACGACGGCCTGGCGCTTGTCGAAACTTACGTCGGTCTTGCTCACGCCCTCAACCTTGGAAAGCGCGTGCTTGACAGTGATCGGGCAAGAGGCGCAGGTCATGCCAGGCACGGACAGCGTGACGGTCTGGGTGGCGGCCCACACGGGGGCAACAACGGCAGCGAGGGCGAGGGCGGCAAACAGTTTTTTCATGATGAACTCCTGTGATTAATAGAAAAATGGCATGACGTAGGGAAATCCGAGCGAGACCAGGACCAGCGCGGCCACGATCCAGAAAATGAGCTTGTAAGTAGCTCGCACTTGGGGAATCGCGCAGACCTCACCCGGTTTGCAGGCTTGCGCCGGGCGGTAGATGCGCCGCCAGGCGAAAAACAGCGCGACCAGCGCTGCGCCGATGAAGATCGGGCGATAGGGTTCCAGCACCGTCAGGTTGCCGATCCATGCCCCGCTGAACCCCAAGGCGATCAAAACCAGCGGCCCCAGGCAGCAGGCCGACGCAAGAATGGCGGCCAGCCCACCGGCGAAGAGCGCGCCGCGCCCGTTTTGTGGTTCAGACTTTTGTGGTTCAGACTTTTGTGGTTCAGACTTTTGTGGTTCAGACATACGCTTGTCCTTTCAAATTTGGTTTGGATAGCTTAAGCTTACTTCCGTAGTTATGTACGGAGTCAAGCGATATGCAAATTAATTTTGAGAATCTGACCATTGGCGTTTTTGCCAAGGCGGCCGGGGTCAATGTGGAGACCATCCGGTTCTACCAGCGCAAGGGCCTGCTGCCGGAGCCAGACAAGCCCTATGGCAGCATTCGCCGCTATGGCGAGGCGGATGTAACACGAGTGCGGTTCGTGAAATCGGCCCAGCGGCTGGGCTTTAGCCTGGACGAAATCGCCGAGCTACTGCGGCTGGAGGATGGCACCCATTGCGAGGAAGCCAGCGGCCTGGCCGAGCACAAGCTCAAGGATGTGCGCGAGAAGATGGCCGACTTGGCACGCATGGAGGCCGTGCTGTCTGAACTGGTGTGCGCCTGCCATGCGCGGAAAGGGAACGTTTCCTGCCCGCTGATTGCGTCACTGCAAGACGGAACGAAGCTCGCTGCATCGGCGCGGGGGAGTCACGGGGTGACTACGCCTTAGCGTGCTTTATTTTCCGAATTCTGAGACGACCCCTTGCTGAAAAGCTCGCGCCCATCAGGGTTGGCACAGGCGATCATGGAAGTGGGGCGCGTCAACAAGACGCTGTACCTTCTAAATTATATTGATGATGAAGATTATCGTCGGCGGATCCTGACGCAGCTAAACCGGGGAGAAGGCCGCCATGCTGTGGCGAGGGCGATCTGCTACGGGCAGCGCGGTGAGATCAGAAAGCGCTATCGTGAAGGTCAGGAAGATCAACTGGGTGCACTGGGCCTCGTCACTAACGCAGTGGTACTGTGGAACACACTTTATATGCAGGAAGCCCTGAGCTGGATGCGCAGGAATGGAGAAGAAACCGGGGGTGAAGATATCGTCCGGTTATCCCCACTGATGCACGGGCATATCAATATGCTGGGGCATTATACGTTCACGCTACCGGAGGATATTTTGAAGGGGGAACTGAGAGAATTAAATTTTAATTTAAACAATGAATTACCTTCTTAGCGTACGTTTTCGTTCCATTGGCCCTCAAACCCCTTTATGAAGTAAGAGATACAAAACGAGGCGGAAGAGAGTTAATGACTAGTATCAGGTTTGATCGCTGAAGCATATTTATAGTGGATATCCATAGCATGTCTAAATGCCGAAGACTCATTTACTAATCTTTTTTTATCAGAAGTTTCATTCTGTACAGATTTCACACGGCAATTCAGTTCGCCATTTTCATCAATAAACAGACTTTCCAAAAAATCAACAATAAACTGATGTGAGTCTTCATTAAGGCTATTTACAACCTTACCAGTCTCATCAAATCGTGAGTCCCAAACAGGTTCTACATTGTAGGCATCTATAAATTCTTGAGATGCTGTGACACACTGTCCGCCCTGATACTGCTGACTGGAGACATTAACAACGCGATTTACGTTGCCAAATGCTTTCTCTCTGGCCTGTACCTCAGTAGCGCCAACTCCGCATAGCTGGATAGTAATACTGTCATTTGTCGAATTAACATGGATAATCGCTTTCAATTCTAAAACCCTCTGTTTTATCTATTTCAGCCATAGACTAAATGCGTTGACTACTAATGATATATTGCGCGAGTTTGATGTTGAGACATACCATGTTGCTTGAAAGTTCCGGCATCATGCGGGATTCACTACGAATTAAATAGGGTTCCAGCCCCCCAGAATATGCCCCAGATGTTACAACGGTCAACTGGGCAATGGGATTATTTAGTTTACCTACTCCTGCCAGGATATCGTCCTCAACCGCAGCGATATAAACTGGGGAGGCAGCGATCACGTAATCATCAGTAGGCCTGGCTTCCATTAACGTCCCTATGGAATTCTCCGATCTTTCCTTCCCGAATGTATTTGTTAATTCCCGCCACCAATGGCGGTGACTGAACGGTAAATTATGAAAGGTGGCTTCATATACGTCGACGAGGTCCCGACTATTCAAAAAACCCAACCCGGCAGAGATCACCCACAACTCCAGGTTTTCCGTCGTCCGTAAAATCTCTTTTGCCGTTGACCAGTGATTCCCAGTATAGAGCGATAGGGCGGGTACCGGTGATGCACTTTGCGACCGTCTTATGGTCGCTGCCCAACTGGCCATAGCCTCTTCAGGTGTCTCTCCGGCCCGGATGCTCAGTTCCGCACGGGAGCCGCACTGGAAGTGCTTACCTTTGGTACAGGACGTTATTAGGTGTGTAATTCGCGACGCCGTCATTTTGTTGCCCTTAGCCCAATGTGTGCAATCACTGTCTATCAGTCGTAACAGCCCCTCATCCGTGATAACGACCAAAGAGGAGGCCCGAACAACTATCCCATTATACATTTAGTCATGCCTTTACTAATAACTAGTTACCACAAAAAAACCTCGCGAGGTGACGGTGTCACGCTTATTGGCCTTTTTTAGCTCACTTTATGTACTATGGGATTTAATTATCGGTAAATCCCATCGTTCAAATAGCACCCCCCATAGTGTAATTGCGGCTAAAACCCTTATTAATCAGTCATGTAGCGCAATGGTTGTGCATTCAGGGGATGCGATCGCCACTTAACGGGTTGCGGGTTGTTGGTCACCCGACATCTGTGTGCTAATCTTTTTCATCATTAGTCACTAGTAAAGGCTTCACTATATATGACGCTACGAGAATTTTTTTAACGAGAGAGGTGGATAGGCCAGTGAAAATCTCTCAGCCAAAACAGTGGGAAAAGGATCGTGAAATGAGCATGAATTCGCAGCCGGAACTGAAGTTGAGTACCCGTACCGAACAACTCGCCAGTAGTCGTGATGCCGCTATGCAAAAATTTCTGGACGGCATGACGCTGATTGCCGAAGCCTCAGCAATTTGCGGGTTTTCACTGTTTAACAGCAAAATTATGGCCCCTAATGCTTTTGGCCTTCCTGCGTCCCTGGCCGCAAGCATCGAGGAAGGGCGACAGCAAATAGACCGTAAGACATGGAACAATCTTTTTGAAGAAACGGGTATTGACCGATTCTGGAATCACAACCAGCGGGCAGAGTTCCGTGAGTCTCTCCGGAACGCTCCGCCAATTGCGTCGTTAACCGTAATCCGCAGTACATTGCGCCAGGCAGTTGCCATGCGCAGCATTACACTTGCTGAAGGGTTTGTTGATCTGCTATGCCAGCTTGATCGCCGGTATAAAACTAATGCCCAGCAATTTGTGATGCCAAAAAAACTGGTACTACGCGGCATTTTTCCCGACTCGAACATGATGAGATATAATGGCTTTTCTCAGGATAATCTCTTCTATTTAAACGACTTTGAGAATATCGTTTGCATCTGCTCCAATGCAGCAACACCGCCTGTCGGCAGTGGAATGAACATGTACGATCGGCTTGCTGTCTTACGGAAAACCGATTTTACGGGTGACATTACCGACCCGAAGGGCTGGAAGTGCCGATTGTTCGAAAATGGTAACGTCCATATCTCAGTTGAGTGTGAAAGCCTGCATAACGCACTGAATGACCTGATTAGCATTTATTTTGCCAACCAGATCCCGGCCAAAGGATAAGAATGATGACTGACAATGTAAATTTGATGAACGGGGATGAACAGACAGCGTCCAGTTTAAGTGAAGATACTCCAAAAACGCCCCCTCTAAGCCCCGAGTTACTGAAGAATTCCCCTTACTCGTCAATAGCTAAGGTTAAATATTTCACCGAGATTGAACAAATCTGCCTCGATAAGAGCATCAGCACCGAAAACCTCGACCAGTTTTTCAAAGCCCACTGGCTGCGGGATAAAATGGGGGGGTCTTTTGCCCGGGCTCAGGAGATGCTGGCGGCCTACAAGCAATACGTGGACGAGGTGCCCGAAGAAGCACGCGCGATTGAAATCCCTGACCAGATTAAAGATGCATTCAGTGATTTTACTGCGTTTATCACCTGGTACTTCCGCTTAAGCTATACGGCTATCCAGAGTGATAGCGTGAAAATTGCGAAGGCAGAAATTACTCAGTTACGGCACCGGAATGCTGAAATTCTGGAAGAACTGTCACAGTCGAAAGAACAGGCTACAGTCCTGAATAACGAAAAAGTTAACCTGATTAACCTGCTGGAGCAGCAGCGTGAACTCTCCAGTAAATTAGAAGATTCACTTCAGGAAGCAGAAGAAACTCTGGCAGGAACTCAAAGTGAATTACAGCATGCCCAAAACGAGATCCAGCTTTTACAGCAGACAGTAGGGACACTGAACCAGCAACTGAGTGAGCGCAAACAGGAACTGGCCTCGCAGCAGGAGTATCAGAAGCAGCTTAATGATGAAAATAAAGCGCAGCAGGTAGAGCTGACCGCCCTCAACAGCCAGAATGAAAACTTACAACGGACCGTGTCTGATTTAAAGTCCAGTGTCAGTCAGCTTGAACAGGACCTTTCTTCATCACAATCCCATGCCTCTGAATTGAGCTCATCTTTAGCCGAAAAGGACACGGCCCTGACGCTCGTCCGGTCGGAGCTCTCAACAGCTAAAGGGACGAATGAACAACTACGAGCTGAAGCACAACGCTTAGCTGATGAGAACCTGGTGTCCAAAAAGGTCCAAACAGATCTGACAGAAGAGCTTCAGCAGCTCAGGAATCAGATGATGTCCATGGAAGCGACACTCAATGCGGAAAAGACCATTGCAGAGTCTTTACGAGGAACAATCAAGCAGCTTACCGAAGCTATGACCGGCGTAGTTGCTATCAAACCTAAATCCCCAGGGGCATCAAAACCGCGAAACAAAAAGACGACATAACTGCTCCCGCCAGGAATTTGCTATAAACTTAAATTCCTGGCGCCCGTAGGCTCTTTATCCCGTCCGGAGGAGTTTACGTCCTTCCGATAGCATTTGGCTGATTTTCCCCGAGTCACTGATCTCAAGAGCATCAACCAGGCTAGTGATCCCGCCAACAGCTTGCTGCTGCGAAATAGCTCCCAGCTTATAGTCATCGAGTACTGCCGCCAAAAACGCTTTCAGTTTAACCTGTTCACTCATCGAAAGTATGTACGCCATTTTTAACCCCATTTTAAGGTTGTGATTCGGGTGAATTGTATTTTTTAGCTTCAGGGAAATGAGGGAGATCCTGGGATTCCGTCTTCTCCGTAGCATCCCAGTGCCACCATCCATAGGCCCCATATTCCTGGTTGTAATACGCCTTCTTAAGTTCCTTTCGCGCAAGATAGGCTGGTGTCGACATTCCGAAAACCTCCATCGGGAACGGCTTATCACTCCGGGTATCAAGTAAATAAAAATCGGGGAATACATCGCTCGCACTTGCGTCATACCGCATAGGCTTAACATAGTGCCGGTGTTCGGCATCCAGTTTACGGGATACAATCGCTTCGTATGAGGAGTCCAGAGGTATCCAGTTATCACTCACCAGCATAAGCACTATCTGATGAGCTCGTGCAGAGAGACCTCTAGTGGTCACAGATACGGGAGAGGTAAGTGCAAAAACAACAACTTTGCCACCATTTTTCCAGGCTGCATATTCCAGTGGGAATCGCCGCTTCACGCTATCCCAGTGCCCGTCTGAGTTAAAGAAGGTAAGGGGCATACCGCCGAAGTTACGCATAGGAAGAAACTTCAGTGGCTTCTCATGCTTTTCTGCGTCATAGCGCGGCAGTACTGATAGCAGCAGCAGTCGCTTGTCGCTCAGTTCTGCGGACGACAACAGCTTAACCTGCTCACTGGCCACTTTGCTTTTAGAGTCCGCCACCCCGATAAAGAGATGGTCGCCAATACACGCTCTACCTGATTTGACCTGCTTTGCGGCGTCCAACATCCGGTAGCGAACCAGCGAATCATTTCGCTTCCCGGCCATATTCGGATACCAGACATTAAGACCGGCTTCAGTCCACAACAGACTCAGAAGTCCGGACAGGGTCATTGAAGCCTGTCCACCTTCAGGTCGCTGGTTTTGGGGCGGGGTAGGAACCTCTGACTTTTCCGGCGGATCTTTCTCCGTCATGCCTATTCCGAGGCGTATTGACATGGTCCCCTCATTGTTGATGCGTACAACATTGCTGGCATAACCCTTTAACCCCGTATGCCTGGCATCAAGGTCGAAAAACACGCACGATGGATCATGCTCAGTGCCGGTATTTGCAGCCTTAATCAATATGAAGGTATCACTGTTTGGTAGCGACCGGACGTACAGACGCTTTGCGCCTTTGCCCCGGCATCCGCAGGTGATCACAGATTTCTGCCCGGACGTGTGGTGTGCTTTCTTTAGGGCCGACTGCCATCCCTTTACATACTCGTTCTGCGTCTGAAATTCAGCCGAGTATCGTTTCGTGTTTGGTTCGTCATCGTAAGCAATAAATACTGCAAACTTCTGGCCCATGGGACCTCCTGAAATTTAAAAGACTAATAGCCCAGCCATCTCAATACATCCTGCGCGTTGTACTCTTCCTTCTCACCCAACTCGGAAAAAAACACGTTGATGTCGCTGGCCTCAACGCCATGTTTAGCAAGCTCCTGGAGAGCCCTTTGTTTTGTAATAGTAAGATCTTCAGCTGAATCAAAATACGTCATCAGTACCTCCTGATGAAGGCGATAACTGAAGCAGGCTTACTCTTCCTGCCCAGGTTTTATCTGCGTGAATGTTAATATTTTGTGAATTAAACCATTACGTTACCCTGTTAAATCACACAGAAGAATGACTATGATGCCGCTTCAAACTCTCCCTTGAGCCGAGCCGAAACGGCAGTCTCAATACGGCTCCGAAGCAAACTGGCCACGGCCGCAAATACGTCGACGATGACCGAATTCCCGAACTGGCGATAGGCCTGCGTATCAGAGACTGGAATGCGAAAAGTAACTTTTCCCGGTTGCTCGAACCCCATAAGGCGGGCACATTCTCGCGGGGTTAAACGGCGTGGGCGCCTTGCCAAATTGACAGGATCATTAAAGTGCTTTTCGCCTATGCTAAAATCCCATCCCCGGTCTAATAAAATTTCAGATCCATCCCGATAATAGCGTGCGCTGAGTGTTCTGCAAACCACTGTTTCTATTGATGAATCTACCAAACCATAGCCAAATCCATTGCCTTTTGCCTGGTGCTTTTTAGCGTAGTTATAAAGGTATTCCCAGAGCTTTGGAGAAAGGATGTAACGGCTATCGACCTCAGCGTCCAGCAGCTCCCTAAGGGTTGGCCGTCGTGAAGGATAAAGAGCGGATACACCACTTAGCGAAAAGCCATCATTGAGTTTCAGATCACGGCGGAAACCGACCAGCACGATACGTTCCCGGTGCTGAGGTCTGAAGTTCTTACCGTCAATTATTTTGGGGTCCTTTGCTCCGTGAGCATCGGAGTCGGCAACATCGTAGCCGAGCTCATCAAGCGCATTCATGATGATGCGGAACGTATTGCCTTTATCGTGACTCTTCAGATTTTTTACGTTCTCCAGAACGAAAATGGCAGGCTGTTTGGCTCGGATGATCCGGGCAACATCAAAAAAAAGGGTCCCCTGGGTGTCGCATTCAAAGCCGTGCTTTCGGCCAAGGGAGTTCTTTTTGCTGACACCGGCAATACTGAACGGCTGGCATGGGAAACCTGCGAGCAAAACATCATGGTCTGGGATGGATGCATCGATAGAAGCATAGGCCTGGTCATCCGAAACATCGGGAAGATTACTGAGTGTAATGTCCCGGATATCTGAGTTGAAATGGTGCTCAGTCTCGTCACAGTACCAGTTTGCACTGTAAGTCCGTCGGGAGAACTGATTCCACTCACTGGTGAACACACATTTTCCGCCGATGGCGTCAAAACCACTCCGGAGGCCACCGATCCCAGCAAACAAGTCAATAAATCGGAAAAACTTCTGGTCATAGTCCGCTGGCCGAGAGGGGAGCAACGTTCGAAGATAACGATATCCTTCCTGGGTGATTTGGCATTCATTAACTGCACCTTTAATCTGGCGAATAAGCGTTCCCCTCGACCATTCGCTGCCGGTTGCAGCATTAAGTTGCTCAGCCAAATCCTTCACGTCGTAGATGCTTGCAACCTGCACCAGTAATTTATGGATAGAGGAAGGTGTCTCATCATTAAGCAATGCTGTTATTGCAGGCTCAGTTCTATCGTTGTACATCCTTACTCCGTGAAATGTGATTAATTTAGGTTCTCAGACTACCACGCGGTGAAAATTCAATTTTTTGTTAAAGGCCTTTATTTTCATCTCCTGTATTAAAATTTTTATCCACTCAAATTGCCTCCGTTAACAGAAAATCGCCGAGTTTCTAATTGGTACAATAAGCGCGTCAAATCACACGACTTATTTGTTACTACGAACCATCTAATTCAGGGAGAACGTATGACTCTTTTGAAAAAGTTACTTTTGCCGACATTAATCGTCCTTTTCCCGGTGGCAACTCTTGCTACCCAATCATCATTTGAAGCGAAAGTGGTAAAAATTATCGACGGGGACACAATCACCGCGCTCGATGGTCAGAATACAAACATCAAAATCCGCTTGTACGGTATTGATGCCCCCGAAAGTAAGCAGGCCTTTGGACAAAAGGCTAAACAAGCGTTGAGCTCCGCGATTGCTGCACAGAATATTACGGTAATAGACCACGGACCTGATATTTACGGCAGGATGCTGGGAACCATTTGGCTTGATGGTTATGACATAAACGCCTCAATGGTAGACAGTGGCTATGCATGGGTATACCGGTTTGACGGTAATGCCATCGTCCCAAACTATCTGAAATTCGAAGCTTCAGCGCAGAAAGCAGTTAAAGGCCTCTGGGTAGATCCGAATCCCGTTGCCCCCTGGGAGTGGCGCCAGCAAAACCAGAAACCTCAAAAGACGAAAAGCAGGGGGTGACCGCGATGACAAGACAACATCCTTTATTGAAAATTGCGCTTAATAACGATGGACATCTTTCGTGGCCAATTTTACCCGGACAAACTCAGCGCTGCCCAACGTGTCTGCGAGACGTTATTCCGGGTCCGGATGGGGATTTAGTACATCAAGTGGAGGAGGGCGTTAACCCCTGCACGCCATCTGTAGATGTTGTCATTTCAAAGTCGATCATTGAACTCCTCAGCGCAGGTGAGCGCCTATATGTTAACCCAGTTAAGAACGCGAATAGAACACTGGCCCCATCGTTTATCTTTCTGCACAAAGACCAGCAACTTCGACCATTTATAAATACGGACTATCAACCAGCAGGGGCCACCTGGAGAAGTGATAAAGGGAACAGACTTGGTCTTTTCTATATGGATGAGCGAGCGTCTAAAATTAATAAGGACCAGTTCGATTTTATTGCTGTAATAGACCCATCTACTTTTCAAGCAGAATTTGAGACCTTATGGTCCATGGGCGAATTTGATAACCCCCTTACCGCGTTACAGCACTCACTGGTTTCAGAGAATATGTCATCTGTCTGGGTGAAATGGCCTGTTAAAAACCTGCAATCGAGGAAAGAATCGGTGAAGTCCGATTACTGGTATGACTATTATACACCTCACTACCCAGAGGAGCAGGCAGCTTGCACGGCAACCGTGATTGGAATAGACGGAAATGTATCCGGGGAAACTATTTACATGCTCCAGATCGCCCTAGACCGGTCGACAGTTGAGTACCAGCTTGTAAAATCGCTAGGGGTCATATTGCTACTGGATAATACGGGAAATTTGGTATCGGAGGCGCAGCCTCACTTTGATATAATCATCAAAGCTTGCATCTCGGGCGTCAGAGACTTTGTACGTCAAAATCCTCGAATGCGGAGTGTGGAGCATCAGATTACCAGTGCAATGCCTGGTTAGTTAAATCATGAAGGATTTCCAATGACATGCAGCCGGTTGAGTTCTGATTCGATTGACGGGTTCACCTTTTTCATTTCGCCTCACGGTCAGGGATGTAGACTGTCTGTCGAACCTGAATACCGCCGCAATGGAACACAAAATTTCGATGGCTGGTTCCCTCGATATTACACTAAGCCACAATACGCTAAAGCAGCATTGACACGGTTTCTTGGGGAACCTGTTAATTGGTTGGATTGTAATGACCATAATTAGGGCTTTCAGACAGTTAGCCAACAAAAAAATCTTTAACTCACCAACAATATTGAGAATTACCAAATGGAAAATCTGGATGTTGTATCAGCGGTAGATTTTTACTTAGAAAAAGCATTTTATTTATTTGGATTCATAATGTTAGGTATGGCATGGCTTACTTTCCGTGCTGGTTCAACTTATCAGCATTTTAAAAATGCTGATAAGTTAGTCAGTGAAGGTAGAGGATCTTTCTCAAGCGGTGAAGAACCTGAAATGATCCGGCGACTTAAGTTCCAAACATTGATCTGGTACATTGCTAATTGTGTGGTGTTAGCACTATCCACTATTGTTTTTGGGTATCTATTTTATCTACTTCACAGTTAATCAAACAAGGAGATATTTTTATGCACGAGAATCAGGCACATCAAATAATTGACGCACTAAGTAAAGATAAGTATATCTACATTGCCCTTATGATTTTAGTCATTCACCTCTTGATGAAGCAAGTGAATAAACATCACGATAAGCTTGTAACTTCAAGGCGTATTTATGATGACCATAAATCTGGCAAAGCACTCGATGAAACACCAGCCGAAACCTTGACCATGATGAAAAAAAGCTTTATTTCCATCGTAGTTAACTTATTTTCAATTATTAGCGTCACGGTACTGGCTGCATGTTTTTTCATCTATTTTTAGTTCAGTAATGGTACAGATAGTTCCGCTGGTACCTATGGCGGTCTATCTGTATGAGTTTAAAAAATTTTTCTAGTAACGAAGGACCTAAAATGATTAGGTAAGAACGGGGTAAGCCCGTCCTATGTCCTGGATGGTGATAATGCAGGTTGCCCACAGGAAAATCATCATGGAAATCCCAAATCCCAAATCCCGTGCCAGTGCGTAATCCAAGAAGTAAAACGTAACCCATTGATTTATATGTCAATGCAGTTTTAAAATGTCACCTCTTTCTGCAAGATAGAAAGGGCACTTAAAGCTCATGTTTTGGTTGCGGTTCAACTTGTAAGGAGGTGTATAATTTCCTTGGGATTTTTCTAACAAAGAAGGATTACAGGAATGAGTGGGAATTACTGTGCATTTTATGTTGCTGAGCCTTTTCATGAGGGCGCTCTGGGAGCTCATGCTACGAAAGACTTCGTTTATTACAACACACTGAGAATGTGGAAAGGAGCGGACTCCGGTTTCCCTTTTACCAATTCACACGATACAACTTATAACGTTCGTGATGGCAGTAACTGGGAGCAAACTTTAATGCCTCGCCTCAGACAGCGTCTGCGGAATTCTAAGAATATTATTCTATTCCTGAGTGATCGAACTATAAATTCTCGCGCTCTACGAGAAGAAATTGATTACGGTATTAATTCCTTGGGGCTTCCTGTAATTGTAATATACCCTGACTATGACACAAAAGAAAGTTTGCTAGTTAACAACATTTTAAAGCAGCAAATACAAAATTTATGGTCTAAGATTCCCGCATTCAGAGATTCAATGCATTTAGTTCCCACGTTGCATATCCCAATGAATAAAGCTCTTATCAGACAATCACTGGCAGATAGTAAGTTTATGGTGAAAACCAAAACTGTTCCAGATGTATATAGATATAGCGCATAATGTAACTTAAGCGCCGATTGTGGCGCTTTGTTTTTGCATAGATATAGGAATATTAAATGTCTAAGGTTAGTCTCTGTGACAAGCAGGTTTTCAATGAGTTTAAGGGATATGCATCATTATTGTTCGGTTTTATCGGTGCAGTTGTTATTTTTGTCGACATTCCTGCAAATCAAAAAATTGCGGCAGGTTTAGCTTGCATTGCAGTGCTTATTATCGCCTATCTTTGGTTATGGTACAGAGCAAATAGCTTGAGGGAGATTAATCTAACCATTGAGGAAAGTACTGTTATCATTAAAACAGGAGATATCTTCAAACAGGAGGGTTTGAAAGCGATCGCTTTCAATGAATATTTTGATACTCAGGTTGATGAGCGAATTATTGCCGGAAGTAGTCTCAATGGTAAATTTATCAACGAACATTTATCTTGTACTGTAAGTGAGTTGGATGATTACATTAGTAACTATAGGTTCGATGCCGAAGAGATAAAAGATAGAAATGAGGAAAGGATTGAAGGTAAAAAGCAAAAATTTGAAATTGGCACTATTTGTGTTTATGGTGATTACATACTCACTGCGCTATCTAAGTTTGACGAGCACAATGTAGCTCATCTCACAATGCCTGAGTATTTAGGTTTTCTAATAAGTTTTTGGGATAAGGTTAATCGAGTCTATGCTCAAAAAAGTGTTTCTGTCCCAATCTTTGGGTCTGGACTTACAAGAATAAAAGGCCACAAAATTATCGATGAGCAAGATCTATTAAAGATAATGCTTTGGACTTTTAGGATAAGCGAAATGCGATTTAAACATCCAGCGAAATTAACAATAATGATCCATGAAGGGAAGATAGATAAAGTCAATCTTTTAGAATTAAAGACAGCAAGAAATGGCTTGTGATTAAATTAATGATGAAGGCCTAAGCAATGGCCTTCGTAAATTAAATACCATTGACAATCCATTCAATTGCACCAGGGGTGCGAATCCAGGATTTTAAATTATTATTCACGTAATATATGGCTTCATCCATTTCACCTAACGT
Source organism: Leclercia sp. LSNIH1 (assembly GCF_002902985.1). Lineage (NCBI taxonomy): Bacteria > Pseudomonadati > Pseudomonadota > Gammaproteobacteria > Enterobacterales > Enterobacteriaceae > Leclercia > Leclercia sp. LSNIH1. The sequence continues at coordinate 224,639 of NZ_CP026171.1, read as the reverse complement.
AATATATCCACTGTTAGACTTGGGCTGTAATCTGCACTTCGATAACAAGCCGGGGATGTGTCTATTAGAATCAATCGCAGCTTTAGCGATATCATTGGCATCTGGGGATGACTGCCGGTAGGCGAGGAGGGCGCGTGTATACTGAAGAAACGGGCGCATATCCCCAGGATAATCGTCCAGTAGCAAGGCCAGATCATCCACCATTTCAAGCTCAAGGTAATAGTTCGCTAATAAATGACGAATCCCCTGGTTATCGTTCGGGTTGAGCTTCAGCATTTCGCGGCAGTGAGCCATAGCCGGATAAAAATTACCTGACTCCCATAAGGCCTCAGCCAAAGCTGCTTTTGCTCTCATATATGGACGTGTTTCGACAAATCCCCAGAAACGTCCTGCGAACTCCTGAAAATCCTCGCCAAGAGCAATGCTGGCTGCGTACAAAGCCGTCTCCAGATTCCCGATTTTTGACTCAGGAGGTTCTTGAGATAACTCGCAGTAGAATGAGTATGCGTCAGCACAGAGCGGGGATTTCTTGATAGCTTTTCTGATGAGTTTCAGCACAACGTCCAGGTCATCAGTTTCCCAGGCATCGAACATGAACTCCTGAGCCGCAGCCAGATCCAGATGTAATTGCTCAGAACTGACAGCATTTTTATACAAATCAACGCGCTTTTTAGTCGGGAATTTAATCATCTCAAGTATCCTTTTGGGGGCTCACTGTTCCGGTACTTTGCAGCACTGATGGTCGATTCTATCGCTTTGAACTTGCCACAAACAAGCTCGGGTCTGCCAGAACGGGATTGATAGCCCGGAGCTGTTCCTGGACGCGCACCTGAGCCTTACGGCTGGGCGATTTTTTGCTTCGTTCCCGTTTGCCTTCGCTTTCCCGCTCATCCTGTTTTACCTGAGCCAGTCTGAGTACAGTCCCGAGACGTTTGTTATCGACAATCTGCCCCTGGTCGACACAGGCCAGCTTATCAAATGCCTGGCACTTAAGGCTCCGGTGTCCATAGTGGAAGGCGAGGGTGCCATCGGGATAGTCCAGTATTTTAATTTTTTCACCGGCAAGACGGCTATTTTCTTCTGTTGGGTCCATGAGATAAAGGATCTTATCGTACTGGAATGTCAGTGATTTCGACACGGTACGAACATCATGCCAGGCAAAGATGTCTCTTAACTCACCGGGGCTTTCCTGCACCGGACGATGCAAATCTTTCGGGAACCTGGCCGGACGTGAGAATCGGCGGTTAAAGTCTGCAATGAAAGTGGCAAGCCAGGCATTTGCAGCCTCAATGCCGGTAATACCTTCCAGACGCATTTCTTTGATCAGTCGATCCTGAAGCGTCTGATTCGCACGTTCCACGCGGCCTTTAGCTTCAGAGCTGTTGGCACATATAAGCTCGATTGCCAGGTCATAGAGCACACGTCCGAACTGGGTAACGGTGGTATTGCGGTTCTCCGGACCACTGACGCGAAATATTGCGTGTTTGTCACTGTACAGCGATACCGGTTTCCCATGCTGCTCAATGTATTCCCGGGTTGCCAGCATGTAGTCAAAGGCTGTTTCTGACTCGCTGAACCGCAAATGCATCAGGCGGCCGGTGGCATCATCGATAAATACCAGAAGGCAGCATTTTGGCGCACGGCCTTCAAACCAGTCATGGTGGGAGCCGTCGATCTGGATAAGTTCACCCAGGCAATCACGCCGATGTCGAGGTTGATAAACCCGTGACTTGCGACGAGCATGCGGAACCCAGAGTCCGTCCGACGTCATCCAGTTGCGGACAGTCTCGATTGAAAGCCGGATATCATGACGCTCTCTGAGTTTTTCTGCGGCCAGTGTGGGTCCAAAGTCGCTGTAGTTTTCACGTATTAGCGTGAGTACGCGTAGTTTGAGAGATTCGGTCAACCGACGGTTGCTGGGTTGACCGCGTTTGCGGCTGACAAGTCCTTCAGCACCAGAAACCCGGTAACGATTGATAAGCCGTTGCGCCTGACGTTCTGAGATGCCAAGCTGTGACGCTGCATCGCGACGGCGTAGGCGCTTTTCACAAACAGCCTGTATCACTGGCAAGCGATGAATTTCTTTATCTGACATGGTCACCAACATCCGTTGAGTCCCTTAGAATTGCATTCAGTTTAGCTTACTCTAAGGTGACGTTTCTATCTGGATAAAAAGTGACATTACTAAATGGTTCTAACATTATAAGTGCGTATAACGTGGATTATGTTAACCCAAAAACGTTTAATTGTAATGGATAGTCGAGTTGGGTATACTTTCGGGAAGTACTTCAATTCATAATATACCCATGACTGAACTCGTTGAAAGTAAGCTGTGCCGAAAATGCAAGACTCTGAAGAGCTTGTTAGACTTCGGAATTGACCGTAAAAGTAAGGATGGCCATAAGACTCGCTGCCGCCAGTGCGTAGCTGGCGAAAACCGGTTGTATAAATTGAATAACCGCAATGTAGTCAATGCAGCCAAGAACCGGTATCGTCAACGCCATACCGCCGAAATGGCCGACTATATGCGTTTGTATCGTGCCAGGGTCCGTGGAAGCCAGCTGGCTGACCGCCACCGTCAGCACCTGGAGTTTCACAAAGAAGTGAATATTCAGCTTCAATTTAGGCTCGGAGCCATCATGGCCTCTCAGTTACTTCAGAATGACAAAACTATAGAGATTGAAAAGTTACTTTTAAAGTACCTTAAATCGCCTGAATCTGCTTCCGGAAGAAAGGCTCTTAATGAAGCTAGGGGAATCGCTTTCAGAGCGAAAATATCATATGAGGCGTTCAATACTCTTTTGAATACATTGAACAGATCACGAATTTAGATGCCCCGTTAGTATAAATCGTGTTTCTAAAGGCTTTCGTATGTTTAAAAAAGGAAAAAGCTTAATAGCTTTTAGTGATTAAAATTACTATGCAGGCGAAATAAATGAGCAGATTTTATGATTTCAATGCGTTAGAACTAATGGAAATGGCCCCCATATCTATCTTCAGTCGTAACAAAAATACTGAGATTTTCCTGGATGATCAATTATTAGAGCAGGAACGTCGCCATTGCCTGTCGGTTCATATTTTTTGCAGAAAGCTCGAAAGATTTGAAGAAGAATTTAACAGCAATAAAAGTTCCAGAAATCGCTTGGTTAAGTTCCTTGAATCACAAGAATGCGATTTTATCTATGATATAGCTAAAGAGTGGTCATCTTACAATTTACAAAAAGTTCCTCAAAGCACAACTTATACGTACTTGAAAACACTTGTCGAACACATCAACGAACTCAAAAGTAAGTTTGGCATTATGAGTTATGCCACTTATCACAACAATTACATTCATAACTTAATTACGACAATCAATGAAAACCTCGTAAATATTAATTATGATTTATCCCTTATTACATCAACAAAGCGAAATTGGAATCTTTATCGAACTGAATTCGGACTAATTCTAGCGAACGGGATTAGGAAAGTATTACTTATTGATAAATTAGAACATTTGAAAAACAAAGATCTTAAGCCGGGACTTATTTTCTTCATTACAACGCCAGTGTCACAAGATGTCTTGCAGGATTTATTTTCACGTCACCAGCCTTACATTATGATTTATAGGAATGAAAAAGGCATTATAAAAACAGTTGAACCACTTCATCTGCTTACCGATGCTCTTTATGAAATCATTTCACTGGCTTCAAATATTAAAAATAAAGACTCAATGTTCTTTGAACCTAAAAATAAGTTAACCTCTATTATTGAAGAATTGTTTGAGCTCCAGAACCTTTTTGAAGAATACATGCGCCAGAGTTTTATGCAGGTCAGATTAAGTGAAAGAAACACACAATATATATATAATAAAATCAGATCACTTAAACATCAAGCCAATCATCTTGAGTTTGGAAATACAGAAAAAATACGGACGCTCGCTTTTAAACTAGGTGTATTAGCTGATTCATTTAATAATTACGATGTTAAAAGCAAGACAATCGACCTTCTGCCTAATACTATTTTCACTGGCATTCAGAACATTACCAGCAACAGTAATTTGTATCGTGTGAAAAACGACATTCTGTTTTATGAAAATAACCTTACAGCATCATTATTAACCTGGTTGAAAGCAAGCCTTGAACTTAAAAAGTTTATGGTGGTCCAGGAAGATCAGATCGCAAACGGGCGAAGTGATATTTCTATTTTCTCTTCAGGTGTGAGAGTTTGCATTATCGAATCCAAGTTAATACAAGAACATTCCACCGAAGTGCCAATAAAATCTGTAATAACAAAAGGAATATTTCAACTTTATACAAAGTATTCAGACTCTGTTGCTCAGTCATTTATCGTTCTGCCTGACCTATATCTGGTGTTATTCTGCTTTGACCATAAATTTGTGAATATTCGTAAACACACTGAATCAGCGCTTGAAGACTACCAAAAAGAAAACAGAAATATTAAACTTGAAATGATGCACAGCACCCATCATCAAACCATACGCTTTAGCTTGCGAGAGTCTGGCGGAATATTTGCGGATAAAGTCGTTTATATTAACTTAACTATAGCAAATCTCAGGACAAAGGATAAAAATTGAGAGACACAATGGTAACAGTGAATAACACACCTATACATCTCTCTGACCTTAATGATGCCTTTTTAGCGGTAGACAGTGCAAAGCTGGAATGCGATGGGCATACTTTAATGCTCAGCCATGCCTTGATGGAGGCTAAGATCCCACATCTTCGCTTCCTTGGGAAAGTTACCGTTAAGGGATGTGATTTTGTGCTCTCCCCCCACTTATGGTTGCAAATCGACGGCTTCACGGTGGACTACCGCCTCCGGATGTGGATTAACCTTTTCTGTGGCCCAGATAAAGCCTCAGGGGCGCCCCATGGCATTTTCAGCAGCCTTCATTACCCGAAGCATCATTATGAACCACTGAGGCCAGCACCGTGTAATCTACTAGCCCCAAATCTGCTCGATTTAATTACCGATGGATTCGCCTCAAAAATCTGCATCCCGGAATCTACGTTGGCATGGTATTCGACAGGACAAATGAAATAATGTTATCCGGTAAATAGTAGATAACTCCGGTCGTTAGGAAAATTGGCTTTGATAGGGTTACTTCAGTTCTTTTAGCCACGACTTTCTTTCAAAGGATGAATGTGAAAATATTCCCGTTTGAGGTTCAAAACTCTATAGCCGTTTTGAACCATCTCAGATTGTAATTTTACCATCGAGCTCTTACTGGCGAAGGTTCCAATGGTGAATGCGGTAAATCTGCTTAACGGAACCATTCCGGATGTCGCATACGATCAGCTTTAATAACTTGCGTGTTCAATTCAATGACTTCCGTCGGTGTTAAAATTAAGGCATCTGGATTCGAAATTAATGGTCGTAGAACCACCTCCCCTTTTTTATCATCTTTAGAACCGTAGATATTAATTAGAAAATGCATGCGTTGATTTAATTCTGATTGACTTACCCATTGCCTAAAAGTCATCGTTTGCTTTACATAATTAATAATAAGAGGGGCCAATTCAGTTTCTTCCGTTTGTGACAAAGCCTTTTTATTTGACATTTTCTTAAGGATTTTACCTAGCTTTGCCACACACATATGAATGCTTAACGATGTGGAAATTTTAGTGGTGTTAAAATCCTCCTGTGAAATGGAAATCAATCCAACATACTGTTTATAACAATCGTAGACATAAATAAAGTGTGATGTAAATGGGGTTGAATGATTAAAAACCCCCAAATTCCAGCCATATTGCTCTACTGTTAAAGAACTAAAATCTTTGTCGTTAATGCTCATTTATACTCCTAAGCGTCATAATTTGATTGAACTAGATTGTACGAAAGCTGAGTTCTAACCTTTGTTTTTATTTCCAAACAAATATACCACATCCTATATCCATCTCTAATAACCTCAACAACACAATTTCTGAGTTTAATTATTTTCATGAAATCAATAATTATGGTTTGTTACCTAGTAGTTAAAGATGGTTGGACGACTTCATGAAATTTTAGAAGCCTTCTGTCCGAACTGAAAACCCTTGCGACTCAGAATAGATTCATGTTAAAACTCGATAATGTACTTTCACAAATTTTCGTATTTTCCTTATTCGAAAGGTTTTTATTGATCTGTGTGAATCAAGTGCTTTGTTCAAGGTACTTGTTACCTGATACTAAAATTATTTTAAACGGGATTCTAGCCTTACCATTGTTCTGTTTACCGGAGACATTATTCGTGACTGACAAGACATCTATTTTAGTTCTTACGCCAATCCTGGAGCTTGCAGAAGAAGCCCATAAGTCCTTAAAAGAGAACCTTAAGGAAATTGGAACAAGTGACACAACCGGAACATGCATGTTCGCATGTATATTGGTTTGTAAATTTGCACGACTCAGAGGCATGGTCGCAAGTATACGCGGCGGGAATGGTACAGATAATGGAGGTCTTTTCAATGAGTATGGAGGACATGGCCACTACTGGTGTGAGCTGAGTGCTGGAGGAATGACTTTTTATATCGATATTGCTGCCGAGCAGTTTGGATACCCTTCTTTCATTGTCAAAAATGCCAATGACGTGTCGGACTTTCCGCGATATATCCCCGGCAACCAAGCTACAGTAGATGAACACGTGAGGCTTGCGTACACTGAAGGGATTCAATAGCCCTGCATTTTGTACCAGTTAATGTCAGTGCAATTCTTACTGTCCCATACAGTTTATGATGCCGCTGAACTTCCGCGCAAAGTTCCTCAAATGGATGAGCGGGATTGAAAATAAAGAGATTTAAAAGCGGGTAATTGAGTTATAAAGGAATGTTATTTATGCATTCTTGAACCAAATACACCGCTTCAGAATGGATCGCCGTAATCTTACATTGTAGGACTTTTCTTCCAGCTACCAATTTGTTCATGAATCTGTCTTTCAATTCTTTCCACGTGAGCATATAGCTCAGTGTAACCAGGCAGATTTTTGCCAATATCACCTTCCCACTGACGCGTTAGCAGGCTGACTTTATCTTTAAGCGTGGATAGCTGATTGAGTTGCTTTTTGGCAATCACAATCTCTTCCGAGTATAAATTTTTCTTAGCCATAACAGTACCATACTTCATAAAATTTAACTTAGGTAACGACGGCTATCTTTTAACACAATTCATCAGTATTGCAACATCTAAGTACATTTTAATCATATGCAAATTATGGATTGGCCAGTATCCAGCACTGTCCCCGTGATGTATTCATGTTAGCATATCTCCCGCTGCGCTTACTTACCTTTGGAAAGTTACTTTTTTCCGAAGCACCTGCTAATAAGATACCGTCATAGTGTTATGCATAAAGTTATATTTATTGTTCAGTATGATTTATCTATTTCCATACTGAACTTTTAGCTTAATGTTGCTCACTTAGCTTCGGGCTCTGATGACGTAACGCTTTACACCTTCAGGCGGTTCGGGCCAATCTGAATTTTCTCGGGACTGATAATTACGGTTTCTGTATTTGATAAATGCCTCAGCCTGCTCGATATTATCCAGCCTATACTGAAGGAATTTAAATGCGTCATGAGGCATATTCCCTGTAAGATCTTCAGCAGTATATGAATCACCCGTCACATCATACCAGTGACAAAGTACCACTTTCTTACCGTCTGCATCATAGATCGCGTTAAAATAATCACTCTCAAATTCATAGACATTGACGGGTTGATAACCGTCTCCGGGCTCCTGCCTTGTGACTTCATTAAAATTTGGTAGGCCATCATCATCCAGCAAATCCGGCGTCAGATAAACTTTATCATTCCGACTGACCATTGCCATGTGACATGCCCATTGATCATTCAGCATTGTCGGGAATTCCTTTAAATCACCGGCATGCCAGTTAACAATCTCTTCTGGCCGTTTGACAACAAACCGCTCCAGTTTCTTTGCCTTTCCTTCAAGCAACACAAACCTCAGACCTGAGTTTTTCTCTGCCATCGACAGGACCCTTGCTCGCGCTTTATCCGGGCATTCATACCAACTGGTATACAACTCCAGCAACAGCTCCCGTGTGTCATCATCCCCTGCCCGGGCATACATCCATTGCTCCGTTGAGCATGTCCCTAATGCAATTAGCTGTAATGAGTTTCGTGACTTAATCAAGCCAACCGGGAGGAACATATCCGGGGTTGTTACGTATTCCGCGCCAGAGTTGGAGTTGCATGCAATATAAGCATCTCCCCACATCTCAAAAAGATCGCTATATTCCTCATGTCCCGACTTGCCCATGGCCCCTTTCAGTAATTCCGCACCTTTTTCGCACATTTCAAATAGCTTTTGTTTTTCGGCCCACGAACTGAATACCGGTTTCATGGAGTACCATTTCCTAGACTGCTCCTCATCTTCCCAAAGGGTAATTTCGGATGCCGAACGCTCCGGCATAGAGACCCAGGATCTGCTGGTTTCCCGAATGTTTCGTTTTCCGGTTGCATAGACAACACGATGGACCCACGCATGAGCTTCAAGTCTGTTATCACACTCATAGGGTTTAGGCGCGATAAACGCGACGTAATTCCCTGACGAGTTGACCCCGGCCCGAAGCAGTTGCGATCCGGACGCAGTTACCTGCTCCTGAATGACCGATGCCATTTCGCTTGCACCCTGAGTGAGCCTGTAAAGTTGATTCAGCAGGGCCTGGCGCCCTTTTTCGAAACGCATTCCATCATCAAGCGAAACGCCACGGTTACCGGTCTTCCATGAAGCAATGCACTGATGAATCAGTTCATGAATGTTCACCGGCAGGCGCAACCCCGAATCCTGCATTGCAGTCAGCAGATATTGCCGGTGCGGCAATTCTCTTTCACGTTCCTGCTCCAGGAATTTGATTGCGGCCTTAAAAAATCGAATGTAAAAAAGGTGGTTACTCCGGAATTTGCGCTGCTGGATAAAACGGTTCAGTTCCTCCGGGCCCACTGCATCCAGGCACAGATATGCAAGCTCTGCTTCTCCCCGGCGCCACGGCCTGTAGCCAGAAACGTTTACCTTACAGTTAAACATCTTATCTGTTCTGTAGCGCTTCACCGCCACATCAACTGCCAGACTATCTCCCTGACGATACACAACCGCAGCAGAGACATTATTCTCTGGTTCAGCGATGAAGGAGTACCCTGAATAGCTGCTGTCCTCTTTGACGGCACCAGGTGCTGTTCTGGGGGTCATAAGCTCACGCCAGTTGCAGAGCAGCCGCGAGCCCGGTTGCATATAGGAGTTTTTTTCACTAATAAATTCATCGAGCGTCTGCGAGTCTGGTGATGCCAGCAGCCCTGTGCCGTCTTCATCGTGCAGAAAATGGAAGTACCGCTCCTGGAAGCTCAGATTCAGGAAATTAGCCTTTTCATGCTTGGGATAGAACTGACCAAAGAGAGCCAGCCGCTGGTCAAGACCAAACAGCATGATAAGCAGACGTCGGTAATGCAGAGCCATCAGGTCATGGGATTTGAGACGATCGGTATAGGCCACATCTTCAAATTTGATGGTGGTACCGTCAAACCCACGAAAGTGGCCCTGCTGCTCATCTTCAGACGGAAATAACCGTGATGCTCCAAGATGGCTTTCCACCGGGGAATAGATTTGTTTGATGTTTTGCCCGTTGCGGACCATCAGAAACACGATGCTGTTCTTTTCATTGTATTCTGAATTCGCCCAGGTATCACCATAGTCAATAAATCTGCGGGTGGTTACCATGACGAGTACACATCGCTCAGTCGGAAAAATTTGCTCCACCAGCCCAGGGTTATCTTTTAGCGCCTTGTGGAATGCGGAAAGACTCCTGAAATCAAAGTGTTCGTCGATGTCACACCAGGCTGAAAGTTCCTCATCCACTACGAGCTTCTTCTGACACAGCGTCAGCGGAATGCTGCTGTCAGCTGGCTCGCCTTCAGCAATATCGACTACCGTCACGTTTTTGCCGACGAATAATTCCAGCGTGAGAACACCGGCCTGAATTTTGTTAGCCTGCTCAATGCCCTCCTGCGTTCCGGCCAACTTGGCAGCGGCCAGCTCCGCATAATACGGATGCATTTTCTCCAGCGCCCGGGTAATAGCACCGGTACGCGACGTAATAATGTTAGCTACGGCACCGGCAATCTTCCCTTCCCGTTCCGCGACTTTCGCCATCAGAGAAACCTGAGCTTCGGAAATTCCCTGAGAAAGGGCATTCTGCACCGTACCCAGCGCCATGGTAACTGCGGCATCTTCTGCATTTCTGACGACCGGAAGCATTCTGTCGTCTGACTCGCCCCCCCTTTTACTGGCCTCTTCGTCTTCGATCCTTTTCATAGCCAGTTCCCGGAGATCTGAGGGATTTTTCAGTGTTTCGGTGAGACGCATTTGCAGGTCAGCAACCTCGTCCTGAATGCCTTTGAGCTCTGACTGACGGATCGATTCATGGTCGGGCTGATATTCAAACAAGGCGAGAAAATCGGCCGTCAGAAACCGATGTTCATTCAGTTTCTTGTCTTTCGTTGATTTTGAGCCGTTCTCAGCAACGACTTCAACGTTTACCCATTCCCCGTAGTGCCGAGGGTGGGCACGAAGGATGACGGTATGCAGATTGTCATCCACGTACCGCAACGAGTTGATGAGGAGTGTATCCCCGGCCGCAATCGCCTCTGCCGGAATATCGACGAGGGCGGACCAGTATTGCCCCGCCAGCAGAGAATGAAAACGTTCAAGGCGATCAATGTTAGTTTTGCTGACCAGGCCACCCATTCACTATACCCTCCGAATTTGTTTGTTATAAGCATCATACCAGATTGGATTGTCAGCCAAATAACCTGAAGTACGGGAAGAGGTAAAATAATTAAAATTGAGCCTGTCCAATTTATCAGTTTTGAACATGTGGATTAAACCTTCGTTAATTAAATCATCGGGGAATGACTTCATATATTACATAGGAAGGAGTTGAATAGCCCATTAAGTCATATATTTTAGAGACAGAAGCTTAACGGGCGAAATATTTTTTTACAGTCAACCAACGTCAGATCATTTTTTGGACTGAACGATTTCCCAGTATCTCTCGTTAACACTGGTTTCACAGCGAGAAGGTATGTCAGACGGGGATCTTGATCGAGTAACAAATGCCTCGATTACATTTTTCCCTTCATCTGACACTTCGGCATCAGGTAATCTTCTAAGAGTCTCGTTTAGTATCTTAGTAGCCCCATCTCTCATCTTAACTGGATTAGTTTCTCCGAGAAGTTCACCACACATTTTTGAAACAGCTGTTGCGTGCCCAAAGACAGGTACTGGATCACTTTTTTTATTCTGTGTTTCGCTGGCATGAACAGAAAATACCAGTGAAAATATTCCTGCCAATACGATGCATTTAATTTTCATTTGTTTCTCCATGACTATCACCAAGTTAAAAACATAATTTTTATACCACAATATTTTCTCAACCATAAACAGCTATTTCTGGTTGTGGATCATAATTATTTCATCCCGGCGTTAAACTGACGCCGGGAACAGAATCCGGCCGGAATTTTCAAGGCATAGATAAATTGTTATCACGCCAATATTGATGCATGCCTGCAACCCATTGTTTCGAGATTGCCGACATCGTCTCTGCCAGGACACGCATACATTCAGGTGTGAATAACCGGACTGGCTCCCCCAAATCGTCACTCACAGTGATGATGTGCTCCAGGATGTTCCCGTGACATAAATTGTGACGAACCCTCACGATTTCCGCATAGGGCCTTTTCGGGGCACCTTCAGCAATCTTGGTCAGCAGATCCTGCTCCTCGGGAAACGCCAGCAGCGTCACCGGCATACCAGCCATGTGCGCCCTTCTCATTAGGGCATTACTGAGTGTGGCCATATCACTTAAATCCACCAGCGTTGCGGCTGGCTGCGAATGCGCCTGTGACTCCATCAGTTCAAGCGTCACCCTCAGTGAGGTTTCAATCCCGTTCAGGAAAGTTGTACAGGCAGCCAACCACAATTCAGCGTGAGTTGCCCGGGTAGCCTGGTCAAAAAAACAATCAATAACGGCTGTCGTGCTGTACGGCCAGTATGCTTCCAGGTCCCGTAACTGTGCCATGTGCTTCTCTAACGCCTCTGCAACCTCTACATCTACATCTACCGGATCGAAATCGTCGGTATCGATAGTCATAGGTAAATCCTGTTGTCAGTATCGTGAATGAAAATCCGCTGAACCATATCATACCCTTACATAAAATATGGCTTAGCGCCATTATATCTTTCCTAAATGCAGCGCCAGAGAGAACAGTTGCTAAACGCCAAATGAATCAGAACAACTGTTCCACGAACAGCCAGGTTGTGGGCCACAATTAGTTGACCACGGCATGGATAACAAGATGCAGTGTAAGACTGCGAGATCTTCATGGTCCAATCCAATTCTGACATGCTTTGAGTCACCCTCGTCAGATGATAAAATATGGAAAATTTATCTAATTCAAAAAGGGCTGCTTGTGGATAATTCATTTCGTGCAGAAATAAAGGTTCTTTCCGTTTTCGACTTTGATGGAACTCTTACCCGACATGACAGCTTTATCCCCTTTTTGCGCTTTGCCTTCGGTAACAGTGTCTTCACCCGCCGGTTGGTTAAACTCGCTCTTCCTACCCTGCGGTGTTTGAGTCGCAAACTAACTCGTGATGAACTCAAAGAAATTTTAATATCAACGTTTCTCACTGGTATCGAGGAAAAGTGGGTCAAGGAGAAAGCTGAAGCCTATTGCAACCTTTATTGGGGGCGTCTGATGAGAGCATCAGGCCTATTGGCCGTGGCAACGGAAGTTTCTAACAATGTTGAGGTGACACTCTGCTCAGCCTCACCGAGGCTTGTACTTGCTCCGTTTGCTGAACGACTGGGGATCAAGCTCATCGGTACAGAGCTGGAAAGCGTTAATGGTATCCTGACCGGGCGCATTACAGGGCACAATTGTCGTTGCATACAGAAAATTAACCGGCTGGAGTCTATTTACGGACCATTAGATCAGTATCATCTTCGAGCCTGGGGGGACACTCGGGGCGATTATGAATTGCTGGCAGCCGCCAAAGATGCCCACTGGCGGCACTTCCATCCTCGTTGGGACAGAAAAAAAGCTTTTATACACCGCTTAAAAAAGGAGTCGTTCAGGGTCTAAAATCGCACAACATGAACGTTTTAAATAATATACCGGGGCTAGCTTTCACAGTTGTCCATGACCAGTGTTTGGCCGTTGATACCTTTAAGACCCAGCTGGCTGGGTCTCTCGCCAGAGCCCTCTAATTAAGCTTTATCAGGAAGCAAGTTAAAGGATATTTAACCTTTTTGTTTCATCTATCCACGGTCTAAATTCTTCCAGTAAGTTATCGTATAATTTTTCATCGCTGATAGAGCCGAAGTCATCCATTGCAAAGAAATGGGTGTTATCAACGCGGCGGTCTGTAAAATCATCCAGGTTTTTCAGGATTCCGTAGCTAGATCCACCGAGGCCGACAAATTTCCAGAAGATCGGGAAGTTGGCTGAGCGCCGGATAGCATTCTTAATTGCTCCGGTCTTGCTTATCCCGCCATCGGTAATAAACACTATGTAAACCGGGATTTTTGAGTCTTTGAAGTAGTCGACAATTTCTTCCATTACCGGTGGTTCATTGTTAGTCCCACCAAGCCCCGGCAAATTTTCCCAGGCTGAACGCTTTCCGGATCCACGGATGGTCTGAATGTAATCGTCAAGGTTATCCAGAGTGACATTTGGATACTTCTTATGCTTCTCTCCAAAGCCCCAGACATCCATTTCGCCATCGTCATCGAACTGGGCGGCAAGGACGGCGATGCGATCCAGCACGGACTGAACGTTACCCTTACTGAACTGGCCACTCATTGAGCCGGACGCGTCAAGAACAAACGCAACTGCTGCCTCCAGGGTTTCCAGTTTATTTTTAGTGAGGCTGACTGAGGCCTTTTTAGCGAGACTTACAAGTCGCGGAGATTTTGTTTCGAGCTTCTTTTCCAGACTGATACGAGCAGGTTGTGCTGGCTGCGGAGCTGTCTGTGCAACATCAACACCATAACTCATCGCCAGGGGCTCAAGCCCACCGTTGAAACCGAGGCCAAGCGCCCGTAGCTTCCAACTGCCGTTATGGCGATACACCTCCGCCACGATAATAGCTTTCTCGCTGCGCCCTGCTGTTTCGGGATCAAACGATGCAATACCGGAGGCCTGCAAATTCAGATTCTGCAAGCCTGTAATAGTATCGCTTCCGTCTATCACGAGGGTTATGGCGATTTTCTGAACAGCCGAGGAAACGCGGTTAAGATCAATATGTACGCTTGATTGCTGCGTCCCTGCCGTCAGTTTTAAAGCCCCCTCCGGTGAACTCAGGTTATTGAAAAAGATGAAATCGTTATCACCGCTCACCTTACCTTGTGCGTTGAGCATGAAAACGCAGGTGTCGGGTTCGCCGTTAAAACCGGGACGTACCGGGTATCGCAAATTAAGAGTGACTGATGATGAAGATAGAAGGATATTTTGACCTGACTGTAATTGCATGACTCTGTTCCTTGTTTAGTAACCGTAGTCTCTGCCACCCTTTACCCGGGTTCTGGCCTGAAGTGCTGAAATACACTCATCGCGCTTTTGCTTGTTCGAAAAGTTGATGCGTCGGGATCCGAAATCACCATGGATATAGAAGTTGACACCTTTCTCGCGTGTGATATTCGATATTTTTCGAATCTCAATGCTGTCTTGCTCACCCATCCTGCTCAGAAACTTGAGACGAAGCCAGTCACCCAATCCCATATTGCCTAAATCTGCTGGAAGAATTATCGTTCTGTCATTGTCGTTAAAAATTATACCGAAATATTCTATGGCGATGCGTTCCGCCATTTTTTTCATTGGCCAGATCATTACAAGTGGATAGAGAACGAACATAACTCTTGCTATATAATGTGATATTTCTGGCGATACAAATTTGACGGGAAGCGCACTGAGTTGCAGAACGAGCACTGCTGAAACCACAATAACTGCGATAGAGGCACTTAACGTTTTAAAAATGACGCCAATATCATATACACGTTGAATGTTGGGGATAGCTGAATATTTTCTTTTTAGCTTTCGGTAGAAAAACATCCCGAATATCAGAAACGGCAGGAACACAAAAAAAGCCACAATAAAAAGTAGTATTACTGCTGAACCATCATCTTTTTTCTTTGCCATGTGCTAACACCTATAAAAAACCCCGGTGACAGCACCGGGGTTGAGTTTATTTTTATTATTAAATATTCACGCCGTGCTGGGTTGCCAGTGCAGATAACCCGCCAGCAAAGCCCTGGCCGACAGCTTTAAACTTCCATTCAGCGCCATGGCGGTACAGTTCGCCAAAGACCATTGCAGTTTCGGTTGAGGCGTCTTCAGACAGATCGAAACGAGCAATTTCCGCGCCGTTGTCGTTGTTGTAAACGCGCATGAAGCTGTTGCTCACCATGCCGAAGTTTTGTTTACGCGCTTCTGCATCATAGATGGTAACGGCAAACACCAGTTTTTTGATGTCTGCTGAGACTTTGGTCAGATCAATTTTGACCTGCTCATCGTCGCCGTCGCCTTCACCAGTACGGTTGTCGCCCTGGTGCTCTACTGCGCCATCAGGGCTGGTTTTATTATTGAAGAAAATGAAATGGGCATCTGACAGCACTTTACCGTCTTCACCTACTGCGAATACGGAAGCGTCAAGGTCAAAACCCTGACCATCGGTTACACGGGCATCCCAGCCCAGACCAACCATAGCGACATTCATGGTTGGTGCTTCTTTGGTCAGAGATACGTTGCCGCCTTTTACGAGAGAAACTGCCATTTTTAGCTCCTGCAAACAGTTGAATGAGGCTGAATTAACAGCCCCGGATATGAAAAGTTACTTTTCGATCAGGACGCGTTAATGCCGTACTGAGCACATACAGATGCCAGACCACCAGCATAACCCTGGCCTACTGCGCGGAATTTCCACTCACCATTGTGGCGATACAGCTCGCCAAACAGCATGGCGGTTTCAGTGGACGCATCTTCGGTCAGATCGTAGCGAGCGACTTCAGTCTGGTTATCGTCATTAACCAGACGAATAAACGCACCGGATACCTGACCAAAGCTCTGGCGACGAGCCTGAGCATCGTGGATGGTCACAACGAAGATGATCTTGTCAACTTCAGACGGGACGGCGTCCAGTTTAATTTTCAGCGATTCATCATCACCATCGCCCTCACCGGTGCGGTTATCGCCGGTGTGCGTTACGGAACCGTCGGATGACGTCAGGTTGTTATAGAAGATGAAATCTGAATCGCCGCGCACTTTGCCGTTTGAGGCCAGCAGGAATGCTGAAGCATCCAGGTCAAAGTCCTGACCGTCTGTTGAACGCGCATCCCAGCCAAGGCCCACCAGGACGTTTTTCATTGACGGAGCTGCTTTACTCAGGGAGACGTTCCCGCCTTTGGAAAGAGAAACACTCATAAAATAACCTCTTCGATTAGTAATTGTTCAGGTTAACACTTAAGGGGATTAACTCCCCTTTTCCTCAGATTCAGGTTTGCCCGGGAACATGACGCTTGCGAGAATGCCCAGCGCCAGTACACCCAGTACAACATACAGGCTGGTTGTAGCCGCAATGCTGTAACCATGATGCCAGATGTGATCGGTCGCATTCAGGCCGAGTTTTGCCGCGATGAAGAACAGCAGCACGATAACGGCCTTCTCCAGATGAACCAGGTACTGTTTCAGTGCCTCAAGGACAAAATACAGAGTACGCAGGCCCAGGATAGCAAACATCATGGCACTATAGACGATAAGCGGTTCACGACTGACGGCAATGATTGCCGGTACCGAGTCAAACGCGAACATTACGTCCGAGAGTTCAACCACAGCCACACACAGGAACAGCGGGGTCGCATATAGCGCCGCTTTTTTACCACGGCCAATGGTGACATCGCTGTTTTCTGGTTTCGCCAGTTCGGCATCCACTTCCTTCTGGTTAAGCAGGAAGGCATGCCCTCTGAGCTTCGGCCAGATAGGGAAGAAGCGTTTAACCATGCGGTAAGCCAGATGCTGGGAGTAATCCTCAATTTCATCATCGTCATCACCGCTTTTAAGCATCATGACCGCCGTCCAGGCAACGATAATAGCGAAGACAACTTCAACGTACGGCCCCAGACTCAGCAGGCTCGTACCGATGGCGACAAAGATGCCCCTGAAGACAATGGCACCAATGATCCCCCAGTAGAGAACACGGTGGCGATAACGATCCGGAACGGCGAACCAGGAGAAGATGGCCATCATGACGAACAGGTTGTCGACCGACAGCACTTTCTCCAGCGCATAACCCGTGACAAACAGACTGGCAACCTCAGCACCGTGGTGGATATAGAGGAAACCGGCAAATGCCATCGCAACCACAACCCAGAATACGGACCAGAGCGCCGCACTCTTAAGCGAGATTGGCTTGTCATCACGGTGCATAAACAGGTCAATAAAGATGGCACCGACTGAAAGCGCAATAAAAACAATGACCGTTTCAGTCGGGAAGCCGATGTGTGTGGAAACCATATTTTACCCTTAGGGATGTGGATCAGAGGCCAAATTCAGCCGGGTCGAAGCCCAACGCGATAGCGATCTCGCGGGAGGCCAGTTTCTCGTCCTGATCGAAGTTACCGTCACTTTTTGCAACGGCAATACCAACACGTAAGGCCAGCTGAGCGGCCTCAGGCTGATCTTTCAACGCCAGGATGTATTTCATGGTTTCGCCCTTGCCGATTTCAACATCGAAATCGAAGCTTGAAACCAGTTTATTGAAGAACTCGATCACCTCATTGGTATCGAATACCTTCAGCTCTTCTGAAGAGCGAAGAAAGCCCATCATTTTCTGCTTTTCTTCCGAACTCACGCCGTCACTCGATACGGCAATACGGGCACATACAGCAACGGTGCCGTGCATAAATTTTTTGTTTTTGAAACGACCAACCTGGCGGGTCAGTTCGTCCCGGCCAGAGTTAATGGCACCTTTTACCTTGTCGAAAAAGCTCATACCTGTTTCCTTTGTTGCTGTGTTATTTAGAACCGGCGCTCCAGCGAAATCCCCAGCCAAATGCCCGGTCCATTTCGTCCTGGCCTTTGAAGTACTGGTTGATACGCTCGACTTTAATCGCGCCGTTTTCATTTACGAGTCTGGCAATGGCGCACAATGTGCGACGGTTTTCACCTTCGGTGAGGCGGGTCTCAATGGGAGGCTGATCCGGCACATGAATGGTGACCACACCATCAGTCTTGTCCCAGCTGGGAATACCTTCATAAATAAAGGCGTAAATCAGCACTTCACGGATATGCTTCCATTCCCGGCCATTGATATGCAGCCACTCGCCGTCTGATACATCACCCGTCCGGTCATCTCCCTTGAGCTGAACATACGGTTCATCGCGATAATCACCGAATGCATTACCGAGCGCCTGAATGACCGATTTATACCCGTCCTGAAGCTCAACAAAGGCCCCCAGATCCAGGTCGATTCCTTTGGAGCCGAACATGCCTGCAAAGCCGGATTTGCCGCTGCCCCGGTGCCAGTTCAGGTTGATCCGGATTTCACCGAAGTTATCCCGTTTGGTCAGGCTGATTGCAGGCTTCTCTTTTGTCAGCGATACCTTGCTCAGGCTGATTTTTGTCTCAACTGGCGGAGGGGTTACAACCGGAGGAGTCGGGGCTGCGGGAGCAGGTTCGTCGGCAATATTTACGCCGAAATGCTCTGCCAGCGGTTTAAGTCCACCGTTGAACCCCTGCGCAACAAAGCGGAATTTCCAGTCATTATTACGACGGTAAAATTCACCCAGAATTAAGGCTGCTTCCTGACGGCCGCTCAGTTCGACACTGCCGCTAACCAGGCCGGTAGCCCCTTGCTCCACGTCGATGGAAAGATTACGAAGACCGGACACCGTCTGCCCACCGTCACAGGTCACGGTGAACGCAATTTTTTGGACATCAGGTTTCAGCCGGTTGAGCGCGACAGTAAAGGTTGAGTACTGGCCTTCACTGACCAGGCTGACGGTACCATCATCGTTACGTGGCTGACCATAGAACACCATGTCCGCATCACCCTGCACCTTCCCGTCGGCATACAGGCGAAACGCCGAAGCATCCACCTGGCCGCCCGAGGTGATCCGGACCCGCAACTCCTGGGCTGGAACGGGGGCATTGCCCCCCGGCGTCAGGTTCATTAGCGGATAACCGCTGAAACGATATCGGAGTGCATATCGTCAATTGTGCGGCCGCGACAGGCATGGCCAAGGGCGGTAAAGTCCCAGTTGCCGTTATTACGGTGCAGCGAAGAAATAACGATCCCGGTATGTGAGCCCTGCTCAGTCAGCTTGTAGCGAGCCAGCTCTTTGCCGGTTTGATCGACAACGCGGCAGAACGCGTTTTCGACGTCATTGAACGACTGACCACGGAAGCTGTTTACCGTAAACGCCAGGTATTCAACGTTTGCAGGCAGTCGGGAGAGGTTGACCTTAATCACTTCATCGTCACCGTCACCCTCACCGGTCAGGTTATCGCCACTGTGCACAACAGCGCCGCAGGTGGATTCCAGTTTGCGGAACCAGATGGTGTCAATTGTTTTACCGGTGCTGTCCATTAATACGCAGCCAGCATCGAGATCGATTGAGTCGTTGCCTCCAAACAATCCTCCAAGAAGACCTTTTTTCTTAACCGGATCCCAACCGAGACCGAAATGAAGCTGGCTTAATGCAGATGATTCTTTGCTGAGTGATACCGTCTGGTTCTTAACTAATGAAACCATGTTCTATTCCTTAAAATAGTAATGACCGAGACAATCAAAGGGTTGTTTATTAACTGACGAAGAAAATCATATCATGATGAAGTTCTCTGACAAGGGAAATTTTGGTAGTTTTCTGTAAAAACATAAAAAAGAAAACCTTTTCAGGGTGTTAATTTTCTATGTTTAATTTAAATATCAATACTTTATCTGGAATCCAAAAAATACTGACTCACTTCATAACCACAGAAGTTATTAATCATATTATGATTGACATGTAGCTTAGACACTCATAGACTCACTTCTCAATCATAAATTTGCATGACGTTCCGGATAATTAAAAAAAATGAACAAGAAAATTTGGTTTATGGAAGGTTTATCCTCCCAGCGAGATATTATTCAGGGGGTAAAATCATTTGCACAAAAAAATAATTTTGCCATTACCGTTTTTGCCTCCCACCGTAACGAAAGAAATGAAATCCTTTCCGTTGCCGATTATTCTTTGACTGAACCTGAAGATCCTCAAAAACGTCTCCAGTTTATTCAGGAAACCATTCAGACCTACGGCATCCACCATATTCATACTGGCCGTAACAGCCAGTGGTTTGAAGAACACCGTTCAGCCATTGAATCGACCGGTGCCACCCTTACTACCGGTGCAACGAGCGTCGACTGGTTAACTCTGGCTGACGAAAAAGTTACTTTTGCTCAGTTTATGGAGCAAAAGGGACTCCCGGTTGTACCATCCTGGAGGGTGAATACGCTGGCAGAATTAAAGACACACCTCGCGTCCCCGCCGTTCACTGACAGCCCGGTATGCGTGAAGCCGGTGACGGGTATCTATGGCATGGGATTCTGGCGCTTTGATGACAGTGCTTCGCCTATGGCCGTCTTTAATCATCCCGAACATCGTCTGGTCAGTCCGCAACAGTATATTGCAGCAGCATCAGCTGCTGAGTCGTTTAAACCCCTTGTTTTGATGCCGTACCTGCCAGGCCCGGAATTTTCCGTCGATATCCTCGCGGATAAGGGCGAAATACTCGCAGCCGTGGGACGCCGTAAGGAAGGGGCTATCCAGTATCTGGTAAACGAAGGTAGCGCCTGGGAACTGGCGTGTGACTGCGCCCGGGTTATGAAGGCCGACGGGCTGGTGAATGTTCAGACGCGAAACGATGTGAATGGCAACCCGGTGCTGCTTGAAACCAACATGCGTCCGTCAGGGGGGGTGGGTTATACCCTTCACAGCGGGGTGAACCTTCCTGGGTTATTTGCTGCCTTTAAGCTCGGTCTGATGTCTGAAGATATGGTGCGCCAGAGCGCTAAAAACACCTTTTCTCCGGTTGCGGTGAGAGCCATTACGGATGTAATTGCATACCCGGAATCACTCTCTAACCTTTTGAATTAAGGCGTGTTTATGTCTGATAACCTCGAAGATATGATTTATCGCCGTACCCTCTCATGCGGTACGATTCAGGTAATCCGCGATCAGGGTGAAGTTTCGCTCGATGACCTGTTTGATATCGCTGAAAGACGTAACCCGAAACGCGCCTTTCTGTTTGTCAGCAAAGTACTCGGCAGGCACATTCCCGTGCCACCCTCAGTCATGCGGCAGGCCTACAGACAGCTTGCCAGCCAGTTCCCCTCAACGCTGACAGGGCCCGTACTGTTTATCGGTATGGCTGAAACCGCCGTTGGGCTTGGGGCCGGTGTGTTTGATGAAGTGCGCCACCAGCATCGTGAATCTGTATATCTGACCTCTACCCGTCACCCGGTTGATGGCACGTTGCTTTGCGAGTTCAAGGAAGAACACAGCCACGCCACTGATCATCTGATCTATCTGCCAGATGATGAAGAGAAAAGACGTCGTGTTACCAACGCGCGAACGCTGGTTTTGATTGATGACGAGGCAACCACCGGTAATACCTTTATTAACCTGCTTTCTGCCCTGCGTAATACCGGCAAGCTTCAACATATTGAACAGGTTATCGCCGTTACGCTTACCGACTGGAGTGGCAAAGCCTTGTCCGAGCGCAGCACCTTACCCGTCACTTCTGTTTCTCTTGTAAGCGGTCAGTGGGGATGGACCACATTACCAGATGCACCGGTCCCGGACATGCCGAAAGTCAACGTAACTTCACGCGGAGAATGGGACATCCAGGGGAAACAGTCATGGGGTCGACTGGGGATGCTCGCACCTGCGGCCGATCTCGGCCATGAGGTTTCCGTCCGCAAAGGGGAGCGTGTTCTGGTTCTCGGGACAGGGGAATTCGTCTGGGAGCCGTTCCTGCTTGCAGAACGGCTCGAAGCTGCCGGGGCAAAGGCATTTTACGGTTCGACCACCCGCTCCCCTATCGCCGTTGGTTATGCCATTGAGTCCGCCATTTCCTTTACGGATAACTACGGGCTGGGCATCCCCAATTTTGTCTATAACGTCGCCCACCAGCAGTTTGACCGCATTCTTGTGTGTACTGAGACACCCGCAGAAAGTATTGACGCGCAGCTTCTTAAGGCGCTGGCTGAGGTTGCGCCCGTCGTGGAGATTGTTACCTATGAATAAACCCGTTGTTCTGAGCGACCTTGACGACACGCTCTTTCAGACCCGTCGTAAAATGGTGGACGAGCTGGCCCTGGAGCCATTCCGTACCGGTGCCGTTGATCGTACCCTGAATCCACGAAGCTTTATGACGGAAGAACAGTCCATGTTAGTGGACTGGCTTCTGGAGCAGGCTGAACTCATTCCCGTTACCGCACGGGGAACTGAAGAAATCAGCCGCGTACGGATCCCTTTCCACTCCTGGGCAATCACCACGCACGGGGCCGTCATTCTCACGCCTGAAGGCAACCCCGACGAGGAGTGGAAGGCCCATATGCTCGGCCAGCTGGCTCCCTATCAGGAAAAGCTGACATCGATGCAGCGACTGATAACTGAAATGATGGACGCAAAAGGGATTAATGCCTGGGCAAGACTGAACTTCGAATACGGTGAAACGGCGGTTTATATGGTGATGAAACACCGCGACAGCACCCGCCTTGACGAGCTCAATGCCATTGCAGATGAGATAGAAACGGTGTTTCCGACCGAGGGCTTCTACATCCACCGCAACAGTAATAACGTGGCCTGGCTACCCACCCCGGTTGAGAAAGGGCTGGCCGTCAGCTGGCTGCTTGAAAAACTTCGAGCTGAACGCGGCGTTTTCCCCGTAATTGGTCTGGGCGACAGCCTGAGCGATCATCGTTTTATGAAACTGTGCAGCTGGTTTGGCATCCCGCGTCAGAGTCAGTTTGCAGATGCCATTTCACAGCGAATTTTTGGAGAAAATTAAAATGCAGCCACATGAAACATTTACCGGCTCATACCAGCCCGGTGACGTGGAATTTCTGCTAAAGCCGGTTGTCATTGAGATGACGCCGGTTGATCAAAAAGAAGAGCTGATTCAGTCCGGGAAGAAACATTATTCAGACATGCTCAGCCAGGAGCCAGCACCAACACAATGGCATCTTGATTTGTTTCACCGGGCGCTGGATCGGGGCGCAGAGAGGCTTGCAAAAGAAGTCACACAGCTCGCTATTTCTCTGGCCGAACGCTTCGGTGATGAGCCCATTGTACTGGCCAGTCTTGTCAGAGCTGGCGTACCGCTCGGCGTTATGCTGCACCAGGCCCTGCGTGACATGGGGAAAACCTCATGGCATTACGGCATCAGCATCATCCGGGATCGTGGAATTGACGGTGCAGCACTCGACGTCATTGAAGAGCGGCATGGTACCAGCGGTATTGTCTTTGTTGACGGATGGACAGGTAAAGGCGCAATTACCGGAGAGCTTGTACGCGCACTGAAAGATCGCCCGGGCTATCCTGAGCAGCCGCGACTGGTTGTCCTGGCCGATCCCTGTGGCTGTTCCTGGCTTGCAGCAAGTGATGATGACTGGCTCATTCCTTTTGGCATCATGGGTGCGCCGGTATCAGGTCTGATCTCCCGGTCAGTATGGTCCTCTGAAGGATTACATGGGTGCATGGTTTGCGAGCATCTCAGTGAATTCGAATGCAGCCGGATGTTTGTCGATACCGTCGCTCATTTCCGTAAGAAGTTAACACCGACATCCCTCGCTCCCCTGAGCTGGAATACGGAGTCAGCCCGGATCTTATGGCAGACAAGTTGCGACGTTATCGCGTTCCTGGCCGATGAATTTAAAGTGGACAGCGTCAATCGTATTAAACCCGGTATTGCTGAAGCAACCCGGGCTGTATTGCGTCGGGTACCGGACCATATATTTGTGCGTTCTATTGACGACCCGGACGTTGCCTTGCTTGTAGGGCTTGCTCGTGAAAAGGGAATAGTTGTTACAGAAATGGGGGGAACCCTCGGCCAGTATCGGGCTGTAACCATTATCAAGAAGGTACTCTGATGAAAAATCGTCTTTCTCCCTGGAATCTGGGAGCCACGCTATACATGCCTGCAACACGGGAAGATATTGCTGATGCCGTCCTGCATGGGAAAATCCCGGGTTTGCGCTCTCTGGTAATTTGCCTTGAGGATGCTGTCAGTGAAGCAGACATCCCCATCGCCCTCAAAAATCTGGAGCACCTGCTGCACGAGCTCAGTAACAGCATGCGTAGCCTGGGTAAAAATGACTGGCCTCTGGTGTTCATTCGCCCCCGGCATGCCGACATGGGCAGATGGTTAAAAGCGCATTATGATCTTTCCGCTGTCGACGGGTTTGTGTTGCCGAAATTTACCCTCAGTTCGTTAGCTGAATGGTGGGATATCATGGGCGGGACTCACCTGTGCATGATGCCAACGCTGGAAACAGAAGACGTCTTTGACGTGGTTCAGATGCGCGAGCTGGCCACCCGTCTGGTGGAACATCCCTGCCACGACCGCATTATTGCGCTTCGAATCGGCGGCAACGATCTTATGAACGTTGTGTCGCTTCGCCGTCCCCGGGACCTGACGCTGTATGACAGCCCGATGGGCTACGTCATCAAAATGCTCGTTTCGGTCTTCGGCCCGCGTGATTTTGCCCTGACCGCGCCCGTATGTGAGCATATTGACGATCATGCCGTAATGGCCAGAGAGCTGGCTCTTGATATGGCACATGGGCTTGTTGGGAAAACGGCCATTCACCCGGGTCAGATAGAGGTCATTCAAAACGCGCTGATGGTCACTCAGGGTGAGCATTCTGACGCTCTGCGGATCCTGAACTCTACCCAGGCCGTGTTTAAGTCGCAGGGAGCAATGTGTGAACCCGCCACACATCGCCGCTGGGCGGCTGGCATTCTGGACAGAGCTAGTTTTTATGGGTTACAGAACGAGCAAAGCGCTGATGGAATCAGATTACTTACCGTGACCCAGCATCATTAAGGAAATCATAATGGGGTTCAGGTTCAGAAAGTCGATCAACATTATTCCTGGTGTTCGCCTCAACCTGAGTAACGGTGCACCGAGCCTGAGTGTCGGGCCGAGAGGTGCTTCCGTTTCTTTTGGAAGCCGGGGGACCTATGCCAATCTGGGCTTGCCCGGTACCGGGCTGAGTTACCGTACCCGGCTTGACCGGGCCGCGCGTTCCGGAGGTGGGAACCGGACGGCTACCGACCCGGGGCTCAGACAGGCGCTTGAGCAGGAAGCCGCTGATCTCATGTCAGCGGTGACCGCAATCCGTAATATTCACGAGCTGACGCCGGATCCCAAAACAGGCATCAGCTGGGCAGAGCTGGAAGCAGTATACCTGCATAACAGAACGTCGCCTTTTCAGGTTCCGGCACCGGTGCGTCCAGAAAAGCCAGACTATCTTGCATTGCCGGAAAAGCCTGCCGAGAGCGAAGGCATTAGTTTTCTGGGTAAATGGTTTGAATCGGAATCAGCTAAAGCTGAGCGCCACGCCGAAAATCTTCGCCGGTGGCAGCAGGAGCTGATTGATGTGGAGCGTGAGAATACCCTTCGACAGCACCGGTACCAGCAACAACGGACGGCCTGGGCCGAACAGTATGCAAACTGGAAGTTTGAGGCTGAAGAACATGAAAAACGGCTCGCCACGGCTCAGGCAGATGCCCGGCAGCAGTTCCGGACAGACGCCGCGTTTTTCGAATCATACCTGGCGGGTGTGCTGGCAGAAACTGAATGGCCGCGTGAAACGCTTGTTGCATTTGAAGTAAAGCCGGAGCTATCAGCAGTCCTGCTGGATGTTGATTTAGCTGAGATTGAAGATTTCCCTGATAAGATTTACGGCGTTAATGCCCGGGGCACGGAGCTGACGGAAAAAGCCATGACGCAAAAAGCCGTACGCGAAAACTATGCCCGCCACGTCCATGGCTGCTTGTTCCGCCTGGTCGGTATCGTTTTACATACGCTACCGTTCGACAACGTGATTGTGTCAGGCTTTACGCAACGGGTCAGTAAGCGGACCGGCTATCTGGAGGATGAGTATATCCTGTCCTGCAAATGCAGTCGCAGCCAGATGTCGTCAGTAAATTTTGCAGGCTTAGAACACATTGATCCGGTTGAAGCGTTAGGCGATCAACCGGTTATTCGAAAGATGAGCAGTACCTTCATTTTTCAGCCTATTGAACCACTAACCCTTTAAGCAGGCTAAATCTTACGATGCAATTAAATACCAGACAGGCCCGGATTTTTAAGCTTGCCAACTTACTGGGCACCGGCAAGCCCGTTTCCGCTGCCGACATTATAACCAGTCTGGAATGCTCAGAGCCGACATTAACCCGGGCACTCAAAGAGCTACGCGAGTCATATTCTGCGGAGATCAAATACAGCAAGGCAGGTCATTCATACCATCTCGTTAATCCGGGCCAGCTGGATAAAAAGACCCTTCGCCGGATGAATGAAGCGCTCGCACAGAATGCTGAACTGAAAACCGGTGAGTCCACAGGGAAGGTCGTACTCGATAAGGATAAAAAAACAGCCGTGTCATTATCGCTACGCATGCGGATTTTAAGAAAAATTGACCGTCTGGCTGCGCTGAGTGGCTCGACCCGAAGTGAAGCGGTAGAGAAGCTGGCTCTGCACTCCGTTGATGAACTGATAAAAGAATACAGCGCTAAAAAGTCCTGACGCTAAATCTCAGACCGGGGTGAAAACCCCGGTTTTGTCATATTTCACCTCTGTATCTGCGTGACGGAGTTTTGATCTATTCTCCTCCCGCAATGTCAGCAGCGCCTTTCTGCCTACAAAACCTGGTGTCTTGACATCCTCTTGTGCTACACATCAATCTTTGGGCGATTTACACTCCATTCATGCAGATCTGTGATGTATGATGATTTTCATACATAAGAAAGTTTATTTTTGCCGGAGTTTTTTTCAGAAATCTTATATTCCAGTACGGTCTGAATTTTTTTCTCTGATAAGAGGCCATTCACATGTCGGTAATTCAATGGTGGTTAACTTATTTCTTTAATGCCGCTTCTGAGTATTTAATCTCCACCCGACAGATGTCGTGCCGTTTTATCAAATCTACAAACTCTGGCCTCTTCCTGAAACTACTCTCCTCTTCCGATCTCTTAAGAAGGAATTACATTTGAGACGCTTACCCGTATATCTGCTACTCGACACGTCCGGCTCTATGCACGGAGAGCCTATCGAAGCGGTTAAGAATGGCGTTCAGACGCTGCTTACCACGCTGAAACAGGATCCGTATGCACTCGAAACGGCTTACGTGTCAGTGATCACCTTTGATTCTTCAGCCCGACAGGCAGTCCCCCTGACAGACCTCCTGAGTTTCCAGATGCCAGCACTAACAGCCAGCGGCACCACCTCTCTTGGCGAAGCGCTTACCCTGACGGCCAGCTCCATTGCCAAAGAAGTACAGAAAACGACGGCTGACACTAAAGGTGACTGGCGTCCCCTTGTATTCCTGATGACGGATGGAAGTCCGAATGATGACTGGCGTAAAGGCCTAAATGACTTTAAAGCGGCCAGAACCGGCGTTGTTGTGGCATGTGCAGCCGGGCATGATGCCGATACCAGCGTCCTCAAAGAAATCACTGAAATCGTGGTTCAGCTCGATACAGCTGACAGTTCGACGATTAAAGCTTTCTTTAAATGGGTCAGTGCGAGCATTTCGGTAGGCAGTCAGAAAGTGGAGTCCAGCAAAAAAGAAGTGATCGGTCTTGAAGACCTGCCACCACCGCCGCCAGAAGTAAACGTGGTCTTATAATTTTATTAATTAAGGGGATGTCATGTCTGTCAGTCTGAGCAAAGGCCAGGGCGTAAGCCTGAAAAAAAATGAATACGATCTCTCGTCCGTTACTATCGGCCTGGGTTGGGATATTAATGAGGAAAAGAAAGGTTTCCTCGGCGGGATCTTTGGTAAAAAAGAAGAAGAATACGACCTTGATGTGATCGCTTTCCTGTGTAATTCAGCCGGAAAGGTGACCGATCTCGGCAATGTGGAAAATGGTAAACCAACGCTTGTGAATGGCGATATCATCTTTTTCAACAGCCTTCGCCATAAGTCAGGAAATATCTGGCTGACGGGCGATAACCGAACCGGAGCCGGTGACGGTGACGATGAGCAAATTATTGTGCGCCTGAATTCCCTTGACGCTCAGTACGAGAAAATTGTGTTCATCGTTCAGATCTACAATGGTGAAAAGCTCCAGCAGCACTTTGGTAAAGTTCAGAATGCCTTCATCCGGGCAGTAGATGCCCGTAATATTGAAATGGCACGATTCGATCTTTCTGGCGGACCCGCCTTCGCCAGCCAGCGCTCCATGGTTTTTGCCGAGCTGATACGCGAGGCTACAGGCTGGAAACTCAGGGCAATTGGTGAGCCTTCAGAATCAGATTCGTTTGTCTCGCACCTGAGGAATTACATGTGATGCGCCGCCTGCCTGTTTACCTTGTTATCGACACATCCGGCTCGATGCGCGGTGAGTCCATCCATTCCGTTAACGTTGGAATTCAGGCGATGCTTAGCGCTCTTCGCCAGGATCCCTACGCCCTCGAAAGCGTTCATATCTCCATTATCACCTATGACAATGAGGCGCGTGAGTTCATTCCTCTCACGCCGCTGGAAGACTTCCAGTTTTCTGACATCGTTGTGCCAAGCGCAGGCGGGACGTTCACCGGTGCTGCCCTTGAATGTCTGATGCAGTGTGTTGAACGGGATGTACGTCGCTCAGATGGTGATACAAAAGGAGACTGGCGTCCTCTGGTATTCCTGATGACTGATGGAACCCCTTCTGATGCCCTGGCGTACGGTGAAGCGGTAAAAGCGATTCGCGGCCGGGGATTCGGATCCATCATTGCCTGCGCCGTTGGTCCTAAAGCAGGCCATGAGCACTTAAAACAGCTCACCGATAAGGTTGTGTCTCTGGAGACGCTAGATTCAACCGCGTTTGCAGGTTTCTTTAAATGGGTATCGGCCAGCGTGTCTTCCGGCAGCACAAGCGCGGGGATCAATAACGGAACTGATACCCTTCCCCCTCCTCCACCAGAAATCCAGCTGGTGCTCTGACAGACAGAAAGGTGCTGCTTTCCGGGCAGCACCTTTCTGTACAGCAACGTTTTCTGCTGGCCGTACCAGCCGTACGAGGAAAATTATGAGACGCCTTCCCGTGTTTTTTGTCCTGGACTGTTCAGAGTCCATGATTGGTGAAAACCTGAAAAAAATGACTGATGGTCTGCAAATGATCGTCGGAGATTTAAGAAAGGATCCACACGCACTTGAAACAGCCTGGGTTTCGGTAATCGCATTTGCCGGTGTAGCCCGTACGATTGTACCTCTTCACGAAATTGCCTCGTTCTACCCTCCCCGCCTTCCCGTTGGCGGCGGTACGAGCCTTGGGGCCGCATTGCGTGAGCTGACCGTACAAATTGATACCCAGGTCAGAAAAACCACTCATGAGGCTAAAGGCGACTGGAAACCCGTCGTGTATCTCCTTACCGACGGACGTCCGACTGACGACACAACCGCAGAAGTGAAGCGCTGGAAGGATCACTACGCGAGTAAAGTGAATCTCATTGCCGTTGGCCTGGGGCCGTCAGCGGACCTGAATACCCTGCGGCAACTGACAGAGAATGTCATGCTGTTCACCGAGTCTCAGGAAGGGGACTTTACCCGCTTCATCAAATGGATCACAGCCTCGGTTACGGCGCACAGCCGCAGCGTCGGAGACGACAAACAACCTGAGCTCAGCCAGACTGAATACATAGTCCGGCTGGCCAAGGACGAGCCAGTAAAAGCGTACGACGAAAACTGCGTTACGCTTACCGGCCGTTGCAGCAAGACCCGTCGTCCGTATCTGATGAAGTATGAACGGCCACCAGCAAGGATTTCCGGGCTCGATTTCAACCTGAACCTGAACAACTTTAATATTGCCGGATGCTATCCCATTGATGAGGACTATTTTGCGTGGTCAGATGCCACCGCTACCGATTTGCAGGTAAACACAAGCGAACTGCATGGTGTACCGGGTTGCCCCCACTGTGGTAATGCCAGTGCGTTTGCCATGTGCTCATGCGGGAAGTTGCTCTGCATTGATGGCCCCGATGACGTGATCTGCCCATGGTGTGAAAAAGGTCTTTCATTCAGCAATGATGGCGGAAACACTAACTTCGACGTAAACAGAGGGAGAGGTTGATGTCGCAAAATACGTCACTTGAAGAAAAGATTATCCGCTTAGTTCTGTCTGAGCTCAGCCACACCGCAGAAGGTGAGCGGCTTTCCCTTCCATCCCAGGATCCTGCCCTGTCTGCCGAGGTTATGCAGCTTATAAAGCGGATTGAGAACCTTGCAAAAGGTACCTCTGCACTGGTTAACGAAGGTGAGAACGAATCAGTGACTGCCCTCCCGCCTGCTCCAGGCCTTGCCGAAAAGCAACAGCCGGTCGGGACTGATGAGGATATGCAGGGAAACCACGCTATTGACAAAAAAGAGACGCAAACAGCCACAGTCAACGAAACCAGCCCTACATTGTGGAAATTGATGCCTTTTTACGAACTTCAGAAACCAGGAAAAAATGAAACTGAAAACCAGCCGTCTCCGATACTAAAACCTGGGCAGGTACCGGAAAGCCAGCATCGGACCGGGTCAGCAGTGCAATGTGTAATGCCCCCGACAGCGAGAATAACCATACCCAACGCCCGCGCAGGCGAACGTTTCTCTTCGCCGGTTGCCATCATACTGGATGAGGGTGGACGGGCGACGATAAGAGACGTTGTCTTTCCCCGGGACATTGGCTTGTCGTATAAAAAAGAACAAGGGTTGCTCACTGGCATACCCACTGAAATTGGCGATATTGAGCTTTCAGTACTGTGGTCATACACTTCGCACGACGAATGCGAAACAAAGTTACTTTTTGTAGTAAACCCGGATCCGAGAAGCCTGTGGAAGGTAATAGAACCACCAGCAGACACTCCCTACCCTAAGGCCCATCTGGACTCTGCTGGCCTGGTCAGAGATAACATATGTATTGCTGCCGCCAGTCGCCGGGGCCGCTCTCATGAGCATGCCGGGAGCTTCAGAGATGATGACTTCTATATCAACCACTGCCAGGAAACAGGATGGTCTGTCATGCTGGTCGCAGACGGGGCCGGTAGTGCAGTAAATTCCAGAGAGGGATCGCGAATTGCAGTCATGACGGCTGGCGATTACCTTTTCAATCAGCTCAGTGGAGTGAAAGGCGTCCGTTTAAAAGAGCATATCACGACTTGGGAAGGGAGCGATCAGCAGGCAACCATAAACGCCATGCTTCATCATTTTAAACAGGCAGCTACGCTCGCGGTCAACAGCATCCAGAACGAAGCCATTTGTGCAGAACAACCTGTGAAATCCTATTCAACAACCCTTCTTGCAACTGTAGCACTGCGAACTGAAAACGAGTTGTTTGCAGCTGCTTTCTGGCTTGGCGATGGTGCGATAGGTGCATACAGTCCTTCAGGTAAAGTCAGGATACTTGGAAATCCCGATAGCGGAGAATACGCAGGACAAACCCGCTTCCTTGACCAGAGCATTATCGCAGACCCATCATTTACTGGTCGCATCAGCGTGGGCAAATGGAATGACGTATCTCACTTGATCCTTATGACCGACGGCGTATCAGACCCTCTGTTTGAGACTGATAACGGGCTTCGCAGTGACGAAAAATGGACCCGTCTCATTAATGAGATCTCCCCTATCCTCGCAGACGCCAGTATTGCGTCTGAGGGGTTAGGCGACTGGTTAAACTTTTTCTCCACTGGGAACCATGATGACCGCACTATTGCGGTGTTGTGGTAAGGGATACGCTTTTTCGGTGATCAATATGGCAAATATCGTTACGTGTAAAACAAAGAACGGCGAAACAGTCCAGTATGTTGACGAGGTGATTGGTTCAGGCTCGATGAAGGATGTTTACTTTTCGCCTGATAAATCTTACGTCGTCGCTTTTTATCAAAAACCGCAGAATGAGCAGGCCCGGGATCGTATTGATATGATCACCGGCCGCTACAGGCAAAACATTTTTGGACAATCCGGTGGCGAATACTGGAAGGATCTGTTTTGTTGGCCGACCCACGTTGTTGAGCATGGGAATAAAATCGGTATCGTGGTTCCAACCTACCAGAACCATTTTTTCTTTAAATATGGTTCCAAAAACGATGATTTTCTGGATATTAAAGGCCGGGAGAAAGAAGGCAAATGGTTTGCCAGCGCCAGCAACCAGAATAAATTCCTCGATCCGCGTGAACGAGGCAATACGCTTACCTATCTCAAAGTCTGTCTGCTGCTGACAAGAGCCGTCAGAAGGATGCATGCAGCTGGCCTCTGTCACAGCGATCTCAGCTATAAAAACGTGCTGATTGATCCAGAAATGGGCCATGCCTGCATCATTGACGTAGACGGCCTAGTCGTTCCTGGAAAGTATCCTCCCGATGTGGTGGGCACTCCGGATTTTATCGCTCCGGAGGTGGTGAAAACCAGCCATCTTTCCAAAGAAGATCCGAACCGCGTACTGCCAAGCATTACTACTGACCGCCATGCACTGTCGGTGCTTATCTACATGTACCTGTTTTTCCGTCATCCGCTACGTGGCGGAAAAATACATGACATGTCGGATGAAGTGCGTGATGAAACCTTATCAATGGGTGAGAAAGCGCTCTTCATTGAACATCCGACAGACAAAAGTAATGCAGTCAAAATCAGTCAGTTATCCTCCTTTTCACTTCCCTGGGCTGACCCGGGTAAAATTCCTTACACCATCATGGGTCCCTACCTGACGTCATTGTTTGATCGAGCCTTCATCGATGGCTTACATGATGCCACAAAACGCCCTACCGCCGATGAGTGGGAAAGTGCCTTGGTTAAGACCGTTGACCTGATACAGCCCTGCCAAAACACGAAATGTGAACAGAAGTGGTACGTTTTCTCGGGTAAGACAAAGCCGGTCTGTCCTTACTGCGGTACGCCGTATAAAGGTAAGTTGCCAGTGCTTAATTTTTATTCTTCTCGTAAAGAAGGCAGCTATCGTCCTGACGATCACCGGTTGATGGTCTGGAGCGGGCAGTCTATCTATGCGTGGCATGTGAATCGTCTTATCGCGCCAAATGAACGTACAACGGATGCACAAAGGAAACGGGTTGGTTATTTTGTTTACCATAACGATCAATGGTGGTTGGTAAATGAAGGCATATCAGGACTAATGTCATTACCGGATAAGCGGCAGATTATGGTTGGGGAAAAAATAGAACTGAAGAATAACGCTCAATTTGTTTTGTCAAAAGAGGAAGGTGGCAGGCTGGTAGTCGTTCAATTAGTAGAAAACTAACAAATATCTCTTACCAGATTTTAGCTGTTACGGCATTGAGCCACTCATCGCGACTAATTCGATGAGCGGCCCGCCAAACGAGGCTGTGAAGCGCTTATGAAGGCGATGGATCGGTTTAACAAAGAGCTGCGTAGCTCTCTGTTCCTGCTTGGGGAAGGGATTCAGCAGGATTTCAGGGGGTAGCAGACCATACTGTCAATGTCGCCACGGTATACCACTCGCTGGAATGAGCTACTTGTCGTAAAAGCCTGACATCCATGCCAGTGTTACCCGGCATGGTCAGTTCTGGCATGAAAAGCTACTTTAACCACCACGGGCCTTCTGGATTGCGTATTTCAGGGTAGCTTCGTCGACAGCCCCCGGGATGAATGATGTCGTTGCAGCATCGGGTTTTTGCATGTTCATGATAATGAACCCTGGCGTTCCGCTGATCCCGAGAGCTTCCCCCAGTTGCATATTTCCGGAAATGACATTCTCATAGCGACTTTTTTCTCGATCGCTGAATGAGCTGTTGAACCCGGATTTATTCACCACCATGTCTAAATCACTGAGCGTAAACCCTCGCTGGTTGTTGAAGAATACATACGCGCTGGTCATCAGGTTGTTGTGGTACTTACGATACGCTTCAGCGCCAAATGCCTGGTACACATGCAGGCCTGTCGCCGCCCCCATCGCAGAAACGGGTTTCGAACCAGCGAAGATTGGAAATTCTTTAAAGAAGAATTTAACATCGCTGCTCTGGCTCAACACGGATTCAACGACCGGCGCTACCTTCATACAGAAATGGCACTGGTAGTCGAAAAACTCGATGACGGCGACGGCCGCATTATCCGGTCCAATGTTGGGAGTCTCTTTGGTCTCGAAGAGAGCCGGTGCGTAAGGGATGATCCGCTCAAGGGAGGCGTTGGTATTTTGGTTTTCAAGAGCCTTACCCGCTTCAAGCAGATACTGAGGATTTTTTACCAGATAGGTAGCCGCTACCTTTCCTACTTCATCGTTACTGGGGAGCTCAGTTTTAAAATATTTCGACGTGATATACACAGAGCCAGCCGTCGCAATCAACACAGAAATTAAAACAGACGCTACGGGTTTTAAATAATTTAATTTAGTCATAGCCACCTTTACGAATTCAACTTGTTAGTTATCAACCTGTGTTCGATTATACTGTCACAGCACATCGGAATTATTCGTTAAAGAACCCTTTTTGGAGGAATTAGAATGTTACGGCATTTATTCTTACTGACCGCCACAACGTTCTTATGTGGGTGCAGCTATCATTTCGGGAATGATGTTGATGCTTACGATTTAATGTCACGCCCGGTAGGCAACAAGAAATTTGAAATTGTAGCGCCTGATGACAGTATACAATCGCGCATGTTTGCAGCCCGGTTTGCGAGTGGATTAACGGGGATAGGGTTTAATATTTCCAACCATCTGCCCGACTATATTCTCAGATTCAGTTACAGTAAGACCCAGGAAAATATGCAATACAGTGAACAGCTGGTGACGGGCATAACCGGATATGTCGTCGAGAAGAAGACAACGAAAAAAGATAAACACGGGCAGACTCAGACGGACTATGACTATAAACCCGTCAGCGGGATCGTGGGGTCAGAGACGATATCACAGAGGCATTTCTGGCGCCGCCTTGATGTGGAAGTCTACCCTGCGGGGAAAGGGGCACAACAGGTTCTTAAAGTCAGTATGCAGAGCAATGCGCCAATCCCATCGGACAGCATTGCGTATTCCGCAATGATCGACGCTCTGGCCGGGAAACTGGATGCCCCGCTACGCTCCGGAAACTATGTCGCATCGGTTCCCTGGAACTAATGACCAGCACCGCAACGCCCAACCGCAAAGTGACTTTTCTCACCTGCATGCCGCACCTTTACCGGCCTCCTCTGTTGAAATCATAGAGCCGGTAAAGATCACCGATCGTCATTGCATCCACTTTGGACACGAACAAATACTCAAACTGCGCTTTCTGAATATCTGACACTGACGCATCGTCCAGCACCTCCTGGTAAAATCGAGCACTGATGCATCTCTCCGGATGCATGAACTGGTACCGACTCTGGAGAACCACCATTAGTAAAAACAGAATCAGCAGAACGAGAAGTAATATTTGGTTGGAGAGCTCCAGTCCCAGCGACACACCGATGGTTGCCAGGAAACAGAGAGTCCATCCGACCAGGGCAAAAGGAGCCTTTTGGATCTTTTGTTGGTAATAACGGAAGATCACCGGATCATTTAAATACCGCTTATCCGGTAATCCCGTTGCCCGGGTGACAATGCTGAGCCAGAGCGACATTTTCTAACCCCCAAATCGCGGATATACGGCGCTCTCAGGCCATACGTTCATAAAAGGCAACCAATGGCTGGGTGATGGGGTTTTGTACAAGCTCGGGGCGAATGACTTTCAGCTGCCTTACCGGCGCTAGCTCATCCGTCGGCTTCACGATTCCATTGCCCGGACCTTTCCGGGTACTGTCGGTGTTCACCTTTAGCCTGTCATTATTCAGATACGATTCAACCCGCTTAGACATGGCGTCGCTGGGGGATGATGCGTCATTAAGTTTTTTTAAAACCGCGTCTTTATCCGTCTGAGCCGCAGAGACCAGCAGTTCACTGCTGGCCTCAATGTCTGCGTTGCAGGACCCGAACTGGCATTGGGCCGCAAAGACGGGTTGAGTGCCAACCGCCACGAGCATTAACGTTGTCAGTATTACAGATTTCATAATCACCTCTTGCAGTCGTGAAAAGTCACTTTTGTGCGGTGCCCATGCGGGTCACCAGATTTTCCGGGCTCAACCAGCCGGTGAACAACTGAGGTTTACCCGACAGCGTTACCATGGTTGGCGTACCCTGAAGCGGAATAGTTGAAGCAACCTGGAAATGCGATTTGATAATATCGAGGCAGGCCGCGTCAGGCCGTCCTTCCGGAATGATTGATATCGAGCTCATTGCAGCATCCAGCGCATCATTAGGTTTGGCCGCACACCAGATTTTTGCCATATTCCCCGCGACCACGGAGTTCAGGCCTGCACGCGGAAAAGCGAGGAATTTTATTGAGATCCCGGCATCGAGATAGGATTGAAGATCATGATGTAGTTTCTGGCAATACCCGCAGGTTATATCAGTAAACACCGCCAGGCGATATTTTTCATTCGCCGACTTATATTCTATGGATTTTGTTTTAGCAGCAAACTCCCTGACGCCTTTCAGTATCGCCTGTTCCGTTGTATTCTCCACATCTTTGCCGTTAACATGAAACAAGCTCCCGGTAAAAATGTAATCACCATCTTTGCTGACGTAACTCACGCCTTCTCTTGAAATCACGGTATAAATATCTTTTACTGGGGATGGTTCAATATGCTCGATGGACAGCCCAACTTCTTTTAATTTCTTCAGTGCTGCATCAGGAAGCACGTCAGTTTTCACTGTCTGGGCATTCATGCTAAAGGCCGTACAAGATGCCAGTAATAAGAATGATGCCTTGATAGTCTTATTCATTTCAGCTCCTTTAATGGAGCATTAATACTATCATGCGAAAAAATCCTCCAAATTCGCTTAAGGGACAAAATTCCCTCCCTATAGTAAAAATTTTTAGCCCGCGATGTGGGAGAATATCCAGTATGTAATTCCAGTGGAGATTATCTCGTGTTTATACCACCAGCAGATGATGTGAAACCTATTCCCGTTCCTGTTGAAGTCTACACACAGTGCATTACCGATGCCTCCCGCTTTTTCGGGATTGATGCAGAATTGGTCTTTACGCTTTTTGATAATGAAGGCGGAAAAGTGGGAACGTTCAGCCGGAATAAAAATGGCACTTATGATATTGGACCTATGCAGATCAATTCGTCCAATCTGCCGGAAATACGTGGCCACTTTCCGTCTGTTACCTGGCGGGTATTGGCCTATGACGCCTGTGCCAGTTTCTGGGTAGGTACCTGGTGGCTTTACCGGAAAATTGTAGACCGAAATGGTAATGTATTTGAAGGGATTGCCGATTACAACAGCAAAACCCCTAAGGTCCGGGCGAGGTATATCTTTAACTTCATGGTCAAATACAATCGCCGGATTCAGGGCCGGAATGGCATGGACGAGTTATATCAGTGGACGCAACCAAAGACCCAGTACAACGGACATATTGTAAAAAATGTTCCGGAGTAAATTACCCCCCTACTCTCCAATTTATTGTTTAGTTGTTTTACGTGGCTGTGAACAATTCATCACTGAGCGAGTGAAACTGTCCCGTGAAAGAGGTTAGGTATGCTCCAATCAATATACGAATTCCTGTGCAAGATACGCTGTTCTCCACAGAAGCTTAGAAATAAAGACTTGGACGGGATCTTGCCTCAGGATGAATCAACAGCTGGCTTATGGGGACCTCTGCCATTAATCCATATTGTTCTTTTCCTGGATTTTGATGGTGTAATCCACAAATGTCAGAATGAATCTTTCGAACGGATGTATTTGATTGAGAAGTTACTTGATGCAAGTCCTTCAATGTTCATCGTTATATCAAGCTCATGGAGAGAATGCGGGAGTATTACCTACCTAAAGTCACTTTTCCGCTCGCCGTACAGAGACCGGGTAATTGGCGCAACCCCATCCCTGTGTCTACCCTCGGGGGGAATAGGGGTACGTGCAGCTGAATGTGAAGAATTCGTGGCCAGGCACCAGGTAAAAGCCTTTATCTGCCTTGATGACGATACGACCCTGTTTCCGCCAGAATATCCGCACCTGATCCGTACGGATTATTACACGGGGGTTAAAGAAAAGGACATAACGGATCTGATAGCCAGATATAACCTACTGATGGCCCGTTTTTATTAAAAAAGTAACTTTTCCACACACTCCGTTAAAAAAAACCATGATTCGCCATCTACCAAAAACACTGCATCAGTCGATCAGAAAAGTAACTTTTTCCTCAACTTTAATTTAGGCCAGTAAGCATTCACGTTTCTTAGGGTGGCGAGTGAACTGGATTTGGAAAGAGAATTTGAATCGTGATTAAGATAGTATCCTGTTTGACCATTGTTTTAAAACTGAACAAACCTTATCCAATGCTCAGTTAGCCGGTGTACTTTTCTCAGATTCGTGGTTTACCTTGAATAGCACTGCCGTGAATAGTTATTTTCCCCGGATGCAGGCATAAAAAAGCCGTGCCCAAAAAGAGCACGGCTTTTATCAGTCAGTATTCACTCCTACTTCTTATTATCATTCAGCCAGTTTTCAGCTCTCTCTATTCTCGACTGATACGGTTCGTTTGTATTGTTAAGGTCTGACTTCATAAAGTTAACGAACGCATCTGCTTTATCCGACCCGAAGCGTGGATCATCGGTCAGTTGCTGACGAATCGCACGCTCTGAGTTTTGTGATGCACTCTCATACGTCTTGATCCCATCACTTCCCATATCCTTATAACGGCTGGTCACCGCGCTCAGACCATCTGACATTTGCAGGTGGTTGCCAACCTTGCCCAATAACGAACTCGGCATATTTACCGGATTCGTTGCATCGTTTGCCAAAGATGCGGGCGTAGTCAGGACCCCAATACCTGAGAGCATGTCGTTTACGGGTTTTGCTCCGATAACGTCAAGCCCTCTGGCAACACTCTCCTGGCCCGATAAAAGCGTACTGCCAATCACACTACGTTCTGTATTGGACTCAATTTTATTACCAGCAAGGGTATCAATCGTGGTTTGGGTTCGTTGGCCAACGATCCCGCCGCCAGAGCCGCCTTCACCAAGATTCGCCCTTATTGCTGAATCAAGAGAGCCTGAAGCCTTGTTGTGCATGTTGAAACCTTCATGGATACTCTGGAGATCATTCATCCCCCAGCTAACGTTGTAGTGACCCAGCTCGGTGAGGAGGCTTTGAGTATCCGCTTTCAGTTGTTCTTTCTCAGCGCCGGTTGCCATTGTACTGGCCCCATAGGTAAACACGGCTTGTGCGGCCAGCTCCGCCCGTTTGTCATCCGGCTTTTTGGTTGGGTCATTTGCAACCCTGTCAAAATAATTCGGGAGGTTGTTTGATATCCCGCGTATCTGGCTATCTCCGTACATAGAATTCAGTTTTTCGCTGGTATTACCCATGCCTGAAGTAGCATGCTTGCCGCCTATACCAGTTTGAAGCTGGTCGAAAGTTTGGTTGGCGTTCTTAACGTCCTGCCCAGCCCCCTGAATTCTTCCCACGGTCTCATTAGTCACTACAGGGGTATTCTTATCCAACGACGAGAGAACACTTTGGTTTTCTTCGCTATAGGAGTTAGCTACATTACCTTTATGAATGCCCTGAATATCTTCTTTACTGACCGAGCCCACATTGTACGGCGTAACACCTGATTCGGTTTGTCCGCCAATATGTTGATTAGCATTCTGCTGGTTCTGTGCCAATCCAGCTTTCGCCTGAGCATCCAGACCTTGCCCTACGTCAGCAACACGATCGGCACTCATTACGCCGGAGGTATCTACATGGTCTGGTGTGCGCTCCTGCGCCTGTGCAATGGTATTAATACCCGATGCATCACCAGTGATTCGGTCAAGTTGATTGGTAATTGGCAGCATCTGTTGAGCGTTACCGCCGAAGTCAGCAACCAGCCCTTTAAGCAGGCTGGAGGTCTCACGCAGATCCTGCTTATTGCTCTCAGCCGTTTCACCCCTGGCAGTATCAATCGCAATTTTTTGCTCACTAAAGTCGCGTGTCGTTGCCACCAGCGCATCAGTTCGCTGGAGTTGTGATCCCAACTGAGTGCTGGCCTTAAATGTGTCATTGTAAGAATTGAATTTATCCATAAACGCATTCTCATCAAGACCATTTTTCCGTGCAAAATTACGCACATCATCATCGCTGAAGTTTTTATTACGAATAGAATCGGAGAATCTGTCTAGGTTGACAGACTGTCTT
Source organism: Leclercia sp. LSNIH1 (assembly GCF_002902985.1). NCBI lineage: Bacteria > Pseudomonadati > Pseudomonadota > Gammaproteobacteria > Enterobacterales > Enterobacteriaceae > Leclercia > Leclercia sp. LSNIH1. The sequence continues at coordinate 184,192 of NZ_CP026171.1, read as the reverse complement.
GAGTCGAGTGTCATGCCGGTATTAGCGCTGGCGTTCGTTGAAAGTGACGTCGACAGATTTTCGGCCATTGTCTGTGTTGCCTGGTTCATTTTTGATGCAGCTTCTTTGAATGCATTGGTCTGTGCAAACTGATCACTGTTTACCTGAGAAGCCGCTTTACTCATTTGTTCAGAAAGTCCTGAGTTTTCTGACAATTGAGTCGTAATAGCTTTATTCAAATCAGTTAAGAGGCTATCACTGCCTGAATTCGATTTTGAGATCCCTGAACCAACGGTACCCGATGCTTTCAGACCTAGTGAATCCATCACTTTCTGACCTATGCCCCCAGCCCCCCCTTTTCCAAGTTTTTCCTCGCCACCAAGTCCCAAACTTCCATTGAGGAGAAGGTTTGACACCACACCAGCTAATTGCTGCGAATTAATTCCGTGCTTCGCCCCTACGCTATTAGCGACGTTTGCACCGGCCTGGTCTGTATATGATTTCAAGTTTTGCAGATTCGAGGAAAATTGCTGGCCCGATTGCCCCGAACGACCAACTTCACTCATCTGATTGTAGGCCTGCTGGAATGAATTACTTGCTGCACTCATGACTGATGAGGTCATTGCCGCCCCTTGTCCCTGGCTTGACGCGATACTTGAACCTGCATTCCACGTACCGAGTCGGAAGTTACTGGAGTCCATGGCCCCGCCACCGCTGAACCCCTGCCCGGTGCTTGTCAGTGCTGTACGATTAACATCCCCAAATGATGATTTTCCGCTATTTGGCGCATCCCACACTTTCGGCGTGAGGTGGCTGGAGTCCACAGGTGCGGGTGGCGTAACTCCTTTCATCGCATTCATCATTGGATGAATGGATTGCGTCATCAGGAACAGCGTCAGGACTGGGATAAGAGCATAGAGCGCTGATGCAACTGATAAGTAAGAACTATATGTTTCGGCAAGCCCTGGTAAGCCCATCCAAGTCACCGCGTTACTCTGACTATTCAGTGTGCTCCATGTATCAAGATCCGCTGTTGCCACCTTCTTCACGTAGGCATTGACCATCACCGCAGTAATCGGCCACATATTAACGAAGAGAATCAACTGAAGATATTTTGCCGCTGCGGCAACACCGTTTCCGCCGAGTGCAAGCAGCATGAGCAATGCAAACGGAGCAACCATGTACGCAAACATTTCAAGAAACGCAATTGCCGCACCAGATAATTGCAGCCAGAGCTGCCCCTGAGATGCCATGGTATTCGTACGTTTTAATGATGCCTCAAACAGTTGCATATCCGAGGCCAGACCAAGTGGGGTTTTGTATTTACTGGCACCATTACGTAGCTCATTCATGATGAACAAAGAAAGCGTCGCGTCATAAGCGCCAATCGCCTTGCCATACATGCCGTTCGCCGACGCCATTACATCCGTGAAGCTCGATCCGGATGCGGCACCGCCCGCCTCTTCTGGGGTAAGAATACCGTTTGTTTGCCCAATCAAAGCAATCGTCTGTCGAGCCTCCGGGGTGCTCGTTACCTGTTTAACGGTCGACCAGACCTCTTCACAAGTCGCTGACTTTGAACTATTCACACCCACGATGTTAGCAGATGCGTTCTTCAGCGAACCTTTCATCGCCTGATTAATGCGTTCCATGCTTTCCGCGACATTTGAAGAGAAAATATCGTTAAAAATGGTTTCTTTCCCAGCGATTTTCGCGCTTGAGTTTTGTGTTCCCTTGAGGCAGTTATAGGCCAGTGATTGCACTGTCGCACACACGTTCATCGCACCTAATCCGCTAACTGGTTCGGGGAACGCTGAACAATACCCCTGGCTGTCCCCGCCCCATTGTAAGAATTTAACGAAGCGAATCATCGGGCCAAGAGTAATGTCATCATCAAGCGTGGTTGCGGCAAAGTCGATCGGCGCCAGCGGATCAAACGCCGTTTTATAGTCTTTGAGTAGGCCCTGGCTAAGGTTAGTGGTTACAGTTCCCATCGCCGCGATAAAAACAGGAATACCATCGACATTTCTCACTTCACCAGACTTAACCGATTCAATAGTCACATCCACGCGTACTATTGCCATCGAAAAAAGAATCAGCCCAAGAATCCATGAAAATATCGGCACCTCTGCTTTTGTCGGGTTCAACAGCCAAAGCCATGTTTTATAAAACAGGCTGGCTCCAGCCAGCACCGCTGCCGTGGTGAGAAATGCTTTTACACCGGTATATTGTGAGAAAATCAGGGCAATCCCGTTAAGGGCGGACCACACGAACTCGATATCACCTACTGTATAGATGTTGTAATCCATATCAGACCTCAGTTACCTGTGCCACGAAGACTTTCCATGAACGCCTTACTCTTTAATCGGCGATCATCCCATGCTGAAATGACATCAGAGCTGTTACCTACCTGGCTACGGGTGAGCTCGTAAGCTGCTTTTACCTGATTGCTAAGGTTTTCAGATAACCGAGTCAGGTCCTGCCGCCGTCCGGAAAGTGATTCACTGGGGATATTCATAGCGCTGATCTTTGCTTCAACTTGCCGAAGCATGTTAATGACAAGGCTGGTGGCCGCTATTGCACTGATATCCTGGATATAGGCATAGCCTTCAGGGACATCAAAAGTCTGAAGAGAATCAAGAATTGTTGGGATGCCGATATAAGAAATAATGCGTAATTCATCATCAGAGATCCTGACATCGCTGATTGCCTTTGTTTGAACCTGAATTAGGAGGTCTGAAATCGTATCCTTCAGTCCTTTGAAACCACCATCCATCACTTCAGACATAACCAGGCATTGCGACTTTCTCGCTGAAGCAGGATCGGGTACAGGCGAACATTTGAGCATTTTTATGGAGCCACCAGCCGGAGGACCCATGATGAAATCCGATACCGTCATCGTCGATGGACGAACTTCCATCCCCGCTTTTTCACCTTTAGCATCCCAGTTGATAATCACAGTGCCGACAAGCGACATCAGCTGCTCTGCGAGTTTGTAGCCAGATAATTCAGTCACGCCACCGATATTCATAGAACCTTTATCGATGTCCATAAATGACATATAGAAAAGGTTTCCACTGAATTTTTCAGCAAACTCTTCAGGGTCTTTTGCTTTTACCTGGGAGGTCACAGTTTCTGGCGACTTGGTCATTGATGAACCGAAATCAGGCAACAATCCATTAAGAGTACCAAGCATTGAAGCTGGGCCGGAACTGACCGCATTCGCATACTGGCTGGGTGGTCCAACATTTTCAGAAAGAAACGAGTAAGTAGCGTTGCAGGAATCTTTGGCAAATTTGTTCAACGCCTGCAATTTGTTCTGGATATCATTAATAGTCGCAGCACAGTCAGCACAGATTGCCGATACCGCGACATTAAATGCATAAATCGCGGCCCCCTGCGCGATACCGCGAGCAACCTGCACCAACTGATCTCCGTTAATCATACTGAATGAACCGAGGAAAACATCGATGCCGTTACAGCCGACGGAAGCTTTGGGGAAAGACATTGAAACTAAATTGGTATTCACGTTTGTTGTGCGGTAGGAAAAAGAGCCGCCAACCACACCGGTACGGGTGGCCGTTTCAAAACTGGCCGGGCTGGTTGTCGTCATCATTCCATTAAAAATATTACGCATGGCGTTATCGGCACCGGCATTTGGTGCAATCATCGCCGTGCAAACGGCTAACGACAAAAGTAACTTTTTTGCACAAACATGGAGGTTAGCGCGCATATGGGCCTCCTAAACTGCCACCAACATTCAAGTAGTTCACAGGGTCCGCTGTAGGCATATCGTACCCTTCCAACTTCTGGTCCATTATTCGTTGCAATAAGAACGGGTCAGATTCCATTTCTGATTTATTCACTGTAATTACGCCATCCTCACCAATGGTATATTGGCGCTTAATATCTAACGTGGATTGGAATGAGGCATCATCAATCAGGTTCATGCCCTTTGCAGCCAGAATAATAGTATTCTTGAGCGCCTCAGCAGTGATCATACCTTCGCTAATTCGTTGCGCTGATGACCCGTCTTTCGACACAAGGAAAATAGTTGGCACTTCGCGGATTTTGAATTGATCAATAATCTGCGCATTAGGGACAGAGAAATCCTGGAACAACCCATTTTGTAATGGTCTGCCATCCATGCTGACAGGGAGAATGTCGACCGAATAGTAATTCTGCATAAACTGGAGGATTTGACTTTCTTCGTGGCAGAACTCACAGGTACTCTGGAAAAAGAAAAAGAGCCCGGATCTTGTGAAAATATCTTTCATTACCGTCTGCTGGTTTTTTTCCACAACCGTACGATGTGCATCCAAGGCAACCTTCTCAACCGGCTGTCTTCGTTTTTCAGACATCATTGGATTTTTAAGAAAATAATCTTTCGACTTATCCGAAAATCGCGTACCGATATCCAACATTAAACGTTGCGCTGTATAAAACCTCGATAAGTTTTCAGGGGTCGGATTATCCATTGCCTGAGTCAAAAGCCGGGGCATATTGTCCTTTAGCCACTTTGAATTAAGATCAATCTTTTCTTCTTGTACTGGCTGGGACGAAGATGCAACAGGAGGCGTAGTCTCATTAATTTCTTCCTCAGTTTTCCGGGCTGGGTCGTCATACCAGAAAAAACCTTTCTTAAAGGCTTGTCCTGACACAAATGGGGTGTCTTTGATAAGGGTCTGGTCTTCATTTGCATGGACGCCAGTTATAAACAAAGACATCAACACTAACATCTTTGAAGGCAGTAACGTTAATCGAGTCATTCACCGATCTCCTCATGGAATAGAGGTATGATGGCATAAAAAAAATCACCGGGAGTTCGATAACGGAGTAGATTTCATGCGTTAAAAAACCAGAAATGTGACGCCGACAAAGCCCCAAAAACGACAGTTCAACACAGTGTCCCGGTAAAGACATGGTCTGTAAGAGAGAAATGGATTAATTATATGACGGTACAGTAATGCAAATTCGCGTTGTCATTCAGACAACACTATCCAGATTATGAACGATCCCCGTACTTTGCTGGTTAACGCATAAGGGAATTTATACTTAATTGAATACCTATAAGAAACGAAATTGGCAGGCGCATCATAAAATCTGGACTTTTCAAAGACCGTAATGAATCAAAGAATGGCAATTCATGTTAGTTATACTTACAGAAAATGAACGTTGGAAGGATAGAGCAGACAAAAAAATACGGATGGTAGTAATATTTAACACAGTATGTTTTAGATACGTCAGAACGGAAGCCGTCTGAAAATAAACAGCAACATGAGGAACCATGTGTAACGGTATGCAAGCCAAAGATTTAATAGATAAAGACGACGCAGTCTTTAGATTTTTGGTCTCAGCTTAAAACCACTCACATAAAGTAATAGCTAATCTAACTCCTCCTGAGAATATCTCGCTATTGCAGAGACCGTTGACGACAATCTGCACCGAGGGCAATGAGTATCATTGGTATACGGGACAATGTAAGGCCGCTTGCATTTCGCACAAGTTTCGAGTTCCTCTATTTCTTTCATTGACGTGAGGATCTCAATGATTTTATTGACCTCAGGGGCGCAGACGAAATACCCAAGGTTATGCAGCACGCTCATGATTCGGTTGAAGTCAATATTGCGGAAGCTGGATTCCGGATGAATAGGATCAAAACCGAAGTAATTTACCGCGACATCAATAACCGCAGAAAATGCTCTGCGGTTATCCGAACGACGACTCCACCCTCGAATACCTTTTTTAACGTTTTGTTGAGGTTCCGATCTGAAATCAATATTTTCTGCAACATGGCTTCCATAAAGAATTCTTATTGAGTTTTTATTCGCACCAAGTGACATCGTTTTTGTAGCGCTCAACAACATGTTAGCTTTAGTTTGATCGACTTTAGCCATTTTTATTAATCCTTCAAGAGCACTTTATTTGCCAAAGAGTTGAACACATCCTGACGGTGGCATGTAAACATAGTGTCGTAACGCAATAGTTCCATTAAGTCGTCACTAACTTTACCCAAACGAATGTCGGCAGATAATTCGTATGCCCAGGCAAACACCTTAGATTTTAATGTTGCACTATCATCCCCCAACCCCGGTGTAAAGGCAATTATTCGTGGGAATAGAACGACATCGTTAATTGCTTTGAGTGATGACACACCAACATCTTTTATTGCATCTACGGTAGCAGGCTTTAATCCAAAAAATATACTGACAAACTCAGGTGCAAGCATTGACATAAAGAAGATCTGCATAAAATAATCATTTTGTATGTCTACACACTTGGAGCGTAACTGCTGAATTTTGCTCGGATTATAACAATCTTCCTGCCCATTCAACAAAGTAACTTTTTCCCCTGCATTGTAAATGCCGAAGTCAGTATCGTCACTGTCATATTCACGGATAACGTTAGTGTCACCATCAACAACGGCCATAAAAAATTTATCCCACGAGATCTCTTTACCTAAAGAACGTGGAACGAGGAAACTTCCGGGACGTGTTTCAACTTCGAATGCATTATCAGCCATTGCCCCAAACCCGGTTCCAAATAGACGGCGTTGCAGGAGTGGAGACCCTGTTTGATACATAGAAGATCCGTGAATAGGCAATAACATTAGGAATGCACGGTAACTACGAATAATCGAAATCTCGGTACGTAATAGTTTACCGAGTAGGTTACGCGTTATGTTATCTGATTCTGACATGTGCGGATTGTCCTTGCGTCAATACAATTGTACTAATCTTCTACATGAAATTAAAGTTTGGTTTTTGAATGATGAAAAGTAACTTTTGGAATTTTAATACTGCCTATTTGAGTCTTAAAACTAACCATTCATCCATTGGCCTTACTTGTAACACTTTTTGACCAAACTAACCAGAATTTTATCAAAAAACCCTGCGCTTGCTAACGAAATTTTAATCGCTTAAAAAAATAGCAAAGCCCGAATCGTTATCGGCATTAAGCGGCAATAACATTAGCGAAAAAAGCGATTCAGGATGAATATTTTTCCGATTGATTAACATGACTACTACATAGGGTCACTTCTTGCCGAAAAGTGGTCCTATGAAGCCTCGACATAGGGTCACTTCTTTGTGAAAAGTGACCCTATGTAGCCAAGACATAGGGTCACTTTTTTTAAAAGTGGCACTATGCGCAAAAAACATAGGGTCACTTTTGTTTAAAAAGTGGCACTAGATATATGTATAACTTAGTAAGTAAAACAGCACTTTTCAGATCACGGTCTCAAAATACCCATGGCAGAAAAAGTTACTTTTCTGCCGCGCTTAAATGCGCCCATCTCAGCCGTTCCCGTGTTCATCTGGAGCTGCGCACTATCTGTATTCCTCACGCCTCCGAAGCCCCACCTCAAAATTCTCGATAAAAATCACGGAAAAAAGTCCTGTTTGTGAAAAAAAAATAAAAACCACTTCGGTATAGTGATTTCACATCAGGAGGTCACATGTCTAATTCGAAACTAATAAAGTCACTAGAATTATCACGCAGTTTGATGCGTTCACAAATCGAGGTTCTGCGGGAGGCAGCTGAAGACCTTTGCACAAATTACTGGATCGAGTGGAAAGAACGGAATCATCTGGAGATTAATTTACCCCGGCCTAACAATACGCTAAAGCGTGAGTATCTGGGTTCGTATGCGCCGAAAATTGAATTAATCGGTAATGCCAAAAAAGTTACAATCACCTGGCATAAGTTCAGCCCGTTTAAAACCAGGTCTCCCAGTCATATGTCGAAACGGATTTCTGCGATGAAAAGCGGAAAATATTCGAAAAGCTGCTTTGTTAATCATGCCTTCTGGGAATATGAAATGATCGAAAAAACGGAGGGAGTACTAGAACCCTACAGAGAATTACTTGAGTTCTATCATACTGCGTATATCGAACTGGGACGCAAAATCCGTAAATACTCAAAATCAGAGGTGGCACAATGACCGACGTAACAATTAATGAAAGCAAGCAGAAGACACCTGATGTAAATGCCCGCTCCTCTCAGACTCCTGAAGATAGCCGAAGAGCCACGCAAAGTAAAAATGAACATTACGGCATGGCAACAGTAACTATTACTCCAGGCACGCCAGACTTTAACCGATTTCTTACGGCACGGAATCGTTCCGTAATAAGAGGCTTTAATGATGTTAGCATTGCTATTTCATCATTATTCAGGACGGTTAATGCGGTAAAACACCCTGAATTGGTGCAGGCAATTCAGGACTGGTTTAATGAATTGCACGACGAAAACAATTTGATGAAGCAGAATCTGGAGGCCCACATCGCCACTATTAAGGTTGATGAAAGTGATCCATTCTTCTCATCAACTGAGTTTTCTCCGTTCAGATTTGAATCTGTCCAGTTAAACTTCAACAACCAGAACACGATGCGATTTTATAAGCACATCTTTGAAATGAACAACCTTCTGACCCAGATGTATAAATTCAACTCTCTGGGTCAGCTGCCGGTTAGCGATTACAACGTAATGGCGCACAATATTATCCGAAGTCTCAACATGTATATCGAACGGGTCAAAAAAACACTTAACGTGTCGCGCCGTGTAAAAGGTTCTTACAGTCCTGATGAGTTTATCGAAAAGGTAAAACAGTACAAAAGCGTGCAGGCATATATTGCTGCGGAACTATCTGGTAAACGCCAATAAGGATTATTTGATGAATTTCAGGGCGCTATTCCTAAGTATACAAAGAGTTTTAGGCATCTTCTCCAGTAGGGAGAATGATGTGGCTGAGTTAATGATGAAGGATGTTTCGAGTCTTTCACCATTTGCTCAGATTATAGGGGATCAGAAATACACTGTACCGGATCACCCGAATCTTGAAGTCCTGAAATTCATTGAGTACCCAACTCGGCCAGCTGGGATACAAACGTTTAATGAGCAGTCTATTCTTTCTCTTTACAGAGATAAACTGCACTCAATCTCTATGATGCTGGCAATAAGTGATGGAGACATCCGTGAGGATGCCTTTACCTTCACCAATCTGGTTTTAAAACCATTGATTGAATACATCCGTTGGATTCATTTACTTCCTGCTTCAGAAAACCACCACCATAATGGTATTGGCGGATTGTTGTCACATAGCCTGGAAGTTGCAATGATTTCTTTAAAAAATGCCAATCATTCTGAATTGCGCCCAATTGGGTATCAGGATGAAGAAGTCATTCGCCGAAAAGTATATCTCTATGCCGCTTTTATCTGTGGCCTTGTGCATGATGCCGGAAAGGTATATGACCTCGATATAGTAAGTCTGAATCTGAATGAAACTTTAACATGGGCGCCAAGCTCGCAAAGCCTGCTTGACTGGGCACGTGAAAACAATGTTGTCGAATATGAAATACATTGGCGAAAACGCATTCATAACCAACATAATATATGGTCAAGCGTTTTCCTTGAGAGAATATTAGATCCGGTCTGTATGTCATTCCTCGACCGTGTCAAAAAGGAGCGCGTCTATGCAAAAATGGTTACGGCACTGAATGTCTATAACGATGGCAATGACTTTCTGTCCAAATGTGTAAGAACCTCAGATTATTATTCAACGGGAACTGACCTTAATGTATTGAGGGACCCGATAATGGGTCTGCGGTCGAATGATGCTGCGGCAAGAGCAATAGGTACCATTAAGCATAACTTCACCAGTATTAATATTAATAACTATAAATCCAAACCCATGCACATCATTATTGTAAACGGTGAAGTTTACCTCAATGAAAACGCCTTCCTCGACTTTGTACTTAGTGATTTTGCGGCCCACAAGTTCAACTTCCCACAGGGGGATGCAGGTAAAACTGTACTAGTAGAGTCGCTGGTTCAACGGGGTTATGTTGAGCCTTACGATGATGAGCGTGTGGTTCATTATTTTATTCCCGGGACATACTCGGAAAATGAAATAGCCAGCATCTTCCGAAACGGTATCGGTAAGCTGGAATTTTATAATCTCCTGAAACTTCGCTGGATCGGGTTAATTTTTGACTCATATAAAATCCCGGATTCTGTTCCGGGCCTCTTCAGCGTTAATGCAAATAAAGATTTCATCTATATTGATGAACAGAAAACTGTAACAGAATACAGAAGGCCGGTCCCGGGTCGTGAGTCTGTTACCAGAGTAACGGACACCGTAAGCGACGCCATTGAAGATACTCCACAATACGGACTCAAACTCGTGAACGGCCCTGATGCCGACAGTGTCAACGGTAAAAGCAGTGAAAATACTGAAGCCATCACAGAAAGTGTGGAGGCGGCTGGCACGGATAAAGCAACCGATATTATTGATCCGCAGGTTACTACGCCAACAGATACAGCCGGAACAGGCGGCTTGGATGAAAAGGAACGGGTAGAGGAACATGAAGAGCAGAGTCAGATGCGTCTGGTCGAGCAGCTGCATGAAATGCTTCTGAGCGCCCCACTGCCCCACAACGCAGTCATTAATATTGATTCCGTACCTTACCTTAATCTCGATGCTGCTATTGCGTTAATCCCTGGTATTGATGAGGCGGCATTTTGTGATGGGCCCTTTTTCCAGCTGACGTACCGTGATGGATCACTGGATGGTATGTGGATAGTCCGTGACGTAAACAATCTACGCCTGATACAACTGGGGGATAACTGTGCTGGTATTCAGGTGAGTACCTCGGAACCCCGAACCACTTCTACGCTGAAGTCGCTTTTTGATACGTCAATGTACCAGCCGTTGGATATCCCTGAAAGTCCATCATTAAACGAAGCGGTTTCGCCCCCACAAACACCGCTTGATCTCCCTCCGGCGCGACTGAATACCCCCCAGGCTGTAGAGGCCAATTCGGTAGCTGAACAGATTAACGCCCACTCCGAACCGGAGACCGTCACTGCTTCTGAGTATGAGCAATATGGCCACCTGCTGGAAGAAACCCTAGATAGCGATAGTGAGGCATATTCTGACTTTATAGTCGCCGACAACTCTGTGGTTGAACCCCCCCAGCCTGAGGCGAAAAATAGCGATGTCGCCGAATTCCATGATGAAACAGACCAGGTCGTTGCGCCCGGTAAATTGAATGATCCTGAGGATACCAGAGAGCCACCAGCTCCCAATACAACCGGGAAAGAAGTAATTTTAACAAGTCCTGTGTCATCACAGGACCCTATAAAATCGGAACCCGCCGGGGAGAAAGCGAACCATCTATCTCCGGCCCTGGCTCGTCTGTTTGCGGTAAACACTCAAGCAGAGAAGAAGCATGAAAATCCGCCGGTCACGACTCCAGTGAAAGAAGCCTTTAATCGATCCAACTCTGCCACAGTTCAGGCTCCTATTGCCGTTGACCAACCTGGTGCAGAAGAAAAGGAGACACTGGAAGATTTTACCCTGCTAAGTGGCGGTGAAGTTACAGAACTTGAATACGTCGAAATTGCCACAATGCTTCACCACATTCTGACTAAGTTATCTGGGTCGTTTAAAAGAAAGCGGAAAAACCGATTCATGGTTTTGACCCAGAACACCTTTTTTCTGACCCAGTCATGTGTTGAAAAATACGGGACGCAGTTAAATGCGCCTGAGCTTTTTAACCAGCTTCCTCAATACCAGGTCACCTCCGGCGCCATAGTCAATACAAAATGTTTCGCATTCAACATGCCAACTCTGGTAGCCGCATCCGACCGGGCAAAGGTCGATATTGAGTTAATCATTAACACACTTAAAGATGTAGGGAATCTATAATGGCAAAATCAAAAAGGACCAACCTGCACGCCCAGGAAAACTTTTACAGGCCGATATTGGAGTACAGAAGTGCCTCAGTACTTTTAATTTGCGCCATAATAATGCTGTTTATGGGGTTTCGATCAGATGGGTTGAATATTGCCCCCATCATTTTGTATACCGCTGCCTTCATGCTTTTGGTTTGTTTGTACCGCTGTAAAACGGCATACCCTTATTTGATGGCGCACTGGCGCGTGTTTCAGCGCCAGATTATGTTTATTAGCCTTAAATCGCTCAGGTCGATCAACAAAAGTAACTTTTTCTCTAACGAGCGAAAGTACCGCCAGCTGGTACAAGAGTATAAAAAATCCAACCGTCAGGTACCGGACAGAAAAACCTACTTCTGTAACGGCTTTGAATGGGGTCCCGAGCATGCAGATCGCGCGTATCAAATTGCCAATCTCTCAAGCGATAAAAGAGAGATAGCCCTGCCATTTGCCCTAAACCCCATAGCGCGGCATTTTGAGGCGATGGCCAGATCCATGGGTGGCAGTAACGCCATTTTTGCTGTTGATAAACGGGCGCCAATTTTTGTTACCGAAGATAACTGGTTCGGCCATACCCTCATTACCGGAAACGTCGGTACCGGTAAAACAGTCCTTCAGCGGTTATTGAGCATCAGTATGCTGCATTTAGGCCACGTCATTGTGGTTATTGATCCAAAGAACGACGCAGATTGGCGGCAGTCACTTATGGATGAAGCGGCGGAACTTGGGTTGCCATTTTATAAGTTTCACCCTGCCCAGCCTTCTTCTTCAGTGTGTATTGATGTCTGCAACGCTTATACCAATGTTTCGGACCTCACCTCACGCCTTCTTAGTCTGGTTTCGGTTCCCGGGGAAGTTAACCCATTCGTACAATATGCCGAGGCTCTCGTTTCAACTGTGATCACCGGTCTGTCTTACACGGATAAAAAACCGTCGATATATCTCATTCATAAAAACATGAAAAGCCACATGGCAATCCTGAACCTCACCGTAAAAGTTCTGGAATGCTGTTATGCACGGCACTACGGGCCCGATGTATGGATGGAAAAGGTGAAATATTCTTCGAATGATACTCTACAAGTCCGCTTTAAGCGCCTTGTTGAATGGTTTTCTGCCCACTTCTTGAATTATGAAGGTGCCGAGCCCATTGATTGGATTGATACCGTCGGCCGGTTAGTAGATTATTCTTTGTCTGATCCTGAGCACATGTCAAAAATGACAGCGGGTATTATGCCGCTGTTCAGTCGTCTGACCGAACAACCACTGAATGAATTGCTTTCGCCGTCACCTAATTCACTCACTTCGCGTGAAATAGTCACTTCAGATGGAATATTCAGTACCGGAGGTGTTCTCTATATCTCGCTCGATGGTCTTTCCAACCCGGAATCCGCCCGGGCTATTTCGCAGTTGATAATGTCAGACCTGACGTCCTGCGCGGGTAGTCGCTATAACTCTGATGATGGTGATATGTCCTCACATTCAAGGATCAGTATTTTCGTCGACGAAGCACACTCCGCAATCAACAATTCAATGATAAACTTACTCGCTCAGGGTCGTGCCGCACAAATTGCATTGTTTATTTGCACGCAAACCATTTCCGATTTTATTGCAGCAGCAAACATTGAGACTGCAAATCGTATTACGGGTCTGTGTAACAATTACATTAGCCTGCGGGTAAACGACACCCCAACGCAAACGCTGGTTGTAGAAAACTTTGGTAAAAGTCCAATTAGTACAAATATGGTCACGTATACGACAGGATCAGAAACCACTTTGCCGCATAATAACTTCTCTGGTTCGATATCAGAAAGAAAGCAAACAACGCTGGAAGAAAGTATTCCGAAAGAGCTTTTAGGCCAGGTTCCAAAATTTCATATTGTGGCCAGACTTCAGGATGGTCGTAAAGTCGTCGGGCAGATCCCGATTGCCGTAAGTGAAAACTCGATGAGACCCAATACAACATTATTGGAGATGTTCCTGAAACCCGCCGGAAAAGTAACTTTGCGTCAGAATGTGGGTTTAGACTATTTAAATAAACATCTAAGGAAATTGCATTGATGGACGAGCAAATTACTCTGACACAAAATCAAATTTTCAGTTCATCTCTGAAAGTCAGTAAAAGCCGTTCGCTTGTTAAACGGCGTATGCAGTCATTAGGCCTGAAGTTTGCCGATTCGCAGGATGTTCGTGACCGTCTGGCAGGGATTGAAAAAGGTGCTTTGAAATCTGTGGGGCAATTTTGCCATGACAACGATGCTGAGTCTTTATCAGCGCTGGCTATTATCCTTTCCGAGCTTTTTCTGCTCCAAGGGGAACTGTCCACCAGCAATGAATACGGTGACCATGAAACAAGTTACTGGTCCGTAGCTCAGGGACCTTGTGATGAATGGGTTCAGTCTCTTCTTACGAGCGAAGACGGACAGCGAAAATTTATTGGTTTTCGCATTACATTCGACAATTCTGAAGAGCGCCGCCGCCTTGTTGATAAAAATTCAAAAATGCTGGGGAGTTATTTACTTCCCTATTTTGTCAATTTTACGAGTGCTGCATCGGCGTTTATTACGCTGCCTGACAGCGTCACGTTTAAACAAGTACAACGCAATAAGCCACTCATTCACCCTGAAACCACATTAAGTCACATTCTTACCATAGAAGACTCGGCGTTTCTCTCTCGTATCAAATTTAAACTAATCTCGGCGATTGACCGCCTGCCCGACCCGACCGGGCTATATGCCAATATGTTCAACCACATTATGGACCGGGCACTATTAACACACCTCGACCGGGAGCAAATTGATAGCCCTTGTGTGTGCAAAAAGGTCATCTCAACCTACGCAGACACCATGCTAACGCTCCCGGTATTTAATACAGGGATCACCGGGAGATACCGACACTGGACGCCCTGGGGGATTAATTTTGTTGAGTTTAGCCGTCAGGCTGCAAAGGAAAAAGCCTGTGTCTATGTTCCTGAACCCGGTCAAATTCATTGGAAAAGTCCGGAGCATAAGGAACTGGCTGAGTTCAGCCTGATCAACCACATAATCCCGCAGCAATACCACTGGTTGCTGGGTGTGCCAACAATCTGGCGAAGCCACTACCGTGACCATGGCGACCGATTAGACTTATTCAGGGAGTGGAGGGACGCAAATGGCTGCGGATAATTCTGCACGGGCAGTATTCATCAGAGGACTGCTTTTTTTAGGGATGATGCTTTATCTTATTTATAGTCTGGGCTTCCAGAATACTGACGATCTAAAGCAACAAATCACTCAGGAGGTGAACGCCAGTCGTAGCCTCATTTCTAATGACCGGTGGTTGTCGGTTATTGCAAATAGTGAAGCTACTTTGTCGACTCTGATTAATGACTATAAGCTGATCGAATATCTGAATACGATACTGATCCCGGAAACGACGAAACCTGCGCGTGGGCTGAATTACGTTGCAGAGAAGATGTCATCGGTAAACTACACTGTGGCAAAGAATCTCCCCTTGCTCATTTATCAGTCCATTTTCCGCTGGAATCTGATACTCGGCTGGCTGATTGTGTTTTCACCTTACTTAATTGCTATGCTCGCTGACGGCATGTATCAATGGAAATTAAAACGTTACGTTTTCGGTAATGTAACCGTTCAGTTTTACAGGATCTGGTTCAGAGCCTTCTGGATAATTGGTGCATTAACCTTTGTTTACCTCTCAATGCCTAATATGTCTCTTTTTAACAATATCGCTCAACTGTTCCCCCCTGTCGCATTGCTGATATTGGGAATTGCACTCAACCGCTTGTGGTCTAACTTTCAAAAACTTATGTAATAAGGTGGTCAGATGTTTAACCGTAAAAATAAGAAGTCACCTGCCAATATCAAAGAATCGCTTGATGAGAACGCTGACCGTTTTTATAAGATGTTCCGAATCCATACCACCTCAAAAGTGGTTATTTCCCTTCTGGCATTAGCAGCAGCAGGGGTTTCGGCCTTTAATATTTACGATAAGTATCAGGAATCAGAAGGACGAATGGATCATATTGCCGTCGTGCGCATATCGGGAGAAATGGGCACCGGGTCAGAGGCCGGTGACGGTTCTGTGATAGCCGCAGCACTGGCAAAAGCGTACAACAACCCGCATGCCAAAGCTGTCATTATCGAGGCGGAGTCAGGTGGTGGCGGACCTTCAGACGCGATTATTATTTATCGCCAGATTAATGCACTTCGAAGCCACCAGCAGAAGATTGAACGTATTTCACATGCGGAATCCGCAAGCAAGACCCGTAATACGGGTGATACCAGTGCTTCACGCTCGCAGGACGATATCAATGCCGAACAATCGAAACGCAATACCCTGGAGGTCCTCTCCGCCGGGAGTGGCCGTTTCATTGCCGATATGGAAACCAGCTATAAGCCTATTATCGTTAGCGTCAAAGGCATTTGTGCTTCAGCGTGCTACTACGCCGTGTCCCCTGCTGACGCCATTTATGCAGATAGCAGCGCTCTGACCGGCTCGATCGGCGTACGAATGGATCACTGGAACCTGTCCCGCGTCATGGATACGGTCGGTGTTAAAAATGAGCCGCTCACAGCAGGGGAATTTAAAGCTGCACTCGACCCTTATCATCCGCTTTCCGAGGCCACCCGGGATTTTATGCAGAAGCAAATCCTGGATTCCATGCATGAAAAATTTATTTCGGACGTTGAGCAAGGCCGGGGTTACAAACTAATTAGCCGCCCGGAGGCAAATGCTGTCGCTCTGTATTCCGGCCGGGTATGGACAACGCAGCAAGCAATCCAGTACGGTCTCATCGACGGTGACCTGACACCAGTCGAGGTCCGTTCGCGTCTGTCTCAAATGTATTCGACCACTACATTCAAAACGTACAACGAGCCGCAACGATCGCTTCGCTCCGCGCTCGGTATGTTAATGAGCCTGTCAACCAACATCGAAACGCTGGCGGGCACAACCTCCCGGTTACTTGATTCTGTTCAGGCCACCAGCTATCCGACGGTGAAATAAGATGGACGTGATCCTGATGGCGTGGCGGGTGATAGCAATAAGTATTATTGCCCTGGTACTCATTGTGCTTTATTGCTTGATGGGATTCGTATCGTCAGCCATTGCTGAACGCAGGACGGCCAAGCAAATTGAAGCGTACCTTCCTGATGATGCAGAAGGCCTTCTGAGCGATTTAACTCTGCCGGTTAGTGCCACTGGCACCACGCAGATTGATCACGTCCTTATCGCCTCTCATGGGCTCTACGTCATCGAGCAGAAGAACTATGCTGGAAAGCTCTATGGGAAGCTGGATGAAAGCCACTGGCGAAAATGGAAATCGTCAGGGACACTAAAGTTACAAAACCCGTTCAGGCAAAACTACGGTCACATCAAGGCCATTCAGTCTACATTACGCGCCAGCGAACTGGAGTGTATCAATGTTGTCATCATTAACGGGCCCTGCAAGTTTGAAGGTGAGAAGCCAGACTGGCTTTGCATGGGTATGGGTGATTTTGTTCGGAAAGTCACTGAGCGGCGCCAGTTAACTGTATTCAAGCCTGAGGCAGTAAGTTATATCCGTGGGGAGCTGAAGTTAAAGAGAAAGCCTCCTGGCCTTTATACTGATCTGGACCATATCCACAACGTTACCACCAGATACAAAACAACTATGCGATTGGAGCAGCGTATTACCTATAACCTTTTGCGCTTTCTTCGGAATCTACCGGGTAAAATATTCGGTTCGACAAAGTAAAAAAAAGCCCTGCTAATTTATGCGGGGCTTTTTTATGGATTCAACACCGGAATATTTTGCCATGCTTCCTGCATAATTTGCATGACCTCCCCAATGGGTAGCGACGGCCATAAGACTGTGTCAGTCATGATTACGCCAACCGGCTCACATTCAATGGGAACCAGAATTAAAATCACACGAGTCCCTTTAACCTGATACGCAAGATTAACTACCGCCTGTCTGTAGGTTGCCAGAACACCAGAACCGTACTCCGCTGGTTTGCTGGCCCAGTTCCGTACCAGAGCATAAGCCTGCGGCATATAACGATTATCCAGAACGCCCTGTGGCCGACGAAAAGGCACAATATCATCGGAGCGGTAGATAGTAGTGGTGGTTACGTTGGCCGTTGTCATTATTAAACTCCTCCCGTCCAACCCTATTAAATCTGAATGAATAGGGTTCAACTAACAGTTCCTAGTCGTGAAAACTGGCTAGTGTAGCTAGAATTTTTGTTCCATTTGTTGAGCTTCAAAATCTCTCGTTGCCTTCAATAATGAAGCGCCACTGTAGTACTCCGGTTCAGTAATATCATCCTCTTTATTCAACCATTGCGAGGCTGATTCATTGCCTGTCTTAACTGTACTCACATCGCTGCCTTGGTATTTGGGCAACATTACGGCATCCACTTCTTGATAAACGCCATTGCGTTTCACCAGGATTTTAACCGCTTTCGCTTTGCTGCGTTTTTCGCGCACTTTATTAACCAGATACAGCACGACAATCCAGCCTACCAGTACGTAAAGAAAAGTATTCATAATGCCCTCCTTTGTATGTGTCCATTATACCAGGTTCCGTCCCAGCCCAAATAGGTTCGGTGCATGAAAAATAGACTTTCCCGCTTGAATCTGCAAATCACCTCCGGCGTGCCTTTGCTGCCCCGAGAGATATTTTCTTTCCGGATGCGTCTGACAGATTCAGAAAAGGTACTTTTCTGCACGACGGATTTAATTTAGATTCTCTGACTTCACGCCCCACCAGCCAGAGCCCACGGCCGCAACCTTTACGAAAAAAACCGTCAAAATTACCAATGTCGATAGCTCCCCACCAGCGGACGCCTGCGAACAGCATCAATCACCACCACCCCCACATCCGCCACCAGCGTCACCACCACCCCCACATCCACCATCACCGCCTGAGGTATCGGGGGTAAAGAAGGAACCATTTCCGTCGGCAATCCCCCCTCTCTTACTATCCTGCGTATACCGACGCCCTTCGGTCTGGGAATGGCAAAGTGCCTTTTTATTACGGGCTCTCAAAAATAGACAGCAGAAAAGACATACAACCACATAGAGGGTTAAAACAATATGGAGAATCATAAGCACCAGTGAAATCCTGTGAGTCATCGTTAATTGTCTGAGTATTTATATCAAAGTCCCTCGCGCTTAATTTTTGCTAGCACGTCCCTTTTCTCTCGATCGCGAATTAAGATGGCTCAGTTCAGTTACAGACGACACACCGCAGGCATCCGCCAGGCATATCTACACGCAGGTCGGGAGGTCACGACGATTTCTTTCCGGATGCAAGATACCTTTTCAGTTCCCCGGCGCCATCTCGGCACCGGGCGAAACCATCTGCATGCGGGTCAGACTTATACCACCAGCTGTGGGCCCCGGGCAGACCCAGACTCCCTTCCCCGTTTGCCAGCACTGACAGCTGAGTCCATAAAAAGAAACCCGGAGTTACCGGGTTCTTGTGCTGATCAGCTGGCCTTCAGTCCGTGGCTTTGCAGGTGGCTATTGAGCGCATCATAGGCATCGGGTTCATAATTCCAGTTACGCCAGATCAGCTGGCGATCGTGGTCGCGATGATTACGGATGGCAATCTGGAAATGGCCTGCTGGCTGGAGGTTTTCGATAAAGACGTTCTGGTAACCGGCGGCAACGGCGCGGGCTTGAGCCAGTGATAACGGTGATTCGTTGCTGAAAAATCCGCTCATGGGCATTTCCTTCATAATGGCCAGGCCTGAGCCTGGCACTGGGTGTCAGGCCACAAGGCGTTTCGCGAGTTTAACGAAGTGATCTTGGTTGTTGTAGAGCGGCATCTGATAGGCCCGGTCTGAAATAAACATCCGGATCTGGTCAAACGTCATGCCGCAGTTAAAGCCGGTTTCGCTGACATTAGCCCGGGGAAAATCGGCGCAAAATTCGTTTAACACCTTCTCATGGACAATGCCGATATTAAGGAGTCCGGCAGGTCCGTTATCACGGAAAGACACCACCCGGAATGCACCGTACCAGCCCGACTGGCAGAAGAAGGTAAACGCCTGGTTCGCAAGTCCGTTAAACAGCTCGTAACGCAGGCTGGCACTTAGCGATTGACTGTCCAAGCAGTACACACGGTTGATGAAGACGCCTGGGTCGATATTTGCAGGGGTCTGCCCGTAAGCAATACACGGCATAGGCATTTCCGCAGTGTCTTTGTTATCACCAATTACTTTATATTGGGTGGCGATGATATCCGCCAGCATTGATCCACCAAGTGTGTTAATTGCTGCGATGTCGTTAATCTGAATATTAAGATTTTTCATATTTCACCTCGTCGTTTTTTATTATTATTCCACAATCGGTTTCGTGGCTAATAACCTGAAGTGAAATATTTAATAAATAATTCAGTACGACAGACACAAGCCGGTTGACCGTTCAAAAATGTCCTGTAAATGAATACCACAGACATCCAGATTAAAGCGGACAAGCTCTGCTTCATTATTTGAAGTAGAAAATAAATAAAAATCAAATCCACCTGTATTATCATCTTTGAAAATTCTGAAGGAATTATTATCAACAGCGTCGGCCAGTTCAACGTGAACGCCATAGCGCACTTCACCGTCGTCAAACTGTGCAATTCGGCGCACAGATTTAAGACGGACAAATTTCGCCAGCTCCAGTTCGGGCGCCTGGGAAAACGTCAGTGCCTCGAAGATGAGATCAGCCGTTTCATGTTGCTTCCTGCGGTCGAACTCAAACAAACCGCCACCGTTGTTGCGATAGACCGGCTGAAGCGCATTGACCAGGTTGAACGACTGCCGGTTCCTGTCATATCTGTACATTTAAAGGTACTCCAGACCTGCCAGCATCCACCAGCAGGACATAATGTGATTAGTGCCAGTCGGCGATCAGTTCTTCGCACTGCAAAAAGGATAAGCACTGCTGTGCCAACACGGGCAGTACGGCAATGTTGGGTAGGCGGTTGTAACACCAGGCGTTAAACAGCATCTGCCACGGACCGGCGTAGTAACCGGCCATTTTCTTTTTTTGCTTCGGAGTACGGCACGCTGAAATAGCCTGCTGATAGAGACTTTCATTTTCGGCACCTGAGCGTTGTTGCAGTGCCTTGTAAATAAAGGAATAGAGAGAGTCGGAACAATTAGATGCGTAAGCCAGACTGGTTTTCATAATACCTCCTGTTTTTTGGTATTATATAAAATTCGACCTGCTAGCTAATAACCTACACTGAATATATTTTTAAATTCCCATAAATATTAAATATGGACGAATGTGGATTTAAGCGTTGTAAATTATTAAAACCATATCTTATTCTACCATTATGTATTCCCTACAATACGCTTGCTAATTCGTAATTTTGCAGTTATTTGAATATCACCATCCTAAAAGCTGGTAGCCACCTATTTTCCCTCGGATGTAAGTTCACAATAACTCTGTTTATTGCCTGTTCAGTGGCGGTTAAGATTTATAAATGGGTGTGCCATTCGTCAAATCGGTATCCATGGGGTTTGCAGGTACTTATTAAAACGGATCATTCACCTTTTACGTTTACTGCAAACGAGCGTAAGAATTCAGTTGCAGCTCTGCGTCCGCCTGCTGTTGCAGCACGTCCATCACCCGGCTGAGCATGGTCAGCGCCTGGGAGGGGGAGCCGCCAAAAGTCACTTTAATTTCGTTGGTGGTGTGGTGCTGCTCCAGATCGAGAATATTCACTTCCACGTCTTCGCCCTTCTCATCCTTCGCCGTACACTGAATGCTGACCCGGGTCACAGGGTCCTTAACTGTCTGCAATGGTGCCTTCGTGCTGACGTTGATCGCGATATTCTTCATTACCCTGTTTCTCCTTGACCTGTGGTGGTAACCGACCCTACCGGGTGGAGGGTCGGTCAGAAAATCATGCCTGGCCCTGTTGCTGCTTTTCGGCATGCTTACGCAGGTACTGCGTGAGATTGCCGTGGGCTTCACAGATGGCATTCATCTCATCATTGGTCAGCACTAAGGTGTACGTATCGTCGCTGAGGTTCTTAGCGGCACGTTGTTCTGCTTCTTCCGCAATACGCGAAAAAAGCGGGATTGCCGTGTCCGCAATCGTCGTCACGGTCTTTTTGTTGAGTACGCTGGAGACCGATACAGTTTTAGGCTCTGGCGTTTTGATCGGATCTTTCGCCTTCGGCTCCGGGGTGTTTTCCGGAGTTGGCTCCGGGTTGGTCCCAACATTCCCGTCCACCAGCTGCGGCGGGGTGGTCTCATCCGTAGTACCTTCGACGGATGTTTGTTCCGTCACGGTGGTTTCAGGGGTGTTTGCGTTCGTTTCCTGCACGACCGGCGCTTTCGGCTGCATGGCTGCATCAATGTTGCCAGCTTTGACGAATTTAAGGGTTTTGGCCGTCGCCTTGCCATAGACGTCGATGGCTTTGGTGATATTATTCACGGCCTTATCGCCGCTGTAGAGATATTCATCCAGCGCGACATACATGCTCACTTCCCCTGTCACCAGCATAACCTGGAGGGCTTCAGGCAGGTCCAGGACGCGAACCATCTGACGCAGGTGCTGTTCTGTTTTACCGCGACGCTTGGCCAGTTCTGCGAACGTTTTAGGTTCTTCAGCATCTTCGACCATCCGTTTGATGGAGAGCGCCTCAGCCACGACAGACAGAGCCAGATTAGAGTTACCGTCCAGCGTAAACTGTTCGGCACTGGCGCGGCTACCGCGAAACTCCTCGCAGCGAATTAACGAAATCAGTTCACGCCCTTCCTCTGCCAGCTCGATGTTTGCCATAGCGGCGGCGCGGATACGACATGCCCCCTGACGCAGAACAGGACGACCATTCAGAACCTGCACGACGATAGCTGGTACGCTTAAAGGCTCAGACTTATAGGACTCTTTAAGGCTGTTCAGGTGGGCTACCACGTGGGGTAAGGAGTAGTAGCTTTCTCCCATGCCAGCGGTACGGGTGTTAAAACCTTCTTCCTCTTCGACCACTGCCGGGTTGATGACCAGACCATTGCTTTTGCGTGCGCCGTTACCGGAACGCTCCAGGTAAGTGCGCAGGCTGATATCGTTGTTAGCGGTTTTTACATCATTTTCGATAGTGGACATTGTGGCCTTCCTTTTAAATTTTCGTTTAGGGTGGTTGTTCGCTACAACACAACAATACCAGGTTCGATTCATTTCCTAATAACCTGAGGCGAAAAAAAAAGTAACTTTTTTTCCCGGGGTAATAGTACGTGATCCGTCCGTTTTAATTTTTCGCTAAGGAGGCCAAATTTAACTTTAGTGTGAAATCGGGTACCAAAAAGCCGGAATTTATCGAAAAAGTTACTTTTCCGTCTGCAAGAACCCACAATAATGCAGAACCGTCAGCATGAAAGGTGTTACATGCGCTGAAGGGAAGATGAGTAAGAGGGGAACTGCGGCGTCACAAGGCATCTAAAGTTACTTTTCCAAAATATGGAATGGCAATCTATCTATCGCTATAAAAGAATAACCGGGATCACTGTCGAACATCTCAACGCGGGGCAGGTAGAATGAGGGAATTAAAATCGGGCCAGGCTAAATCTGCCCGGCCATCGGGAAAGGATACGGCGGCATGGGTCTTACACGAGATAATGCGAATGTATGGTCTTTTCCGGTTGCGACTGTTGGGTTTCTTTCTCACCTGTGGCTAACCGTCGGTATTCGGCGTCACAAAACATCCGTAAGTTGGTAAAGACTTTCTCCATAAACTCAGCGTGAGCAAACGACTCACCCGGGGATTGTGTACGTTCTTTCATACATTCCTTTTTAATCATGTCGACACCTTCGGCACAGGTTGCAGCGGGTACGTCAGCGGGTCACCGGCTGGCGCTGATAATTCGTGAATCCGGAATAGTATTCTACCCTGTTCGCATGCCACATCTGGTCGATAAGCGGGGAATTTCAATCCTATATTGAACCCAGCGACCACCGCAGGGAGAAGGGGCACATTCTCCCCCGCTCTTCTTCCGTCTGCGGGAGGTCACACTCGGCGCGGTGTCCCCGGGCAGAATCATGCTGTGACGGCTGGCGTCCATATCAAGATGTCAGCTCCTGGATTAAACCGCCTCCATCTTCTGTAAATGCAGGGGCTAATGACTGTGTGCAACTGAATTTACCGCAGCATCCGTCCTGTATAAAAAATCCTCAAAACGTTGTTTTCTATTGTATTGACAATAGAAGTTCAGAAGATCATAGTAATCCCATGGCGCGGCATCCGCACCAACGCCCCGGCGTTTCCGGGCATAAGGTAAGCATCATGACCCACGATATCGACACCCTCATTCGTCTGTCCCAGCATAAGTCCCACATCGTCGCTGTACGCCGCCTGCAACTGGCCTTTGAGCTAGAGCTGCGCGACGCAAAAATCAACTCACGTGACGTCGCTGATGCGCTGGCTACCTTGAATGCGGCTATCAGTCTGGAAGAAGAGCTGAACGGCTCTGCGTATGACGATCTGCATTTTGACCTGACCGATGGCGCGAAAGTCGACGCAGCCGAACTGGCAGCGTACCGGGCACAGAAACCGGTGGCTTCCTGCATCGTGGCCGATGGCAGCATTGTGCCAGACGGTTTCGGTGATTACTGCGAGCCGCTGGCAGATGGGGCGCATGACTTGTTTGTCCGTCCGGTCTCGGCATAAGGAGCGATCCATGAGCAAAGAGACTCTGTCACTGGCAACCCGTTACGCAGGCAACTCCTCTGTGATTTCGGAAATGCAGACAGCGCTGGACGTAATGCCGCTGGTGACGGAAGCCGTTCAGAGCGTGTGCGAACGGGTTGAATGTGAGCCCACTGAATTTCTGGACGCGATGGCGCTTGTAAAACGTTTCCTGCTGGCAAAACAAGATGAACTCCGTGCGGAAAGCGTTTCAATCCGCAAGCAGCTGGGTGAGATGGGGGAATAATGATGATTAAGGCTACTATCAGCAACGATGCGCTTCGCACCCGTATTCAGGCGCTGCGTAAAACCAGTGCAAACACCCTTGTCAGCACGACGAAATTCGACGCTGATGCGCTGGAGGAGCTCCTGCGCCTGCGTACCGCAGTGAAGCTGAGACGAGTACGCGTGGTCCAGAGTGGCACCTGCGACTGCGAGGAGCCCTGTGAATGCATGCCCGGGCTGTATGTAACCGTCGACTCCGGCGTGGGTCACGGCCAGGCGGTCTGGACTTACCGGGACGACGGAAAATCCGGTCTGGCGTACTGGTGCGAATTTATGGGACTCGCTCCATTCTGGGCCGAAGACCAGATGCATGCCGCCGAACTGCTTCGCGAGAAGCTGGCCTGGCTGGGTGAACATGTCGAGGTGGTCCCGTGGTAATGAAGCTGTATTGCCCCGAGTGCCTGGCGTACCTTGAAGGGGGGGATGGAACGCTACAGGACTGTCACTGCGGCTGGAAACAGCCGGTCAGCTCTTCCACTGAAGAGGGCGATGATCATGACGCTGACTAACGCCCAAATTTATACTCTGCGTCGGCTGAATACCGGAACCCGCTACCTGATGCAGGGCAACGGAAAGAAAGGGATGGAGCAGCGTCCAGATTGCCTCAGTACGCTGGGATATTTTCCGGTTAATGCCCCCAGTCTGCCACCCCTCTTCCGGCTGGGCCTGATTGAGTTCACTCTGAAAAGTGGGTTAGAACAGAGCTGTTTCTATCGCGTACGGCTGACCGGGCGTGGGCAGGAGTTAGCCACAACGGCGGTGATCTCGGTGGGCTGACTCAGCCCGCTGCTGCACTGCTCATTACAACTTTAACAGTCTGATTTAAAAAATAAATACAGCTATCAGGTGGAAAAAGCACCCGTTGTTTTGTATTGACAAAACAACTCTGATTCTGTATATTTAATCACACAGCGGCACTCTGGCCGCACGCCCCGGCGTTTCCGGGCATACAGGATAACCCCATGAAACCGATGCTTAAATCCGCTTTCTTCTCAGCTGTTAAATCACTCCTCACCAACGGCTTCAGACCAACCTTCTACACCGTTAACTGTGGCCGAATCGGCATTATCGCCTTTACCGATAAAAACGGTTCTAAGCAGGTTGAACAGGTCTATTCCTGTACCTCGCTTGCCGTGAAGACCATTGCTCCCCGTTTCGAAAAGTGGTTTGCTGCTGCCGTGGCGGAATTTCATGCGGCCGCAGCTGAGACTCTGGAGTCGGGCCAGCGGGTCCTGGACAAGGGTACTGTTCGTACCGTGACGGGATTTCGAAGTGCATTCATCCGCAGCGCTAACGGCACACCCCGTGCCCAGGCACGGACTGGCATAGTCATGCTTGATCATCGGCACGAAGTTATGGCCGGTGATCTTGTTCGAATGGCTGACAATCCATCAGACACCGTCGTCCATAATACAGACCAACAGCCTGACCAGACAATTCATTCTAACGTGCAGAACGTTTCCGTAAACCTCGCCACAGGACTGGCCCCTGACCCGACGGTTTCAACAGCGACATGACACGGCTGCACTCTCCCCCTGGGAGCCGCACTACGCGGCTCTGTTTGACCGAGAACACTATGACCGATAACAATGAAAAGCACGTTAACGCGATCCATATGAAGGGCAACGATAACGCGAAAAAAGATGAGGCCGACAAAGCAACGGCACTGGTCCAGATGCGTATGACCCCGGAGAAAAAATCACGCTATGTCCGTGAGGCGAAGCGTAATGGCCTGACTATCTCGGCATGGATTCAGCGTCATATGGATCAGGTATGTGATGAGTCAGACGTAAACTATCTAAAGAAAAAGGCTGGCGAGCAATAGGCGACAGTCCACCAGCAGCAGCGAAAAGTTACTTTCCCGGTTGCCTGAAAAGGACCGCATACTGCAAACACAAGGTGTGAACATCACACCCCCGCCCCGGCGGCTCCGGGCAAAGGAGTATCCAATGAAACTTTCCCGCCAGACCACGAACGACACTGCTGTAATCGAAGGTACCCGCAGCCACTTCTGGGGTCGCTCGCTCTACTTCATCATTGAGAATGCGCCCAGGGCACACCTCGTCGCTATTGATGAATTGCTGGATGCAGCGGGTTGGGAAAGCGATCACTGTCCAAACTACGAAGATGACGATGCGTTTGGGCATGCCGGTTACAGCTGCGGGTACATGATTGAGATCGATGACGTGGCACGCTTCAGGGCTGACTATAAGCGCCTCAAAAAGCAGATTGCCGCCCATATCGCCGCCCAGCGTAAAGCCGCAGCCAAACAGACGGCATGAATTTTAATGCAAGCGTTGAGCCTGCATCTAAAAGGAACTGTGCAATGACCGAACAACTATCGGATGAAAAACTGCACCAGCTGGAAGGTGCTGCCGCAAATTACCGTACGACATACCAGGCGCACCTCGCTAATCCACTGGATGGCTCCGCAGTACAGGACTGGGATGAAGCGACCCGTCAACTAATGGCGGTCATCAATTACGATGAAGCCAATATTATCGCGCACCTACTGGCTCGCCGGGATGCAGATCTTGCCAGGCATGAAAGCGACATGACCCGGGCTATCGCAGCTTGGCAGACGGCATCCGTGAAGCTGTCCGAGCAGGCCAGCCAGCAACCAGAATTCCACCTCCGCCGTGTTGGTGGGGACGAGGAGCTCTATGCCCCTTGTGGAAAAGATTATCCACGGGGAAGAGCGTACTACGTTAAGCCGGTAGTGAGCCTGGTTACCGTAAATTCTCCGCCCTGCGACCAATGCTTTGATTCTGCCGACGCCGCAACGGCCTACCGGGATGAGCAGTGGAGACATGTGCTGAGTGAAGCTGGTGTGCTGGTTACGCCGGGGGAGACAGCCCCGGTTCAGCCCACTGAAGACAAGCCGCTTTCCAAATAGTGCGATTGAAAATGAAAACGAAGATGAAACAGCCCAAATCTGCACTTCAGAATGCGATGAAGGGCGAAGAGCCTGCGAGCGTACAAATTCAGATGCGTGCCACTGTAACAAGAAAAGAACGCTATAAGGCGCAGGCAATTCAGGAGGATCTGAATTTAACCGAATGGATGGCGAATCATCTGGACGCCGTCTGTGACGCCGCCGAAGGAAAGGCATCCGTCAGCATCTTTTCCCCGGTTGTACCGGAGAAGATCCCAGACAGCGTCTACCAGGTCATCTATCAGGAATGCGGCGGGTTCGTGGACTGCGATGCGAATGCCCAGACGATCTGGAATGCCTGCCGCCAGGCCATTCTGAAAAACGTGAAAGACTGAATACCCGGCGTCATTTTACCGGATGCAGCAAGGACAAACATGACCATAATTGAACGCCGTGCAGAGATGCGCCAGACGGCCATTAAAGCTCTGCTGGATGCTGAAGAAGCACTGACCGCACTGGCTATGTCCTATGAGCTACAGCCCAATGAGAAGACCAGTGCATGTCATCCACAAACCAGTACTCTCTCCACGACCAGCCAGGTTCGGAAAATGCGGCGGGTCCTCGAAAAATTGAGGCGTTGAGAATTAAACAGGACGCAGGAGGAGGTACCCAGTGCGAGCCGCAGCCGTTCTGGGGAGAATTTTAATCCGACGGTATTCCACTGAGACTGTTGAATGCCTTGGGTAATTGAGTGGCGGTCTGCCACCGAACGGAAGGAAAAAAGGGTTTCCCCGACCGGAGAAACCCTTTTCTAAAGGTGCTATTGGCTTGCTGGCCACATCTGAATCGAGGGGGGTTACCCCCCTCTTTCAGCTACTTACCGGATTCGTAGTCCATCACAGCCGACACTTCCCGCGTACCGTCTTTCAGCCGCAGTTCGCAGAGCGAATTGCGCGTAAGCCAGGTGAATATCAACAGCGTAAGACATACTATCAATACGCACAAAACAACGGGTTGGTTCGGCAGTTTCATGGCTTCTTCTCCTGTCAACGCAAAGCAGAAGTGTCACCATCGGTGCGAAACAGAGATGTCATGCTTTGGTTCAGAGAATGCGTTTGACCGCCTCGCTATATACTTCCGAGCGTTCTCTTTTCCCAACAGAAATCACGAAAACGACAACTTTCTCGTCTATAACCTGGTATACAAGGCGATAGCCTGAAGACCGGAGCTTAATCTTGTAACAATCAGGCATACCACGGAGCTTGTTTGCTTCAATCCGGGGTGACTCAAGTACTTCAACCAGCTTCTTTTTCAACTGTTCACGTACCGTCGAGCCCAGCTTTCGCCATTCCTTTAGTGCCCGCTCGTCAAAATCCAGAAAATACGCCATCAGAGTTCATCCAGCGTCACACGTACTGGCTTAGGATTACGAAGTCGTTCTTTCACTATCTCCACAAGTTCAGCATCTTCATCACTCAGGAGTGTCTGTTTGAACGGCAAGCGTTCATTGTCAGCGATATACTCGAGCATGAGACGAAGCGCTTCAGAAGGAGTTACGCCCATTTTTTCAAGCGCGGCGTAAGAACGCGCTTTAAGTTCATCGTCAATACGTAGGTTAATGCTACCCATGTCTTACACCCCTTGTAATTACAAATGTCATTACAAGTATCGCACTACAACATGCTTAGGGCAAGTCACGAAGTAAGTCAGAAAGTAGTCGTAAGAACGGTGATCACTGTCCGCTTTGTGCCAGAAGCGGACTTTTTAAAAATATTGCGTGCCCAACAATTGGGCGCAGGTCACATCAAGTACCCTCAGAATTATAGAGAATACCTGAAATTTTTGTAGAGCGAGGTTTGTTACCCTGCCCGACCAGCGACATGTGGTTAGTTTAGTGATCAGAAATGTCGAGCGTTTGGTCGTTCATTGACGCGGGATCTTCCAACGGTTCCACATGAGTGGTGATATGGATAAAAGGCAGTGCGGTGCGGATATCATTCTCTATACGCTCGGCCCAGTCGTGCCCATATTGAACAGTCCATCGCCCAGGAACTAGGATGTGCATTGTCATAAACGCCCGCCCGCCAGCCTGGCGTGTACGTAGTGCATGGAAATCAAGCCCCTGTTCACGATATCCTGCCAGCAGTGACTCGATTTTTTTGAGTTCTTCCGTGGGTAGCGATACGTCCATCAGACCTGCAGCTGAACGACTCATAAGCTGATAACCAGTCCAAACGATGTTGGCTGCGACCAGCAATGCAACGATCGGATCGACCCAAAACCAGCCGGTCAGATAAACCAGTCCGACACCAAAAATGACACCGACCGACGTCCAGACATCGGTCAGCAGGTGATGAGCATCTGCCTCAAGAGTGATAGAGTTGTGCTGCCTGCCAGCCCTTAACAAAATGCGAGCCGTCACAAAATTAAGGATTGATGCGACTGTTGAAACCAGTAATCCGAGACCAATCTCCTCAAGCGGCTGTGGAGTTAACATCCGCTCAACTGCGGTATAGGCGATACTGGCTGCCGCCAATAGGATCAGAAATCCTTCGAAAGCACTCGAGAAATATTCGGCTTTGCCGTGCCCATATGCATGGTTCTCATCGGCCGGAAGCGCAGCCAAGGTCAGCATCCAGAGCGCCATTAGGGCTCCTGCGAGGTTAACTACGGATTCGATGGCATCAGATAGCAGACCGACCGAACCGGTCATTTTCCACGCCACACCTTTGAGTCCGATAGTGGCAATAGCCGTGGCAATGGAAAGCCAAGCGTAGTGCGTCAGCGGACGAGGTAACCCTTTTGTTTTAGTCATTATTAACTTCCTAAAATAGGACGACTAACTCACATTTCTATCCATGATAGATAATTAAACAATCATTTCGCCATGAATATTTTTTCGTTTTTATTAAATTTAATTAAAAAGTCTCTGCAAGTGCTGTTTCATCTTCTAGTAAACTAAATTTTATTTTTAGGGTTTTCTTCAACTTGAAGTAATATTATCTCACAACAGATTAGTCACTTAGGTTAACTGAGCGGCTTTTATATTTTTCAATTAAAATATGCAAAACTCCCATTGCACCATGTGCATAAAAATAGACCTCAATGAAAGTAGTAAAGAACTTATGCCAGTGGATTACTGTTTCAGCCAGATTTGACTGCATGGTATTCAACAAGAACCATAGGCCACCTGAAAGTGCTACAATTAGCAATGCTAGAACTCCAAATCCTTGGATTGTACTGGCAATACCTCCCGAATGTGCATCGGGCAGTCGGAAACTAGTCAACGTTTTTATATCTTGCTTAATACCACTAAAGTCAAGCCCTACCCATGAAAAATAATAAGTAAAACCTCTTTGAGTAAGCATCCAACTTAACATAATAAAACCACAAATAATCAGTCCTAACCCTGAAATAATGTGCATCCAGGTTATAACTCCTTCAAGACTATGTTCACCAATTGCTTCGGTCTCTGTCAGATTAGAGTTAATAATTTGTGATAATATTAGAAATGCCACAATGATGTGAAGAATACGAAAAAAAGGAGCGTAATCATGGGGTAATAGATTCCAGAGTCGCAATTTCATTAATGAGTCCTTAGTAAATTTATCGATGATCTTAATCATACAAAAGAATTATTAGGATAACCTTAATTCTTAAAATTGCAGCAGGCATTAGTTCACCTCTGATATGGCCACTTGCGAAATGGGAATGGTAACTGTTATTACTATGTATTTACTTGCTGTTCTTGTTACGCAGCCCCTTAAACACATTACTTTCAAATATGATTTCCTGCTGGGTTTAAATATGTGTCTTTCTATAGTGCGGCAACCTATTTTTACACCAACTCATGAATTAAATAAGAATCATAAATTAAATGAGAGGTTTAATTCTCTTGCTTAACGCGATGATATTAAATGGAAATTTTAATTTTTGTAATTTATTAAACAGTTAGAATGAGACATGGTAAATACGATCTTCCTTTAGATAATTCTGATAGCACTTTTTCTACTGGGCAGTCTGCAATGTCCGCTTCTCGCTGTGAGTTCAATGGGTCGATGCAACGCTATCCTTAATCAAGGGGGACGTTGTCATGAAACGAAGAACTCGGATTAACTACACGCCAGAGCAGAAGGCAATTATCTGGGACAGATATAAGCAAGGTGATTCTCTACATGATATCGCCAGAATGTTCGACAGATATCATTCTTCCATTATGCCCACTATCCACCAGACAGGCGGCTACCGTCCTCCCGTGCGAAAACGGCACCGATTAGCGCTTTCGCTTGATGAAAGAGAGGAGATATCCAGAGGGCTGGTAGCAAAACTCAGCATCAGGGACATCGCCGCCAAATTATCAAGAGCGCCCTCAACGATTAGCCGCGAGGTCAGGAGGCACAGTGGTGCAAAACAATACCGAGCAGCAAAAGCCGATGCTACTGCGTGGGAAAATGCGCTGAGACCAAAACCGTGCAAGCTAATTGAAAGCCCCGCATTGTGTAAAATCATTGCAGAGAAGATGCATCAGGACTGGTCGCCGGAACAGATCGCCGGTTGGCTGAAACGTTGTTATCCGGATAATCAGGAAATGCATGTGTCACACGAAACGATTTATAAAACGCTTTTTATACAAACCCGGGGAGCATTAAAAAAAGAGCTGCAGCAATGCCTCAGAAGCGGAAGAGCAGTGCGTAGATCCAGAACGTCATCGCTTAAAGGGAAAGGATTAGGGTCAATCCCGAACACGATACCTATCAGCGAAAGGCCACCAGAGGCGGCTGACAGAGCCATTCCAGGTCACTGGGAAGGTGACTTGATTCAGGGCTCGAAAAACTCCTATATAATCACCCTCGTAGAACGTCATTCCCGTTTTGTTATGCTGGCGAAGATCAGAGACAACAAGACCATAACGGTTATATCTGCACTCATCAGACAAGCCCGGGAATTACCTGCTGAACTTTATAAAACATTAACCTGGGACCGGGGCGCTGAAATGACCAGCCACACCCGGTTTACTGTAGCCACAGATATTCAGGTTTACTTCTGCGATCCTCAATCCCCCTGGCAACGTGGCTCAAATGAAAATACGAACAGATTGCTCAGACAATATTTTCCAAAAGGAACTGACTTATCGGTTCACAGCCAGCAAAGACTTAACAGTGTTGCCAGACAGCTCAACGAAAGGCCGAGAAAAACGCTAGACTATGAATCACCCGCAGAACGGTTCAATAAGTGTGTTGCGTCCATCAGTTGAACTCACAGCTCTTAGCGGACATTAGCATAGGCTATTTACCATAACGCCGCATTACGCGTACCGCTCAGACGGCCTGAGCGCGTTTCTGACGTGTCCCCGTTAAAAACAGTAACAAACCACCCGAAAATGCACGCCAGAAACGCTACGTAAGAATCTATCCTATGACTGGATATGCACTCAACTGAATAACGCCTGGTTTCAGTCCATTTTATCGGGATCAGCCTTCTTTCTGGGTAATTTAGGGGGCTTCACTTGCTGATTACTTTGCGTGCGGCGCGTGAGCCAAGGATGGTCAGCTTTAGGTTTTACGTAGAATTTTGAGCGTAAATCAAAACGGGCATTATCCACACGTTCATGGACACTTTTTTCATCATCCAGTGGTATAGGCTCCGGGCCATCAACATATTTTTCCCATCCCAACGCTTTCCCATCATACAGAACCTTAATTTCACCGTTAAAGCTTTCGCATACCGTGACAACCGAATGCCGAAGTCGATATCCCCGGCCTTCACTGCGAATCTGAAACGCACTGCTTTTGTACTGGAAAGTGAGATTTTTGGAGAGAACGCGCTTCGCCTGGAGGCTGAAGATATAACCCAGTTCCTCTTCAGAATGGTGTACATCAAGATGGGCGTTATCAGCAATACGAGGCGGCGTAGCAAACCGGTTGTTATAGGCTTCAATAAAGGTCGGCAACCATGCGTTTGCTGTTTCAATATCACTGATACCCTGAAGCCGCATTTCTTTGACCAGCCTGTCCTGCAGTGTCTGATTGGCACGCTCTACCCGCCCTTTTGCCTGCGGGCTGTTGGCATGGATTGGCTCGATGCCCAGTGTCTTTATCGCACGTGTGAACTGAGTCAACTCTCCTTCCCGCTCCGGGTTATTTACTCTGAATATACTGTGTCTGTCAGAATAGAGAGCCAGTGGTACGCCATGATCATTAAGGTAACCCCGGAGGGTTTCCATGTAAGCCCGGGTTGTTTCTGCAGGAGCGAATCGTAGCGCCATCAGAGCGCTGGTAGCATCATCGATAAAGACTATCAGTGTGCATTTGGGGCCCCGACCTTCAAACCAGTCATGAGGCGAGCCATCAATCTGGATGAGTTCACCGTAGGATGGGCGCCGCATCCGGCGCTGATAAATTCGGGCAAACTTACGACGACGTTCGCGCCATATGCCCTCCTCTACCATCCACTTCCTGAGAGTTTCAATGGATAAACACAAGCCGTGTATCTCGCGCAATTTTTCGCACGCAAGCGTAGGTCCAAAATCAGCGTAGCGGCCTTTGAGGAGTGAAATTACTGTTGCTCTGAATTCGGTAGAAAAGGAATTATTGGGACGCTTTCCACGTCGGCGGGAAACTAGACCAGAAGGCCCTTCATTTCTATACCGTTGCACCAGACGTTTAACCTGCCGAATAGAAATGCCAATGCGTGCCGCAGCTTGTTCCTGAGTAATATGGCGATTAAGTGACTCCTGAATAATGTGAAGTCGGTCGAGTTCCTTATGACTCATCGTAACAGTCTCTTTGATCATGAAAAATCCCCCAGAGAATTGTCTGGGGACATTTTAGAATGGTTCAAAGGGGACATTACAGCTTGGTGTTAACACATGGCTTCTTCTCCTTGCATTTTTGCAGGTAAGAGGCTAACCTTTAATGTGACTAGCATCAGGGGCCTCGGGTTAATTTGAAAAAATTACTCGGGGCTTTCTGCTTTTTACCACAGTCAAACAGTGATTCTGCTGGCTGGGGCAAAAGCCTCCAGCACCGAAGCCATTATACCACCCAGCCCCCTTCAAACGAACAGGTCGACCGCCTAAATATTTAATAAGTAAGTATTTCAGGTTTTGCTGCCTCGCAGGCCGTAACAGCGGACGGCTGACGTAATCGCTGACGAAACAGACGGATGCAAATCTCTACACTCAACGCCGCCAGCCCGTCCGGTCCCCCGCTTCTTTCCGGCTGTAATCAGTCAGTCTTCGAACCCGCGATCAGTGACAAACGGTGAGCACGAACACAACTGTGCATTAGGCTATCCGGGTAATGGGCGATTTTCTCCAGTTTCTCATCGAGGCGGGTATACGTCAGTCGCCTGATTTTCGTTAGTTCCTCGTGAAGCCAGCGTTTGATAAAGGGATTGCTGGAAAGCAGCACCAAATCGGAGTCCTCCACTTCATCAAAAAGCCAGACGGGTTTTGCCGGAGTAAGACGATAGAGCCAGGGACGCGAATAGTCCCCCGTCGCAATCAGGAACCAGACAACAATGCCAAGTGCGAGCTCCATGACCAGCATCAGGGTAAACTGAATATCCCGGACGTCAGGCTCTCCGGTAAAGCTCATCAGTCGGTCGCCAGTTGCCACACGCTGGATAATACATACCAGCATCAGCAGAGCAAGCAAAAGCCCCATGAGCAGCCCGCCATTCACCTCAAAAGTAGCTTTCTGGACGCGATCAGGCGGTACCTGTCTACGGTAGCGGCCGACCACTTCGCCGATCAGTTCCCTGATGGCCATGCGTTCTTCATCGACCGTTGTTGCGGTATATCCGGACGGGTCCGATTCAGTTTGGTTCATGTACCCTCTCCTCACTCTGAAAATTAATGGTCACAGACACGCTGATCATACCCGGTGAACGGGAGCTAGTTTGCGGGTTAAGGGCTCGAAAAAAACGGGAATAAAGAGGGAAATGACAGCAGGAAGGTGGGATGCAATGAGCTGTTTTGTTTCCCTACAGTTAAGTGGGGGGGAAAACTGCCATCACCGGAATACGCTGAGAACGGAACGGGCCAAACCGATAAGATGGACGGGCGCTATTTTGATTCCAATATTCGGGATTTTTCTTCCCGCGTCGCCAAACGGACACTTCCGGAACGGTCGCGGATGAGTAGCGGCTTATCTTTTTTCCAGCTACTTATCGCCGTTTCCCCGAACCGACGCGGCGCATTGCGGTTCCAGCTGGCGATAACGTGGTTATCGTAAACCTCCTGAATAACGACAGAATGAAGAGTTACTGTCTTAATGGTGGTATTGCCCATTTTGGTTCGGAAGAGTGACCAAACGGTCATCCCCGCCTCCAACTGACTGAGTTTCATCTTTGCTCCGGTGATATCGGGGAAATCGACGTGGTGACGTATTTAATCATAATCACTC
The DNA here is from genome assembly GCF_002902985.1 of Leclercia sp. LSNIH1. Lineage (NCBI taxonomy): Bacteria > Pseudomonadati > Pseudomonadota > Gammaproteobacteria > Enterobacterales > Enterobacteriaceae > Leclercia > Leclercia sp. LSNIH1. The sequence goes on along the minus strand of NZ_CP026171.1, from coordinate 148,241 downwards.
ACAGCGGATAATGCCGCCAGGTAACAGGGTACTGTCAGCCCAGGCATGAGCAGTCCTTACGGCTATCGTGATTCGGCCAGTGTGCGGGTAATAGTCGCACGCTGACGCTGACGCTCAGCCTTACGCTGGCTGCGGCGGTAAAGCGGTTTCGCAGCAGCATAACGGCAATCCTCCGGGTAGTACCAGCAGCAGCCACAGGGCTCAGGCTGCGGTTTTCCGGCAAGTCCAAATGGTTTCATAATGTCACCTTTAAATGGAAATATTGTTCAGTTCCCGGCCTTCAGACACGGGTTCATTAATGAAGCGGCGTTGCATAAACAGGTACAGATAACCCTCTGTCGAGAACATACAAAGATTCTCAGTAATACAGGCATCGAGATATTCTGTGTCGCTCTGGAGTCGTTTAATGACGCTCATCTGGTTAGCCGCCGACTGAATCAGCGGATAGCCATTAACAGCACGATGAATACCTGAGCGGAATAACGAACGAGCCTTTCCAATCTTTTCCCGGGCAGCGGTCATTTCCATCTCGATAACCGACTGTCGCGCAAGATTAATAGCATCGCCAGATAATTCCGCAAAGCTGACCAGAGACTTATTCATCTAAAACTCCTTTCAGAAATGTGAGCTCATTATATCAATACGGCCTCTGGCCCAAATAACCCGTGGTGAAATATTTTGACGAATATCTGAAAAGTGAAAATGGCAACCGGGAAAAGGACGGTTTTTATTTTAAGTGTGCCGATGACGTCTGACAGGGGAATTAAATTTGACGGTCTTTGATTTAAAAAAAGGTAGAAGGAGGTCACCTGGACACCTCCTTCTCCGGCGCTCAGTTTGAGAATACGTTAACGCTGTAGCGTCTACCGAGCACCTCGGCAGTGGTATCCACAATTTTCTGAATATCATCGGTAATCGTGGGTTTACTGAATGCGACAGTATGCAGTTCGCCAGCTTGTTCCGCCGTCGCGCCATCATGAAAGCGGCTGGCATCGTACAGCTGGACCCGGAGCGTCCGGGTGTGATCAACATGGGGCAATGTTCTTCTCCTGTTCAGCCAGTCGCCATAAGCGTTAATAATCACTTTCTTCCGGTTGCGGCTGAGTGACAAACTGGTACTTTACTCCATTAGGGACACCAACGGCTTTTGCTACGGATTCACACAGCAGCGACAGGTCATTCAGCGTCATCGGATATTCGATGTCGACTGAATATAGGGCCCCGGCATTCTCGGCGTCTTCGATGTTTTTAAACTGGGCGCTGAAAATGGCGACGGTAGAAATTTCAATGTTGTGCATGAGTCAGTCCTTATGAAAAAAAAGCCACCGAAAGGTGGCTGAGTAAAAGTTACTGCGCCTGGCTGGCCTTGTCCGCATTTTTGGTGTAACCAACTCGGGCAATGACGACGGCAATTGCAAGGAGAGCAGCGAGACCGCCGTAGAATACAGATCGGGAAACATCGGCGAACATATCGCTCAAGTTATCAACGCCGAGGAGAAATACACAGATAATGACGATAAAGCGAACTGGTTTGCTATAAAACAATTTCATCAGTAGCTATCCTTCTGGGGTGAAATGACAACAGCATTACACCACATCAGATACCGTTTTTTTTTCGCTAACGGGCCTATTTTGACCAGAAAAAAATAGCGCCTCAGGGTTGGCAATGGCGAGGTTCTTTTCGAGGTACCTGTGGTCATCCCGTCCTGATATCAGAGAGAAAAACGGTTCCAATTGAAAAATTTAGTCGCGTTCGATGGACCTCAGGAGATCACTCCCAGTGGCGCTCAGCTTGACCTGATAATAACTTCCCGGTAAAGGCCGCTGGGACGGATTAACCAGCTCAACCAACCCAAGCCGAAAGAGGACCGGGGTGCTACGGCATCGCACATCATCCGATGCCCCCCTATACATCCGGCATTCCCGGGCCCGACGAAATTCACCGCAGATCTCATACTTCGTTCCGCTTGCCAGACGATGCAACACATAGATTTGGGCCTGTGTAAGCGGGGAAATAGGTCGCTTTGTGTCAGCCATAATACTCCTTTTAAGGTGGGTCTGTTCGGCTGGCTGAAAGATCAGGGACAGACCATGTTAGACCGATACAGCCTGTGACTCGTTTATCCATTCACCAGCGTTATTTTTGTAGGGGATACTTTGAGACTAAAAGCCTTAAGTTTCTTTTCGATTGCGAGTTCAAACCACTCAAGCGGTACAGTAACTGTACTATCATCTCCTCCCATAATCTGATCAGACTCATAATTCCAATCTTCATCAAGCGACGGATTCATTCCACGGGCATAGATAGCTGTATCTCGGGAGACAGGACTTCCATCCAGAGAAGCATTGGTAATCAGACAGACGCCATGGCCTTTTACCAGAGTAATCTGAGGGGTCAGACGGGTCTGAACCATATGCTTTGGCGATGGCCAGAAAACTTCCCCTGCCAGGCAAGCTTCTTTTTCCGTCTTACCAGCTTCGTTAAGAGGCACCCCCCCCGGATAATTTGTTGGCTCAAAAAGCTGATCAACGGTTGCAAGGAATTGCTCCGCTGACTGGATTTCTTTAAGCAGTTTTTTTACCCCTGAAATCTCGAATGTTAATCTGCTCATCTGATTATTCTCCGCAATCCGGCGCTAGCATCAAATGCTTGGTTGCCAAGAGCAGCTCTTTGACGTCAGCAGGAGAAACCTCCCCATTGCCTTCGACAGCGTCCTGTAAACGCTGACGCGTCGCCTGAATCGTATCAGACGACAGAGATGCAAGTTTGCTCAATACCGCGTTAGCTTTTTCCACTGCGGGATACAGGGCTTCTGAGGTGGTATTGTCTACATCATTATCGAAGACCAGCTCAGACTCCATATTAATATTGTCTTCAAGCCAGCTAGAAAGAATATCAAGAAAAGACATGACTTTATTAATCTGCATTTTTTTGCCCGCGGTTGGTGTAAACCCAATATAACAAACCGACTCTCCCGGCTAATAACCCAAAGAGCAAAAAAATAGATAAATTAGATAGGACAGAATTTAGTTTAAAAAGGTGTAAAGACAGACCCGCTATAAATAAACTCAGCACTGAAGGAAAAAACCTTCCATATCGGAAGGCTTATGGTGCATCAGGTAAAAACTACTGCTGCTTCTGGAACGCGACGAACGTCGCAAAAACAGCTATCAACACTGCCATGAAGTAAACCAGGTATGAGCCGGATTGCCAGATATTTACGCCGAAAAAAGAAAGTAACTTTCCGTCCGGGATAATAGAAAAAGCCAGGTTCCATAATCCGGTCAGTACAACCTGAGCGATAATCATTTTTCCCAGCGCACCCAGTTCCTGAGTTGCATACATTGCAGCCATTACAAATGTCAGAACTACCACAAGGAGAGCAGACAAAGCCACAACCGAAATGCTCAGTCCGACGGACGTAAATATAATGGCTTCTTTAAAAGCCAGACCTGTAAACCCCCAGATCAGAATGACTAAAATGAAAAACAACAGGATAAATTTCATTAAAATTGCGTCCCTCTTTCAGTGGTAGAATCTGGCTACGATGTCAAAGGCCAGCCTACCACTCGCAGAATGTATAACATGAGGTTAAATACAAATCCGTTCACAGGCCCGTTTCAGTGTTTCTTTGGTATGACATTGTGTGGCCTGATTTAACTGTGTCCGGATATGCTGCTCATCATGGCCGTCAGCAACAAAGAGTTTGATTTTACTTTCAAGACGGCTCATTGCTTCGTACAATTTCGCTTCTTTATTGTTCTTCATGAAGCGAAGAACGTAATCCGCAATAATATGCACAGGCGGTGTTTTGATTTCACGGGAGCGATTGCTGGTCATGATTCTTTCCAATTTTTTGTATTGAAAATACCGTTATACGGTGCCACCACATTTAAGCCAACCTTTTCCGGTTGTATAAGAAATGCGACCGTCCTTAATTAGCGATTGCAAACGGCGGTCAAGAATCCGCAATGGTTGCGGATTGCTTTCCCTAGCGGCAATCCTGTGACACTCTGCTTTGATTTCTCCGGCAAATAATGTCGCGAACGGCTTAGGAACCGGGGTTAGAACTTCGATGAGTGCCTTGTCCAGCGCCAGATATTCATCCATGTTTATGTCCTTACACATAATAAACTAACGGTAATGACTCCAACTTATTGATAGTGTTTTATGTTCAGATAATGCCCGATGACTTTGTCATGCAGCTCCACCGATTTTGAGAACGACAGCGACTTCCGTCCCAGCCGTGCCAGGTGCTGCCTCAGATTCAGGTTATGCCGCTCAATTCGCTGCGTATATCGCTTGCTGATTACGTGCAGCTTTCCCTTCAGGCGGGATTCATACAGCGGCCAGCCATCCGTCATCCATATCACCACGTCAAAGGGTGACAGCAGGCTCATAAGACGCCCCAGCGTCGCCATAGTGCGTTCACCGAATACGTGCGCAACAACCGTCTTCCGGAGCCTGTCATACGCGTAAAACAGCCAGCGCTGGCGCGATTTAGCCCCGACGTATCCCCACTGTTCGTCCATTTCCGCGCAGACGATGACGTCACTGCCCGGCTGTATGCGCGAGGTTACCAACTGCGGCCTGAGTTTTTTAAATGGCGGAAAATCGTGTTGAGGCCAACGCCCATAATGCGGGCGGTTGCCCGGCATCCAACGCCATTCATGGCCATATCAATGATTTTCTGGTGCGTACCGGGTTGAGAAGCGGTGTAAGTGAACTGCAGTTGCCATGTTTTACGGCAGTGAGAGCAGAGATAGCGCTGATGTCCGGCAGTGCTTTTGCCGTTACGCACCACCCCGTCAGTAGCTGAACAGGAGGGACAGCTGATAGAAACAGAAGCCACTGGAGCACCTCAAAAACACCATCATACACTAAATCAGTAAGTTGGCAGCATCACCTAAACTAACTATGATTTAACTAATTATACCGAATCGGGGTACGAACCGAATAACCTACAGGTTGGAAAATCAACTTCCCCGGTATATCCATTGAGAGTCTGTCAGCCTGTGCAACGACATCAGGCTGATCGCCACTCACCCGCTAATAACAATGGCCTGCTCCGGTTGTGGCTGGCGATCCCCCCGCAGTGCCTCAGACTCCCTGAGACGGGCTGATGGCATCGTCATTGCCTTAAACCCCTCTTCCCGCGTACGCACCAGCATCCCCCACGAATAGGTTTCACAGACATCGTTCTCTAAATTGGGTTCGGTCGACAGCAGGGACTCCATCTTCGGTTCGATGTGTACCGGCGCAATGTTTTTATAGACAGGGTGAACACGATACTCTTCAGACGCCTGTGCCCGGTAGCTCCCTTGCGCCAGCAGCACGTCATGGGAAACCAGGTCATATTCCGTATCTTCGACAAAGGTCTTCAGGGTGTGCGTTATTTTGCCGTATCCTTCAATATTCCAGACGGAGACCATCGTAAACTCTTCTAACGCTCGGGGAATTTTGACCAGAAATCCATTCAATGCCTTGCGACCCTTCAGCATACCCACCAGGTATTGCTTGTTCGGATAAGGGCGCATCGCAAACAGGTCATTTCCTGTCAGGTGAAGCGACAGTTCCGTGACGCTCACGGAATCCAGCGTGCAGAGATTTCCCATCGGATGCAGGATTTTAGGTACCAGGTGTAAAAACATCGTCATTATCCTCGTTTATTATGGTTTCAATTATTTCGGTGTCGCTTGATACATTTCGAACCAGAAGACAATCGGCTTCTCCGTGACTTCAATTAATCCAAATCGCTCTGCGGTCCTGAAGTTGACGCTGTATGCCCTGGCGCGTTCTACCTGGCGGCTTATTTCTTTCCGCATTCCTTCAACACTCAATGCACCTTTAAAGAGATTGCAGGGGGCGCAAGCCGGAAAAAGATTTTCGCTTGCATGCAGTTCAGGATGCATGACCTTACCGGTACTTCGAGCCTGGTGTGTCACTCGGCTTCCAGCGGGGGCTCTGACCATTTCAAAATCCCGCCTCACCGGTTCAACATGATCGGCATGCCAGCCTTTTTCCGGCAGAGTACAGCCGCAATAGGCACACCGACCACCAAATTTCAAACGCAGTTCGGCTCGTTGCTCTTTGGATATTTTATTTTTGGGCTTTGAAAATCGCCCATCATCAGATTTAACCTTCGGGAGGAGTTCTGAAAAATTGGGTAATTCGATTACTGAGCCTTTGTTATTTAGAACTTTCACCGGACCTCCCAACCATATTAAGACGGTTTTTTATTAAATTTCCTGAATTAGTTTTCGGATTTTAATCAGGTGTGGTCGGCTTAATTTACATAGCTGTTCGGTCGCGGCATCCAGAGTGGGGAATACATGGGCCTCATTAATATCCACTGTCCAGCATTTCGCCTTCCCTTCCCCCAGATCAGATTCAAAATAATTTCGCTTTACTCCGACCTGCTTTGGTCTTCCATTTATCCTGATAATCTCGTGCCGCTCATCGAAGATAAAACCATCACCGACTAACGTCAGAAGAACAAAAGGACCTTCGGGTTTTTCCGTACCCAGCGAACTCACCTCATTATTCATGCGACTTCCCCAGCAATGCGCTCAAAATTGATTACCCACACCCACGGGTTGGCCTGCCAACTGTCTTCTCCATAGGTGTCTTTCCAAAGGCTGCGGAAGCCAAGAAAATGCTTATCGCCAATAACACAACATTCGGTTGGGGCTCCTTCAGCTTTCGCATCCTCTTCGCTGATGCAGTTTAACCGCTCTACTCGCAAATCGGTGATTTCCAGTACTATACGGCTGGCCCAGCGAGGCATATGGATAGAAGGTGTCCACGCACCTTCGAACTTCATATTTTCTGTACGGGGCTTCCAGTCGGCCTCATCAGGGATCGACCACAGCCCATAATCCCCCGAACGCTGTTCACAGCTCGCACGGTAAATGCGGGCTGCTTCAGATCTGTCCATCACAATGTTGTCATTCCAGTCCACCGCGCACGCATCTTCATTCCCGAGCAAGGAAAACGCTTCACGTACAGTAATACGGTCGCCAACTACACCGTACGGACAGGCGCGAAGCGCCGAATTTGGCTGAGTTCCTGTTGGAAGCCACCAGTCATGCGTATGCCCACGATGTCGCGGTGTTTGCGCAGGCCTTACCGACCATTCAGGTGAACTGTACTGAGGCTCTATAATCCGCCGCGTCTGTGTTTTCTGGTTTGCCAGAATTGCCCTGACCATTTCATCTTTAAAAAGCATTCCACGTGTCTTCACTGTGGTTTCTCCTTTCACACATGGTTCACACATTGAGAAGCCTATCCATCTTTATTCGCCCATCCCTGGAAACGACAGTCGTTACACGGTCGCGGGACTCTACATCCCTTCCTGAAAACGTGGTGTACACACCCCGAATTAATCTTCATCCGCTTCCACTACCGGCTCGGTCGTAATTTCATATTTCACGCAACCAGGTGCATCCAACGCTTTCGCGACAGACTCACACAGCAATGACAAATCATTCAGGGTCATCGGATATTCAACTTCCAGGCTGTAAAGTGCATTGGCGCTGGAGGCAGTGGCCTTGTCAGCGTGGCAGGCATTAAAAATGAAAACGGTATTTTTTTCTTGAATAGTCATAGTGCAATCCTCTGGATAATTAGCCCTGTTTTCAGGACGGTTTTCGATTAAAATTATCTATTCTTTTTTATTACTTACTGAAATCTGTTGAACAGGTTCTGACTGATCATTTTCTCCGACCGGTGTTTTGTCGACAAATGACCATTCTTGTTTGGGTTCTTTATATAAAGCACTAGCCTCAGTATTCATCCATGATTCAAAAGCAACATAAGTCATGCCTTCCTCACTAACGCGGGCCTTAAAAACCTCCCAAGCTTGCAGATCAAGCGGCTGGTACTCTTTCAGCGACTGGTCAAGCCATCCCTTCCAGATTTCCTTACGATGTTTAAAATGAGGTATAGCCAGGTATGCATAACTACCCGCAACACAAATTAAATACAGGAAGCCGCTCCATAGAGAGGAATTGAAAAAAATCTGACTAGGGAAAATACATGCCACTATGGCAATAATTAATAGCAGGTGTTCCTTACCAGTGGGCTTATTAAATTCCCAGTTGATTGAAATGCCCCTTATCTTCCTTAAGTTCCTTTTTTTATCCTCTTTATCGGTCATATATCAGTCCCTAATAGTTTTAAAATGGATGTTGTTAGTCTGATGAAAAAAGTTACTTTTCAAACCCGCACCGTAACGGACTTCACCCCTGCGAGCATTACACCACACACATTTCATCTATTTTTCCGTTAACGGGGCTATTTTCACGCTTTTTTAGGTCTGTCTGATTGTGCTAATTGCCTCACGCCAGCAGGCGGACCAGACGATTCAGCAGAGGCCTTAACAGTGCCGCAGTACTCTCCCGGCAATCATCCACATGCCGGAATCCCGTCTTTTTCGAAGACTGGGGACCGGACAGCATCCTCAGCGCCCAAATAACCTCCCGTAAGGTTTCGTCGTACTCCTGGGAAATACACCTGGCTAACGTCGTCAGAAAGCGTTTTCTGACAGCCCGGTAATACAACCGTTCCTCCGGTTGCATTGATTGAGGCTTAATCCGCAGGTTACAGAGAGTCAGTACAGCGTCGAGCAGACCGGCTTTCAGTTCGTCACCCGTCCGGGCCAGATGTTGCTGGCGTTCGTTCTCCAGTTGCGTCGTGATCCATGCCCCAAGAGGCGTTCGGTTGTGGGTGTGCAGCGCCACACAGGCCGCAACACAGCACCAGAAGCGCAGTTTCTGCCGCTGCCCCCGCAGTTTACGGGCAACGAGCAGGCGGTAATCGCAGTCGGTCAGGATCTTGAAACGGTGGCTGACGAGCAGGGACGGCAGCGGCGTCTGGTCGTTAATGCCAAGACGTGAAAAGGCCTGCCCGCGTTGAGCGAGGCGGTGGTACACCGCACCTTTCCCCCGGGAAATTCGGACGGCGCCGTATCTAAGCAGGTACTGTGCCGCCGCCACGGGGGTAAACTCACCGTCAGACACACGCTGGCGTAATCCGTCATATTCATGCCAGATAATCCAGGACGCAGTGTCTTCATCGACCGTCAGCTCATCCTCTTCTTCGAATGCAACGATGTTCAGGCTTTCCCCGCTGCTCAGCAGGCTGCGGGAAGCACGGTCATCCTCCCGACCGTCAAAATAGGCCATTTCGGCAGACGGATCAGACAGCCCGTCAAATGACGTCCCGATACGGCCTTCCGGCAACTTCATCCAGCGTGGTGCTGGCATCGGCGTGCGGGGTACGGGTTGCATAGCTGGCTCATCGTCGAGCAGATCCAGTGCCCCCCCTTCCCACACCTGGCGGTAAAGTTCGATGGCGCGAAATGGTCGCGGGTTAAAGCAATGCAGTGACCAGAGAAAGTCGATATGCAGCACGTTGGCTTCCTGCACCAGTCGAAACTGCGGCTCCGCCATGCGGCGGTTATGCGCCGTATCTTCGACCTCGCCAGAAAGTAACTTTTCCCGCACCGCTGCGGCCCGCTGGGCCTCCACGTAATCGAGGCTGCAACAGATATGGAACAGTCGTTCGGTCAGGGACGACGAGAAAACATTGGGCTGAAGACGCACATACCCGCCCTCAAACACTTTGCGGCCGATATAATCCCGAAGGCTCCAGTCGTACTGGATTTTGGTCAGGAAACGCTGAAGGCGGTTTAGACCAGCCTGGTAGCCGTACTTCTCAGGATCAGTGCGGAGTAAGGTTTCCATCGAGTGGTCAATGCCGACGGCGCAGCATAAGGAGCACCCTATAATTCTGATCATTTAGAAATTTTTTTGCGTTTAAAATCAATGAATTGAAAGATTTCATTTTTCTAAGTCTGATAAAACAGATGAAAACCCAACTGACTATACTCATAAAACTCAATCTTTGCGCTGCTGTACGATACCAGTAATTACAGGCGCCGAGTTTAACATCATGAAAAGTAGCCCAATAATGAATGACGCAACGCCAGCTGCGGTGCCTAACTTCTGACTGAACACCATTGAAACAAAGTACATATTTGGGATAAAAACGGACATAGCAATCACGAAAAGTAACTTATTCAGATAATTATTTATTCGGGTCTTAACCTCAACTCTATCATAAAAAGCCATCGAAACGTAAGCAGTTATCAGTGAATAAAAAGACCATGTCATATAGTTAACCGATTCATTAAATGCCTCTCGCAAAAGCAAAGCACTTTCTGTCATTCCCTACCTCATTAAATCAATAGAAAATAAATCTGAATAATTTATTTTTAAAAGAAAAGAACACAACATAACTTCAGTAGTTATGATTAATCCCTGAATGATTATTTCTTAGCAAGATATAACATGCTTAATGTATATCAGGCAATAAAAAAACTCCCAAAGACCACCGCTGTGGTCTTCAGGTATAGGATTTAAAGAACGAACTCAGTCCGGAAACGTATCACTATCTTCTGTAACGTCCGCTTTCTCTGGTAACATTCTGTTTTTAATATACTGTGAATTCCTGCAGATGAGAGGAAAAATCTCCGAGTTATTCATTATACAACTCGTTGCCGTACGGGCGTCCTCCGGAGACCATGATGAAAATGAAAACGTCTGACGGTCAAGCCATTGAGACAATAATACATTATCAACAGAAGCGCTAAACAGCGCCGCAATAGCCCTGCGTTCAACGGCCTTCTCAGGTTCAATAAACGACAACTCATTATGAAAACGGGTAATAATCGCAATACGGCTGTCAATACGAATATGTCTTTCAAGTAAGACATCGTGCAACTCATCAAGTACAGTCTCTCTCTGGGTATCGTCGAGGCAAGACCACAGGAAATGAATGTTCTCGGCATTTGTGACAACGTCTGGCTCTGCATCACGGAACCATGATGCAAAGATACCCACACTACCTTCCATCCGGATATGCTGCCCCTGAAGTTGCATTTGTTCAAGGATAAAGCGCATGTTCACAGGAAGAACCGTAAAACACTCAATAAGCCTTTCAGAAGAACTAAATACTCCACATGCCAGGGCGTTCAGCTTTTTCTTCAAAATATCAAACTGCTCACCTGACTGATATACGTCATGGAGAAATACTGGACCCATAGCATTCACATCAGACTCAATTATTTTCTCTGACAGTGCTTTTTGACGCTCTCGCACAAATATTAAAAGAGAGGTTGCATTTGTAGCTTCTTTGATGACGTCATACTGACCTTTAACAAAGCTCAGGACAGGTATATTCACCAGAAGACCTAAATCAACAATCCTGCCAACAGCATTTTTGATGTACGGCAGAACATTTTTATCCTTAAGTGCTATAAAGATACTCTCGGCAGTACGTAGATAACGAAGATATGCAGCCAAAGCCAGGTCAAACCGTTCCTCACCAATATGTTCACTGTACGACTCGATACCGGCATAGTTACCATGGAGCACCATGTGAGCAACAGCCTGTGCAGCAAATTCCGCAGGGAAGAGATTCCTCGTCGCCGTATTATTAAGATAATATTGATTTAAAACATTATTATTCCAGTCCGGGCTCAGAACAATTTTTCTGAAATGGATAACGTCCTCAACAACCTGACGATTTTTAAGCGTCATTATTGCAGAGCTAACCTGAGCCCCACCTGTACCATCATTCTTTCCAATTACGTTCTGTACCGCCTTCGATGCAATATTGATATGCCGGATAATTCCCGGATTAAAAAGGTCTATCTGAGGTTGCTCAGCTCCATAGCGTAACATCTCCTCCCGACCGTGATTTCCGATATCTAGTGTGCCAATTTTCAGGTTTGACAAGGTCTCTTCATTATTGACAAGGTATTCCACATAAAATACGCCATCTACAAAATTCTCCATTTTATTCAGTAGTGATTCACCGGCCAGAACAGAGTATGAATCAGCTTCCTGCAGCAACGTCTGCGTGGATTCAGCCTCCAATTTTTCTGAATCCTGAATTTCATCAAGTTTACTCACAATAAACGATATTTGCCTTTCGACGAAAGGCTCTAGGCTTATCCGCCCGTCAGCCATCAGTTTCTGCAGACTCAATACGAAACCTTCATCATTCTTTTCTCTGAGTGAAACAGCATAACTCTGATTCAGCATTTGCACTGCGACTTTGAGTTGCGGTTCGGCGAGAGCCTGACACTTCTCATCCATCCGGCTATAAGAAACCAGCCAGTCTCGCATCTGAATATGTGGTGCCACTCGCTGCCATGCTTCAGCGAAACCCCACAAGGCCGTCAGTTCTTCAAGCCGTGGGATATTTATAGCACCAATCGCGTCTTTAAGAGGCGTATCAAGCAACTCGCTCCTGGCAAGCTCCACCGTGGACTGATAGTGGATGCTCATCAGAAATTCGCTCCATCTTTCTGTATCGTTATTAAAAATTCGGGATATTTGTTGATAAGTTAGCGAGAGCATCTCGTCAAAATCATCCGGAGCAATACCGGGTTCGGTCTGACTAGCTTTGGGATCGCGAAGTAATACTTTAATATCTCGCTCCCCGTATCTGACCACCAGTAAGTAGAGAGCAATAAGAATATGGCGATGATCTTCTGTTGCAGGAACGGTAAGGTTCAGAATATGAATATCATTAACAAACTTCTTCATTAATCGCGGTGTGATACGAGGATACTCAGAGGGTTTCCAGCGCTCAAGCAACACCGTTGCTTCCCGGCACGCTATCCCTGCATCCTCATTTACTGTTTCTTTCCAGTACTGCCTTAACGCTTCCTGCCATCCTGCCGAAATAAGAGGAGGAACCTGAAAACTTACAGGAATCCGCTTTGCAATAAACTCACGCCCGCTGAAACCCGCCACAGAAAGTGAGGCTGAAACCTGTCTTGCCGAATAGGGCACCACTATCCTGAAGTGTTCATGAGTGGCTCCGGCAATAAGCTCCATATCACTCCAGAGCTCTTTCACTTTGTCTGCACTGATTCGGTCCAGATTATCAATGATAAGGATGAAGCGATCTCCATGGGAAATGACCTCTTTGGAGGTAAATCCCTGCAGAGCTTCAGCCAGCTCAATAGCTCCGACCTCCTTATTAACTAGCCAAGTCTCTTCAATCCTGTCAGTACTGTTGCGTTTGAACAAATCACCAATACTCGAATACCCTTTCTTTCTGTACCATTCCATGTTCTGCAGGCATGCCAGTCCTGCGACCATAATGGCAGGAGAAAGAAACGCGGCCACCTCAACATAAAAAAGCCACCCTAATAATGACTCCTTGTGATCCTACCCACGTAATGTGGACACGGCCCTAAGCGAGGTTCTGGTTTTCAAATTGTTCGGGACTGAGTCCGCCACAGGCACTGTGTCGGCGCCACCGATTGTAATCACACTCGATATAATTAAACACCGTCATCCGCATGATTTCCCGGCTGATAAGGCGTTCCCCGTGGATACATTCCACCTTCAGCGAGTGGAAGAAGCTTTCCGCGCAGGCATTGTCGTAACAACATCCTTTGGCACTCATGCTACCGTGCAGATTATGCCGCTTCAGTAACGCCAGATAGTCTGCCGAACAGTACTGCCCGCCTCTGTCCGTATGCACGATGACATTTTCCGGGCGCTTACGTCGCCAGAGTGCCATCTGTAGCGCATCGCAGGCCAGCTGCGCTGTCATCCGCGACGACATCGACCAGCCGATGACAGCACGGGACCACAGGTCAATGACCACCGCCAGGTACAACCAGCCTTCGTCCGTGCGCAAGTACGTGATGTCACCCGCCCACTTCTGATTCGGGCCACTCGCGTAAAAATCCTGTTTCAGCAGATTTTCAGACACCGGCAGGCCATGTTCGCGGTATCGGACCGGGCTGAACTTCCGGGCCGCTTTTGCGCGAAGCCCCTGACGCCGCAGGCTGGCGGCAATGGTTTTGACGTTGTACTCAGGCAGTTCGTCAGCGAGACGAGGCGCACCATAACGCTGTTTTGCCTCAGTGAATGCCTGACGGACAGCAGTATCACAGACGAGCCGGAACTGCTGACGTGGTGTTATCTGCTGACGACGCAGACGCCACGCATACCAGCCGCTACGGGCGACCCGCAGTACCCGGCATATGGCTTTGACGCTGAACTCAGCCCGATGTTTTTCAATAAAGACATACTTCATTTCAGGCGCTTCGCGAAGTATGTCGCGGCCTTTTGGAGAATGGCCAGCTCCTCTGCCTGTTCCGCCAGTTGGCGCTTAAGACGGGCAATTTCAACGGACATTTCCTGCTCACGTTCGGAAGAGCTGCGGGCATTGTTAATCTTACTGCGCCATGCGTAGAGCTGGGATTCGTACAGGCTGAGTTCCCGGGCAGCGGCAGCAACACCGATACGTTCCGCAAGCTTCAGGGCTTCGTTGCGGAATTCAGGCGTGTACTGTTTGCGGGGCTTCTTACTGGTTGATGCTGGTTTTGTCATGAGTCACCTCTGGTTAAGAGTTTACTCACTTAGTCGTGTGTCCACTATTCGTGGGTAAGATCATTGTTAGTAAAATATTGATTAAGGTCTGTTAGCACATAACGAAGCATCTGCACGGAAAGCAATGACAGTAAAATAAAAACGACGGTCAACCAGCTTAGCCTGCTGCTGACCCTCTTGTCGTATTCAACGATGTTACCCAGAGCCAGATTTTTATACTTATCCAACACATCCCGGGAGCCCGGACATTGTAGGCTGACCCCGTGGTGGATGACATCGATAAGCGCTTTTTTAGTTGAGCCATGATGGTAACGTTCTGCATCAAAGTTAATGAACGTAAAATCATCTTTAAGCTTTTTCTGCAGGAACTTCAATATTGTTGACTTACCTGAACCCAGCTCACCTTCCAGACCAATAATATTGACATCAGGTGTCCTGATGATCTGAGCCACATTCTCTGCAACTTTTTCATGACTGCTGCCTCTAAACATATCCTGGTCAGCGGGTGATTCCGTCTGCAATCGTAGAGTCATTCAGCAATTTCCTTCGTTATAACGTAAGATTCTTTCACTATTAGACACAGTACAGAGCCCACAGCAACCAAATGACTGCAGCCGGGGCAGTTTAGTTTTAAGCATGCATAAGCCGATTTCGATGGAATCCCTTTCACACAATAATATTGAATTGAAGCAATGAAAACATTAATGTGTTTGTTGTGACTAGCTGCAGGGGCCTGGAAGAAATTCCAAAGCCTGACAAACCGGAACAGGGCTTGCTCTGCTCCGGTTTTATCCAGTTCATCTTGAAGCCCTTGTTTTTGTTACATATCCCTGCTCACTCTTTCAGCCATTGTTAAGCTTCTTGTGTGTAATCTGCGAATAATACGGATGCAAAATTGATGCAATGGATTATACATACCTACAGCGCACGTTACGCTGAGCTGAATCGAATTTCAGAGAACGTTCTTCGCTATTACCCTGCCCAGCCAGTTGAACACATTTTATCATCCGGCCCCGAGAGTGACATGTTCTCTGCCTGGTACAGCCTTCATCAGAGTCAAACTAGACGTTATTTACAGGCAAAAGAAGACAGCTACAGAGTTTAAGTCTGACATTATTCGTGGCTGTGTCTGCCTTCGGAGTTTTCAGCTTATCCCGATAACAGCGGTTTTGAAAAATTGACGTTTTTTACACCGGTACATTGCCCGAACGCAATCTCCCCCGTAGCGAAATACCGCCCCGCAGAAAATCGTCCATGCTCGGCATGCCCCTGGAACATCAGCATCTTTTCAATAAAGGTTTTACAGCCTATAGTCTGTATAACACAAAATACACCTTACCTGCTGTATTACAGGGCGGTACTCCCTACTCAGTCTGCGAGGCAGGTCACTTATGAATAATCAGTTCCCGATAAAAACGCTGAACCAGCTCAGACCTGTGCTAATCGGGTTTCGCAAAATCAAGGGCTTCACGCAAAAAGATGTGTCTGAGAGGCTTGGCGTAACGCAGCAAACCTATGCCCGCCTGGAAGCAAACCCTGCTAGCGCCAGTATTGATCGTCTGTACAAGGTATTCAGTATTCTGGGCGTAGAAATAACGCTGTCATCTATTTCCCCTTCACCCTTCATTTCCCACACAGAGATGAGGGGGGCATTTGACAGCACTCCCGCCAGACGGGAGAAATGGTGACTATTAGAAGTTTGCTAGTTTTGTCGAATGACGCCAACTACATGTCCGCATCCATCGAGTAGTGGCTTCAAGCCACGATTGTCACTGCCTCCGCTGCCTTTTTCCAGTAACTCTCTCCTTTTAATTCTAATATTTAGGGGTGTCAACGCAAAGCAGAAACGGCACCTTCTTTGCGAGACAGAAATGACCTGTGATTGCCTGGCCGATTTATGGCAGCTAAGTGCGAGAAGCGGATATAGCGAATTCGCCATTGTACGGGATTAGCAGGTTTACTGAAGCAACCTGCGATGGCGTTATGGCAATAGTCAGTCCCCTGTCCAGTCGGCATAGGTGGCCACCTCGTCACCGCCGGGGATAAACTGATTGAAGCCTCCGCGCAAAATCACTTATTCTTTTCCGTTAATAAAATGCAGGAGCAAAGTCATGACTGGCGAAATTCGTGGGCGAGGCAGGCCACGAAAAACAGAGAGTACCTATACAGATACCCGTAATGACCTGATCCGAAGCGGGCTTGAACTGCTCACGCAGAATGGTTTTCTTTCAACGGGAGTCGATGCCATTGTCAAAAATGCCAGTGTTCCTAAAGGCTCATTTTATTACTATTTCAAGAGCAAAGAAGAGTATGCCCAGACTGTTCTGAGCGCCTATGACAGTTTCTTTGTGCATAAACTCCAAAAACATCTGTATGAATCATCCTTCACACCAATGATGCGTCTGGAAAATTTCATCGACGATGCCTGCGACGGCATTAAAAAGTACAATTTCACCCGGGGCTGTCTGGTTGGCAATATGATGCAGGAGAGTCCGGGTCTTCCACTGTCCTTTATCAAACAGCTCCACGAAATACTTGAGCGCTGGCAGGCGCTTGTGGCGTGCTGTCTGTCCGACGCGTTATCTTCGGGCGAAATCCGTTCCGATATGAATAATACGCAACTGGCGGCCATTTTCTGGAGCAGTTGGGAGGGTGCCGTAATGCGTGCCAAACTTTATTGCTCAACCCAGCCTGTGTACGACTTCTGGAGCTATTTCAAAAAGTCAGTACGCTATCAGCCCTCTAAGGACACGGCTGTTGAAAAGTAAAAAAGGGGCCGCAGCCCCTGATAATAATTATCAAACCCAGGCTGAGCCTGGCTTCCACTTCATTAGCTACACTGAATTACTGCCCGGCCACGAATTCCGCCACTCAGAAGTTTTTCGGCCACATTGATGGCATCACTCAGCGGATAAACGGTGGTCAGGCTATCCAGTCTGGACTCCGGTAAATACTGTACCGCCTGCTGCCAGATCGCCGCTCTTTTTTCCTTCGCGAACATGACACTGTCAATCCCTTTCAGCGTGACGCCACGCAGGATAAACGGAGCCACATTCCCCATTAGTTCCATCCCCTGTGCCATGCCGCAGGCTGCAACAATACTGCCATAACGCACCCCGGCGCATACATTGCAGAGCGTATGGCTACCGACTGTATCAATGGCGGCAGCCCAGCGTTCTTTCTGTAACGGTTTTCCGGGACAGGAGAGCTCGGAACGGTTAATAATCTCGTCCACACCGACCGTTTTATAGAGCCAGGCAGCCTCTTCCGGGCGTCCAGTAGACGCCGTAACGCGGTACCCCATTGATGCAAGGATCATGGCCGCAATGCTCCCGACGCCGCCGCTGGCACCGGTAACAAGTACCGGACCATCTTCAGGCTTAATACCATGATTCAGAAGTGCGTCTACGCACAGCATCGCGGTAAACCCAGCTGTTCCGATTGCCATTACGTGTTTGCCGTTAGCGCCAGCCGGGAGCGGCGTCAGCCAGTCTCCATTTACCCGTGCTTTTTCGGATAGTCCGCCCCAGTGTTTTTCCCCAACACCCCAGCCGGTCAGGAGAACCTTATCTCCGGCCTGATATTCGGGATGTGAACTGGCGGACACTGTACCGGTAAAATCAATGCCGGGCACCATGGGAAAGCGTCGGACGATTGGGCCCCGGCCCGTAATGGCCAGTGCGTCTTTGTAGTTGATGGATGAATAGTCAACATTGACCTCCACATCCCCCTGCGGTAGTTCACTTTCAGCGATTTCAGCAAGTTGCGCACTATAGCGTCCATCTGTTTTGTTGATTAATAAAGATTTAAACACGTTCACCTCGTTTGTCCGGGCGTTTACCGTTCAGTCATTAAGTCGTCAATAAATAATATTGACCGATCGTCTAATAATCAACACTACTATCCCAGTGCTTTGCCAGCATTCAAGAAACATTATTCATTTCATGCACTTAAAGCTGTCTTTTTTGACCGACATCAAACTGTATTCTGGTTTATCTGGTGCAGAGGGAAAATCAGCATCCCTGAAGATACATAGCTAATGCTTCAGAACACGGCTGATGATGCGATAAAACAACCAGGCTTTAATGAGTTAGTCTGAGCGGACCTTCGGCTCAGTAAATAGGTCCGCTCCGTGCCAAGAGCAGACGCTGGTAATTCGGGTAATGGTGCCAACTTACTGATTTAGTGTATGATGGTGTTTTTGAGGTGCTCCAGTGGCTTCTGTTTCTATCAGCTGTCCCTCCTGTTCAGCTACTGAAGGCGTGGTGCGTAACGGTAAAAGTACTGCCGGACATCAGCGCTATCTCTGCTCTCACTGCCGTAAAACATGGCAGCTACAGTTCACTTACACCGTCTCTCAGCCCGGTACACACCAGAAAATTATTGATATGGCCATGAATGGCGTCGGATGTCGCGCCAGTGCACGCATTATGGGCGTTGGCCTCAACACGATTTTACGACACTTAAAAAACTCAGGCCGCAGTCGGTAAACTCACGCATACAACCGGGCAGTGACGTCATTGTTTGCGCGGAAATGGACGAACAGTGGGGTTACGTCGGCGCTAAATCACGCCAGCGCTGGTTGTTTTACGCGTATGACAGGATACGGAGGACGGTTGTGGCGCACGTATTCGGTGAACGCACGTTGGTCACGCTGGAGCGTCTTCTGGGCCTGCTGTCGGCCTTTGAGGTCGTGGTATGGATGACGGATGGCTGGCCGCTTTATGAATCACGCCTGAAGGGAGAACTGCACGTTATCAGCAAGCGATATACGCAGCGCATTGAGCGGCATAACCTGAATCTGAGGCAGCATCTGGCAAGGCTGGGCAGGAAGTCACTGTCGTTCTCAAAATCGGTGGAGCTGCATGACAAAGTCATCGGGCATTATCTGAACATAAAACACTATCAGTAAGTTGGAGTCATTACCGGTGCTCTGATATATTTATTATACTATAGTGGGGTATGTGTTGATCTTAATGTAATACTCCCCTATAGTATAAGAAATACAGAGCAGTGAGGTAAGCAATGCCCAGTACTCCTGAAGAGAAAAAAAAGGTCCTAACCCGGGTTCGCCGTATCCGGGGTCAGATTGATGCTCTGGAAAGAGCACTTGAAAGTGGCGCTGAATGCCGTTCCGTTCTCCAGCAAATCGCCGCCGTCCGGGGCGCCGCTAACGGACTGATGGCAGAGGTGCTGGAGAGCCACATACGGGAAACCTTTGACCAGAATGACAGCTACAGTCATGAAGTCAGTAAATCAGTTGACGATACGATTGAGCTGGTTCGTGCCTATCTTAAATAGGTGAGGCCATTATTACATTGAGGATATATTACGTATGAAATCACGTGCCGCTGTTGCATTTGCACCAGGGAAGCCCCTGGAGATTGTTGAAATTGATGTTGCTCCGCCTAAAAAAGGCGAGGTGCTGATTAAAAACACCCACACAGGTGTCTGCCATACCGATGCCTTTACCCTCTCAGGGAATGACCCTGAGGGCGTTTTCCCGGTGGTTCTCGGCCACGAGGGAGCCGGTATCGTCGTTGAAGTTGGTGAAGGCGTCACCAGTGTGAAGCCGGGTGACCATGTTATTCCGCTCTACACCGCTGAATGCGGGGAGTGTGAATTCTGCCAGTCCGGTAAAACGAACCTCTGTGTATCGGTTCGCGAGACTCAGGGCAAAGGACTGATGCCTGACGGGACCACTCGCTTTTCATACAACGGTCAGCCTCTTTACCACTACATGGGATGTTCCACATTCAGTGAATACACCGTTGTGGCCGAGGTTTCTCTGGCAAAAATTAACCCGGAGGCGAACCATGAACACGTCTGCCTGTTGGGTTGTGGCGTGACTACCGGTATTGGCGCCGTCCATAACACGGCTAAAGTGCAGCCGGGCGATTCAGTTGCCATTTTTGGTCTGGGGGCAATTGGTCTGGCTGCGGTACAGGGGGCCCGTCAGGCAAAAGCGGGACGTATTATCGCTATCGATACTAATCCGACAAAATTTGACCTGGCCCGTCAGTTCGGGGCCACTGACTGCATTAACCCGAATGATTATGACAAACCGATTAAAGATGTTCTGCTGGATATCAACAAGTGGGGTATTGACCATACCTTTGAATGTATCGGTAACGTTAACGTCATGCGTGCAGCGCTGGAAAGTGCTCACCGTGGGTGGGGGCAGTCCGTTGTCATTGGTGTCGCAGGGGCCGGACAGGAGATTTCCACCCGTCCTTTCCAGCTGGTCACCGGGCGCGTATGGAAAGGTTCCGCGTTTGGCGGAGTAAAAGGCCGCACTCAGCTCCCCGGTATGGTCGAGGATGCCATGAAGGGGGATATTGACCTTGAGCCATTTGTAACCCATACGATGACACTGGATGAAATCAATGACGCCTTCGAGCTTATGCATGAAGGCAAATCTATCCGGACAGTGATTCATTACTGATCCCATCAGAATTTTAATCAACTCAAACTGAAGGAAGTGGAAAATGACAACTCCGGTAATTTCTGGTGACGGCATCTTTTCTCATGTGTTCATTGGCGCAGCCGATGTCGAGAAATCCTCCGCATTTTACGATGTCGTCCTGGGCACGCTTGGTATCAATAACCTCGGCCCGTTTGGCAACGGCTGGGTACTCTATGGCCGCGAAAAGCCGGCATTTATCATTGCCCGTCCGGGCAACGGTGAAGCACCTTCCGCTAACGGGGTGACTGTCGGCTTCGCTGCTGCCACCCCGGAAGAGGTTGATGCTTTCCATGCTGCCGGCCTTGCCGCCGGTGGAGCTGATGAAGGTCAACCTGGCCCGCGTGGTCACCTTCCCGGGGCCTATGCTGCCTACCT
Organism: Leclercia sp. LSNIH1; assembly: GCF_002902985.1. NCBI lineage: Bacteria > Pseudomonadati > Pseudomonadota > Gammaproteobacteria > Enterobacterales > Enterobacteriaceae > Leclercia > Leclercia sp. LSNIH1. The sequence goes on along the minus strand of NZ_CP026171.1, from coordinate 126,976 downwards.
GCGGGATCCGGCGGGTAACAAAATCACGGCGTATACGTTTATCTGACGTCCGGATTTAAAGATACTTCCCCTGGCTTCGGTCAGGGGAAATAACCATGAGATAACGGCTGATGGAACTCATTGAGCAGCATGCCAGCTCTGGCGGCTGGCAAAACGTGTACCGGCATTATTCACAATCCCTTAATTGTGAAATGAATTTCGGTGTGTATCTTCCTCCCAAAGCAGTAACAGAAAAACTGCCGGTACTATACTGGTTGTCGGGCCTGACCTGTACTGAGCAGAATTTCATCACCAAATCAGGTATGCAGCATTATGCAGCCCGGCATAACGTCATCGTTGTTGTCCCGGATACCAGTCCCCGGGGTAATAATGTCCCGGATGCCGACAGTTACGATCTTGGCCAGGGGGCCGGTTTTTATCTGAACGCGACGGAACAGCCGTGGAATGTTCATTACAGGATGTATGACTATATTCTCAGAGAGCTTCCGGATGTCGTCATGAATCATTTTCCTGCAACGGCAAGAAAATCTATATCCGGTCATTCTATGGGAGGGCTGGGTGCTCTGGTGCTGGCTCTGCGAAATCCTGGTGAATATGTGAGCGTATCAGCATTTTCCCCGATAGTATCGCCTTCTCAGGTGCCATGGGGGCAACAGGCATTTAGCGCTTACCTGGGTGAAAACAGAAAAACGTGGGAAGCCTACGATCCAGTCAGCCTCATTTTACAGGGTGAAAAATTACCAGAAATCTTCATTGATCAGGGGCTGAGTGACGCCTTTTATGAAGAGCAACTGCGCACCAAAATCCTTGAGAGAGTATGCAATGAGATGAACCTCAATGCGTCGTTCCGATATCATACTGGATACGACCACAGCTATTATTTCATTTCCAGCTTTATTGGTGAGCACATTGCTTACCATGCCAACAGGCTCAGGCTGTCAGCATGAGTTGATTTCCAGCCTCAGAAAATGTGCTTAATTTTCAGGCCTGAACAGGGCCTGAACCCTGCAGACCTGAGATGTACTGTAACTGAATCGCCACGGATAATCTAGACACTTCCGAGCCGTTGATGGACTGACCCCGCCCCGGTAGACGATCCTGCCCTATAGTTTGGACTGACCCCACGCCTGTAGACAAATCCTGTCCTCACGACGAGGCCTGTTCGAAGGCCTCCGGACTGACGTCGCCGAGGTGGCTGTGGCGCCGGGACCGGTTATAGAAGACTTCAATGTAATCGAAGATCCGCCCGGGCCAGATCCCTGGTTTTATATATGCGTTTTCTGATCCGTTCTTTTTTCAGCGAACTGAAGAACGATTCGGCCACCGCATTATCCCAGCAGTTGCCACGCCGGCTCATGCTCGGCGCCAGGTTATTGGCCCGGTAGAAGCGCTGCCAGTCGTCACTGCCGTACTGGCTGCCCTGATCGCTATGTACGATAACCTCGCTGTCTGGTTTTCGGCGCCAGACCGCCATCATCAGCGCGTCGAGCGCCAGTTCGCGTGAGAGAGTGGGTTTCATCGACCAGCCGACCACATTACGGGCGAAGAGATCGATAACCACCGCCAGATACAGCCAGCCCTGCCAGGTGCGGAGTAGAGTAAGAGGCAGGGCGTAGTCGGACTATTTCCCTGCCTCTCCTCCCCGAACCGGACGTGCACCTTTCAGCGCATCCGGCTCTCCATTTAAATGCTGGCGAACGCCATTGCCACTTCTGTAAAGCGCGATGTATACGTGTTTCTGGTCTCCGTCCTCAGATAGGGATTACCTTCGGGTAGCCGCCAGCGGAACAGCTTCTTGCCTTGCCCCACCAACCGGTACAGTATTTCGCCGCTGAGCTTGCCGTGATTGGTTTTACCAAATAAAACCCACGTTTTGCTCTGACCCGGTTTCGGTGATTTACACCACCACCTCATCAGGGAAGCGATACCTGTACGGTATTTGCGGGCCAGCCAGTGAGCCAGCTTCCAGAACACGACACGGTCGATATAACTGAAGACTTTGGCCTTAAAATCAACGAACTGATAGAACATGGCCCAGCCTTTCAGTTTTCGGTTGAGTTGTTCAGCCATATCGACTTTGCTTTCACTGTAGTTGCCTGATAACAGTGCTGTCAGCGATGCGGCGAAGTTTCTGGCTTTCTCCTGCGGGATCGTTGAGACCACTCGCATCTCGCCATAACGACTGCGTTTGCGAATGATCCTGTGCCCCAGAAAGATAAAGCCGTCATTAACATGGGTGATTTTAGTCTTATCCATGTTCAGCCTGAGTTTCAGACTGCCTTCGAGCACACCCCGACACTCCTCCCTGATGGCTTCCGCCTGTGCTTTGGTGCCTTTGACGATGAGGACAAAATCATCGGCATAGCGGCAGTACGCCACCGCGGGTTTCCACTGCCAGTTTTCTCTGACCGCCGTACTTCGGCCCCGTTGGATACTGTTATTCCAGTACCACCGATCTTTTCTGGCTTTCCCGCTCAGGTAGCGCTCATGCAGGTATTGATCGAACTCATTCAGCATGATGTTCGATAATAGCGGCGATATAACACCGCCCTGTGGTACACCTTCACTGGCCGCCCGAAAGAGACCGACATCGATATGTCCCGCCTTGATGGTTTTCCACAGCAGAGTCATGAAACGTGCGTCACTGATCCTGCGGCGTACAGCCTTCATCAGCAGTCGATGATGTACGGTGTCGAAGTAACTGGACAGGTCGCCTTCAATCACCCAGCGTCCCCGGGTTTCACCACAGTCTGTGAGCTGTAATTTCACCGTGCGGATCGCGTGGTGGACACTGCGCTCAGGCCGGAAGCCATATGAGAGCGTATGAAAATCACTCTCCCATATCGGCTCCATCGCCATCAGCATGGCCCGCTGAACAATACGATCCCGCAACGCGGGGATACCCAGTGGTCGCAGTTTGCCGTTGCTTTTAGGGATGTAAACCCGTCTGGCGGGCAAGGGCTGGTAGTGGCCTGAGAGTAATTCATCCCTGAGGATTTGCAGCTCAACAGCCAGTCTGGCCTGTAGCATTGTTTTGTTCACGCCATCAACGCCGGGGGTATGGGCCCCCTTTGATGAAAGCGTGATCCGCGCCGCTTCAGCCAGCCATTCTGGTTGTGTTATCAGACGCAGCAGCCGTTGAATCCGTAGGGACGGATCGGTGGCTGCCCATGTGGCAAGCTTGCGTTGCATTTCGCTGATTATCAAAGGTCTTCACCTCGTTAGGTCAGTTAATTCACGTCGCAAACACATTCAAACTGCTTCCCTTCGCCATGTAATGGGCTTTCCCCATCGCGGACTACTACGGAAGCTCCGCCAGCCAGCGCGTCATCGGAGCCATGCCCCCTTAACATCCGTCGCTGACCTTCCCCGGTTTACCTGCCTGGACTCAGGCATACTGAGGAGGCTGCCCGTCGCACTCTTTATCCTTGCTTGCCGCAAGTTGGCAGAAGTCAGCATCGCAAGCGTGATAGACGCTGCTGCCCCGGTGTTTCGCATACATGTCAAAACACCTTCGACCGGCAGTGCTTACGTATCACTGCCAGTTCCTCCTGCACGGCCTGTCAGATCACGTAGGCCGTGGTGACGTTTTCAACCCACAGAGGCGGATTAACGGGTTCATGTTCTTCAGCCTTTCAGTACTTAACCTTGAGGATCATCTCGGCTTAGTGATCTCGCCTCAATCCCCGTTGTCAGCGGGTTACATCACCCTGCGGGCATGCCGCAGGTCACTGCCGCTCAGGTTCTCCACCGTCACACCCGGTGGGATTGTTGGGTTTCTCATCGTGAGTTACCGGTTCAATATTCCAGACAGACTCGCGGTTCATTTAAGCATCCATGCCCGCCCTGAACTCCGGGCACACTATAAGTAATATCGGTGACCCAGACCTGGGTGGCCCGGACAACGGTGAACTGCCGCTGCACGAGATTAGGAGCAACGACTGAAGGCCTGCCAGCGATACGACGTGGCGCTTTATAGCCGCGCACAGCTTTAATCCGGTCCAGTTGCATGATCCGACCCACCCGGTTTCTACCACAGGTTTCCCCGATTTCGTTCAGATCGCCATGAACCCGCCGGTAACCGTATACGCCTCCGCTCAGGGAATATGAGTCGCGGATAAGCATCAGCAGGCGCTGGTTATCTTTATCACGCGCCGAGACAGGGTTATGCAGCCACGCATAGAACCCGGCCCGGGCGACATTCAGTACCCGACACATCGTCATCACACCCCATACAGTTCGGTGCTCATTGATAAAGCGGTACTTCAGTCGGGCTCCTTTGCAAAGTACCGCGCGGCCTTTTTCAGGATATCCCGTTCTTCTTCGGTGCGTTTTAGCTGCGCCCGGAGTTTCAGGATCTCGCTTTTAGCTTCCAGTAAATCCCGGGCATGCTGCTCGCTGTTATCAGGTTTGATAGCCCGTAGCCACTTGTAGAGGCGGTGTGCAGAGACGCCCAGACGCTCAGATACTTAGGCGACGGAATAACCGCGTTCCGTTATCTGACGGACGGCTTCTTCCTTAAATTCAGGTGTAAATCGTGGTGTGCCCATACGCTCCTCCTATACTCAAACTATAGGGCAGGATCGTCTACCGGGGCGGGGTCAGTCCAGGGAGCCGTTAACGACCTGATGGCGGTTGTTCTGGAAAGCTATCTTCGGGAGGAATTCCCCGATACGGGCAAACGAAATGAGTCGCAGAAGAGGTCAATCGACGACACCATTTCGATAGTCCGCTCCTATCTCCGTTAACTCTGCCAGGCAGATGTCTGATGGGGTCTAAAACTGTAATGAAAGGAAATGACATATGAAATCACGTGCATTATTCATCTGTATTTTTTAATTGGTACCCGAAACCGCCTGAGTGTCGCCATCAGCTGGGTCTGGAACCACAGCGTCGCGTACCGGGGAGCCCGCATTATCACGGGAGCCAAATCTCCGGTCCCGGGTACGCCGCCAGCCAGTTCTCATACAGAAGGCGGATCCGCAGGGTACCGCTGAAACTTCAGCGGTGTCCCACATGGTACCACCGGGCCCAGCTTCAGCAATCTGTTTCCAGTCACACAAACGCTTTTTTCGACGGGCTTTCTGATCGAGCGGTCCGGCACACCAGATACCGTCACAAGAGGTGGCCTTATTAAGAGCGGACACACCTAGCACAGGAAATTCTATGGCAAAGAAACTTTTCGGTTATCATCCCATCCTGACTGACGACAACAATTCAGTTGTGATTCGCGGTGCTCGCGAGAACAACCTTAAAGAGGTGGATGTTTCCATTCCGCGCAACGCATTGGTTGTTTTTTCGGGTGTGTCAGGCTCGGGTAAGTCTTCACTGGCCTTTGGCACCATTTATGCTGAGGCGCAACGGCGCTACTTTGAATCGGTTGCCCCCTACGCTCGTCGCCTCATTGATCAGGTCGGGGTTCCGGATGTGGATGCCATTGACGGACTGCCGCCAGCCGTTGCGCTTCAGCAACAACGCGGTGCCAGTAACGCGCGCTCCTCTGTCGGCAGCGTGACCACCTTATCCAGTCTGGTGCGAATGATGTACTCACGGGCGGGCGCTTATCCTGCCGGACAACCGATGCTGTATGCCGAGGATTTTTCTCCCAACACGCCGCAGGGGGCATGCCCTTCTTGCCATGGTCTGGGCCATATCTATGAGGTAACTGAAACACTGATGGTGCCCGATCCCTCACTTAGTATCCGTGAAAAGGCTATTGCTTCCTGGCCCCCGGCCTGGCACGGACAGAATCTGCGGGATATTCTGGTGACGCTGGGGTATGACATCGACACTCCCTGGAAAAATCTGCCAGCGGAAGACCGTCAGTGGATCCTTTTTACCGAAGACACCCCCACTGTACCGGTTTTCCCGGGACTGAGTCCGGAAGATACGCGCGAAGCCGTCAGGAAAAAAATGACGCCGGGTTATATGGGGACCTTCACCGGGGCACGTCGTTATGTGCTACATACCTTCGCCAGCACGCAAAGCGCGTTGATGAGAAAACGAGTCTCCCGTTTTATGGAAGGCAAGCTGTGTCCGGTCTGTCACGGGAAAAGACTGAAGTCAGAATCATTGTCCGTCACCTTTGCCGGTGTGGACATTGGTGAATTTATGCAGATGCCCTTAGACCAGCTGGCGGAATTGCTCCTTCCAATCTCCCGGGGGGATTTCAGTGCCCACCACGCCGGCGCAGATGCCGACAGGGATATCACCCGTCGGGATCTGACAGAGCGTGCTGCATCCGGAAAAGCGGTCCATTCCGATAACGCCGATGTCTGCCGGACATCGGCGTTATCGGAAGAGAAACGACTGGCGGCACAACGGCTGACCGGTGGTGTCATGGCCCGGTTGTATCAGTTGCAGAAGCTGGGGCTGGGTTATCTTACGCTGGACAGAGCAACCCCAACTCTATCTGCAGGAGAGCTTCAGCGACTGCGTCTTGCCACGCAACTCAGTTCGATGCTGTTTGGTGTGGTCTATGTTCTTGATGAACCGTCTGCGGGTCTGCACCCCTCAGACAGTAAAGCGCTTTACGATGCGCTTGAGAACCTTCGTGATGCCGGCAACTCGGTGTTTGTCGTTGAACATGATCTTAACCTGATGCGACGGGCGCAATGGCTTGTTGATGTGGGACCGTCGGCTGGTGAACAGGGAGGACATGTTCTCTACAGTGGTATTCCTGAAGATCTGAAAGCCGTCACCCAATCTCGTACCGCGCGTTATTTATTTGATGAAGTCCGGCCACCACAATCTTTTGCCCGTATCCCATCCGGGTGGCTGAAACTGCAGGGGATCCATCGCCACAATCTTAAGTGGATCGATGTTGATATTCCTCTGGGTGTGCTGACAGCCGTGACGGGAGTCTCTGGCTCCGGTAAATCCAGTCTGATTGCCCAGGCCTTACCGGAACTGGTGCTTTCTTCACTTGGCGGTGAGCCAGAAGACGTGCTTTCCGAAGCCAGCGACGCTGAGGGGCCATCCGTAACGGAGAAAACGTACGGTACCCTGACCGGTGATACCGGACTGGTAAAGCGTCTGGTTCAGGTTGACCAGAAACCGATAGGCAGGACCCCCCGTTCAAACCTGGCGACATATACCGGGTTGTTTGATCCTGTTCGTAAGCTCTTTGCCGGAACGACTGACGCCAAACTCCATCATTACGATGCGGGTCAATTCTCTTTCAATGTGGCAAAAGGCCGCTGTGCAACCTGTGAAGGTGAAGGATTCGTCAGCGTGGAGCTGTTGTTTATGCCGAGCGTGTATGCACCGTGCCCGACCTGCCATGGCGCGCGGTATAACCGGGATACTCTCAGGATCTGCTGGCAGGACAAAAATATCGCGGAGGTCCTGCATATGACGGTGGATGAAGCCAGTCAGTTCTTTGCGACTGAAGAACCAGTGGCTCGTCCCCTCCGTCTGCTGAGTGAAATTGGTCTGGGCTACCTGCGTCTGGGACAACCAGCAACCGAGTTATCCGGAGGGGAGGCGCAAAGGATCAAGCTGGCAACCGAACTACAACGTAGCCAACGTGGCCACACGTTGTATATCCTAGATGAACCGACAACCGGCCTGCATGCTTCAGACGCCGACCGCCTCCTTGTGCAGCTGCAGCGGCTTGTTGATGCAGAAAATACGGTGATAATGATTGAACACGATATGCGGGCGGTTACTCAGGCAGACCAGGTTATCGACATCGGTCCTGGAGCGGGACATGAGGGAGGACGCCTGGTTGCCGCAGGAACTCCCGAACAGGTATCGCAGGTCAAAGAAAGCCGTACCGCACAGTATATTGCCAGGGAACTCTCACGGAACGGTTAAAAAGGGCTGTGTCGTCATTGCGTCAATGGCGGCACATTCCCGGCGTGTTCTGTATCAGTAATCTCCCGCAGGTATAATTTCAGCGCATCCCACTGGTTCAGCGCGTACGCGAACGCCTTCGACAGCTCCGAGTGCCGTGACAGCGTTTTCTGCTTTTCACGCAGCCAGCCCTCCAGCGCGGTCAGCAGCGGTACCGCTTTTTCCTGCCGAATGGCCAGCCGTTCCGCCGCGCTTTTGCCCCGGATGCCCGCCTCGATGCCATACAGCTCGCCGATACGGCACAGCGCTTCGGTCGTGGTGTCAGAGGGCGTCCGCACGTGCACGTCCGCCTGCAACACCCCGCTGAACCCCGCAAGATGCGACTGCGGATGTGTAACGCTGGCGTGATAGAAATTTTAAGTCAGTCATCAGGTGTCCACCTAATTAGGGGTCAGTTTGGATATCGAAAATTATTGTACGTCAAGGTTATTTTTTGACCTCTCTACTTTAGCGGGCCTCAGCCGACGAAACTTATCGGAAGCCGGTACCGGCCAGTCTGACTGAAGATGGAAGCAAAATTAATGCTGTGGGCTACCATACCTTCTTTAACAGGTGATTTGTGAACTGCAACTTCTCGGAACGGGAGTTTGCGCAAGGACCGGAAGTCCGCTTTTCGCTCATAGCGGACCGTTCCTGCGCACATGTCTGCTATGTGGTAGAGGCAGACAATACTTACAGCACAGGGCGTTAATAAATACGGAACAGATCAACCGCAGATGCCTCCTCCTGAATGTATTAATTTTGCTATCTCGTCGGCAAAATCAGGGAACAAGTCTGGATATGGAAGCGCCTGGCAGCTGAAAGTATGAATAATAACGCCCTGACAGGATATTTTATTGCACCCTGTCAAAAGTCATACATTCTTTCCCGGTTTTTGCTTTCTCATACCGGATAACTCTATTTAAGGCTTAAGGATAACCTTCGTCCATCCTTCATCCCGCTCATCGAAGTGCTTATATCCGGCAGGAGCCTCTTCAAGCGAAAGACGATGAGAAATTATTTTGCCCGGACTGGCTTTATCGTGATGGATGAGGCGAGACAGCTGACGGTTATAGGCCTTAACGTTCGCCTGGCCGGTACGGATTGCCTGTCCTTTAAACCAGAAACTCCCAAAATCAAATGGCATCTTACCCTCTCTGGCAAGCTCCGATTCAGCCCCCGGATCCTGAGGAATAAAGACGCCAACCACACCAATTCCCCCGGTTGCTTTCGTCGACGCAACAAGACTGTTCATGGTAACAGAGTTATCTTCATGGCCATGTTTGTTACAGCACTGATAGCCAACACATTCGCAGCCACAATCCGTACCGCGTCCATCCGTCAGGTCGAGAATTTTTTGTACAGCTTCATCGCCAGTAGCATTGATGCCCGTCGCCCCCATTTTTTCAGCCAGAGCCAACCGGTCTGTGTGCGTATCAACCACAAACACCTGTGAAGCACCTTTAATGATCGCCGAATGAGCTGCCATCAAACCGACCGGCCCCGCGCCATAAATGGCCACGCTTTCACCAGGCTTCAATCCGGCAAGTTCTGTTGCATGCCAGCCGGTAGGAAAAATGTCAGAGAGCATCACATAATCATCTTCTTTTTCTGCCGCATCAGGGGGAAGAACAAGGCAGTTAAAGTCGGCAAATGGCACCCGAAGAAGTTCCGCCTGACCTCCCTCCCAGGGACCCATTTCAGCAAAACCATAAGCTGCGCCTGCCGTACCCGGATTGGTAGTGAGACAAAAGCCGGTCAGACCTTTTTCACAGTTTTCGCAAAAACCACATCCCACGTTAAACGGCAGACAAACATAGTCGCCCACCTTAATACGTTCAACGCCTGAGCCAATTTCGACCACTTCACCCAGGTTTTCGTGACCCAGAATCCGTCCCTGTTCAAAGCTGGTCCGGCCCTCATACATGTGCAAGTCCGACCCACAAATGTTGGTGGTGGTGATGCGGACGAGTACATCCGTGGGGCGGACAATTTTCGCATCCGGTACGTCTTTTACTTTTACATCATAAGGACCGTTGTAAATTACTGCTTTCATGATCTTCTCCTTCTTGCGTGCGGAAAGGAAATGCTGCCCCGCGGATTGGGGTATCAATCGAGTTTAGCTGCCATAACAGATCTCGCGATCGGCGAAAGGACGATTAGGATGTTTCTTAACTAAGTGCATTGAAGTCTGTAAGACAGGTACTTACCGATGAAGGCTGCCTGGAAAACGTAAAAACATCACACGTTAATCCGGTTTTTTTAAGCAGGCAAGGGATTACGGACAGCTTTGAGCGAGAAGCGGATAAAGTAAATCTATCTCATTTCTGCATTGTGCCAGAAGTAGACATAGGTGAATTAGGTAACCCTAGAGATGCACTTTGAATCAATGATATGAAATGCTGAAAAGGTAATTAACTAATTCAAAATTTGAATAATCAGTTATCTCTTCCATGCTTAATACGTAACCTTAGCTAAGGAGAAATTATGTTAGACGAATACAAAAAATGCATCGAAGCCTGTTATCTATGTGCAACGGCATGTGATAACTGTGCGGCTTCGTGTCTCGACGAAGAGAATCTGGAGATGATGCGCGAGTGCATAAAACTGGATATGCAGTGTGCAAATATCTGCCGTCTTGCAGCTCAATTCATGACACTAAATAGCGGGTCTGCCCAGGATCTTTGCCGTCTTTGCGCTGATGTTTGTCAGAAGTGCGGTGACGAGTGTGGAAAGCATGAACATGACCATTGTCAGGATTGCTCAAGCGCTTGTCATCACTGCGCCGAACAATGCAGAAAGATGGCCGCCTGAGAAAAACTCAAATTACCAAACCCGCTTCGGCGGGGTTTTATATTCCCGGTAATAAGTCGTAGAAGGATGAGATAGATGAGTTTAAGAGTACGGGCGGGAAATAGATCTACTCGAAAGTACTAGCCTCAATGACAAATTCTGGCACAGATTATTTGATTGGCTCAATGTCCGTTTTCGCTGACAGCGGACTGCACCCCGCCGGGGTGACCGCTTCGTGCCAGAATTGGACGTTTCCAAAATCTGCATGCACTAATCGGTGGAGAGCAGATCTCACTGCATAGCCATGCAGACGCGCAGAAATCATCAGGGGCGTTTGAAAGGTGCCGGAAACAGGCGGGAGGCCGCAGAAACGTGCTGAGGGCGCCTGCGGCGGTGCGCCCAAGGGTTGTTATGTTTAATATGGCAGAACTTTCCTGTCGCTATCATTTTGACGCCCGCTATTCGCTCATAGATATGCCTGTCGCGTTTGCGGCTTTACTTGTTATACCCAACCTGCCTGATTTTTATCGCCAGCATCCCGGAATTGAAATTATCCTGAGCAGCTCAGACCGCCGACGGAATATGCTGCATGATGGCCTGGACTGCATACTGAGGGTGGGGGAGCTGGACGATGGCGACTATATCGCAAAGGAGGTGGGAACCGTTAAAATGACGACCTGCGCCAGTCCTGCGTATCTTGATCAACACGGCACCCCGGAAACAATGGACGAGTTGCAGCAGCATCAGGCCGTCAACTGGATTAACAGCAGCAACAGACAAGTTATGCCCTGGACATTCGGGACGTCAGAGGGCTCCACCGAAATTGAACTTCCAGGCAGGCTTGTCGTGGATAACTCAGAAGCCTACATTGCAGCAGGCCTGGCGGGGCTGGGAATACTACAGGGCATGAATATTTTTTTGCAGCCTTATCTCGATCGCGGGCTGTTGGTAGAGGTTCTGCCAGATAATACGTCCCCGAATCGCAAACTGTAACTTCTGTATCCGCACCGCCATCTCTCCCGAAAAGTACGGGCGTTTACCGACTGGCTGGAAAGTTTATTGTAAACGCCTGGGGGCCTGCAGCCTGCTGGTACGTGCGCTGCCTTTTATCGGCCCGCCAGCTTCTGTATGGCTTCACGGACAGGAGCATCGCCAGACGTCAGCTCAATGATGACGCGGCTGACGGCAGGTTGCTCAATGAGTTCAGCCAGCGTAGCCGCCACGTCATCACGGGGCACGTTACCATACGGGATGGCCAGGCCGGCACGTACATAACCCGTACCAGTCTTATCCTGCAGCGCGCCGGGGCGCAGGATCACCCAGTCAAGCTCGCTTTGTGCTAGTTCCACATCGGCCATTTTTTTAACACGCATATAATTTTCGAATGATTCAGAAGTGGTTTCTCCCCGTGCGGACTCCGGGAATGCAGAAACGAGCAGAAAGCGAGACACACCGGCACTGAGGGCGGCAGCTACCGACTTTTTCAGCCCTTCGCCGTCGACCGCATTGGTCATCTCCTGTCCCCCCTTACCGCCGGCACCGGCAGTAAACACCACTGTATCACTACCTGCAAAGTGCATCGCCAGCGCAGCTGCATCCAGCTCTGTCAGGCTCCCACTGACGGGCTCAGCACCCAGCTCGCCTAGCAATGCCTGCTGCTCTGGCTTACGGTAGAGGGCACGAACAGCATGCCCCCTACCTGAAAGGATCCTGCACAGACGCTGGCCGATTTTGCCTGCACCACCGATAATGAAAACATGAACCACAGTTGTCTCCTTCTGGGGTTATGATGTGTCCGAAATTATAACCTGACATCAGGTCAGTTCCTTTGAGCCTGACCGATTGCACTGCATGCTGCTGCCAGCACCAGACAGCTGGTCAGATACTCAGTTGTTCTTATAGCTGAGAACAACAGCCGTACCGATTTAGCTCTCCCGTCACGATGAGAACTCCTGAACCGGTTACACGCAATGCCGGCCAATATCTTCCGTTATATTCGAAAGATCCACGCAAGTTACTGAAGTGCGAGGGACGCAATGTGTACCTTGAACGAACTGAAGTCAGCGGAACCCTGAAGGTTCGATTCCATAGCGTTCAGAAAACTGCTTGCTGAAGCTCGATAGTGAATTGTAACCCACCCGCCCCGCGACCGTTTTTACCGGCAGCGTCGATGTCATCAGCAGGCGGAGAGCCTCCGCGATACGTGCATCGGCGATAACTGAGCGTAAGCTGGTTGACTCACTGGCCAGGTGGCGCCGAAGCGTGGGGCCACTGAGTCCCGTCAGATCTTCAATTTCAGCAGCACTCCAGGGATGAGCCGGTTTGTCCGCTACCATCTGACGGATTTTCATGGCCAGACTTGGCTGCCGGGCTCGCAGCAAAGCATGGTATCCCATGCCATAAAGCCAGAGCACCACTTCAACCATGGCGTGCAGGGAAAGCGGACGCTTCCCTTCCCGCATTGCGGCTGTCCAGCGGTTAAGGGGTGAAAGAAGAGCTGATACGGAAATGGCTGCGATGCTGCCGGTGTCCTGTGGTGGTGGTGCGGCAAGTAACAGCCTGGCTGCTTCAAGCTGTTCCTCCGCGAGCACCACGCTCAGGGCAACAAACTCACCACTTTGTTCTGAAGGGGCATATTCTATATCGATGCTACGGGCATTCGGGACGACCATAATCTCGCCCGGGATCACCCGGTGCCATTTCTCATTTTCACGATACCGGAATTCTCCTTCCAGCGGGAAGGAAAGGGTCGCACCTTCCACCTCGAACTTCTTTACCTGATGCGTCTGTTCTGCGCGAAGGCAATCGCAGGGAAGTGGAAAACGGGAGCGTGCCAGGGTAAGAAGCTCAGCGAGGAGATCATCAACGGGAGAATCGGAAAAGCTGACTGTTTGCATATTCATCCGGAATTTGACTTTGACCGCTATTATACGTCGCCATATACAAAAGCATACAGCGACGCGTGCGGTTGTCTATTCCCGGATGACAAAAATCAGGCCGATTATAGTTATTGCCATACCCACAAGCATGGGCAATGTAATGGCCTCTCCAAACAGCAACCACGCTTCAGCTGCCGTGAGAATGGGAACCAGGTAAAAGTAAGTAGCGACTTTGGTTGCTTCACCGCTTCGTATCATAAAAATCAGCAACATAATCGCCAGAACCGATACGCCAATAACCAGCCAGCCCAGACCCAGCGCAAATGATAAGCTCCACTGCGTCGGAGCAGATTCGAACATCAGGCTAATTGCACCCATCGATATTGTCAAAGTGACGTACTGTAAAAACGTGTTCGCAAAGATATGTCCATCTCCCTGAGCACGGCGCTGATAAAGCGCTCCGATCGTTACGCCAAATAACCCCAGCATGACCGACCCAAAAGCCACAGGATCCAGTGCAAAACTATGCTGGCCTGGCGAGAGCACCAGGAAAACGCCCGCAAAGCCAATCGCAATACCCAGCCATTTCCGGGGATGCAGGGACTGACGGTGCATGAGTGAAACCAGTATTGCAGTCAGTACCGGCTGCAGGCCGGTGATGAGCGCCACAATGCCTGACGGCATGCCACGATGGATGGCATAAAAGCATCCGCCCAGAAAGAAGCTCTGCAGGAAAAGTCCGACAATCAGGTTGCGAACCATTCCTCTGCCGGACGGAAAACGGGCCCTGAACCCCAGTGTAAGCAGCAGAAGGACCAGACAGGAAAATGCGCCACGCAGGAATAAAAGATGAAACGGCGCGCTGTACTGCACGGTAAATTTGGCTGCGACAAACCCTGACTCCAGAGGAATACAAAAAGCCAGGGCGCAAGAGTAATGAGCCATTTTTTTGTGAGGCAGTGATATTCATAGTATTGCAGGTGGGTTCTTGTCGGGCGATATGAAAGGGGATCTTCCCGGTCACTATTGTGTGCACCGGGAAGGAAGGTGATCAGACTGCGGGTGACCACAGGTCGTAATTCAGTGCGAAGCTGTTACCTTCACGGATAACCTTACCGGTAGTAGGCAGGTTGAAGTGCATACCACTGACAGCCAGGTTATCGCTCGCTGCGCGGTCAAGCACTTTGCTACGGATGGCCGCCGCCGCCGCAGGATCGCTGTCGAACGCGATAGTAACGTCAGGCTGAGCAACCTGAATGTGCGGGAAGTGAACAATATCACCCCAGATGAGCAGCGACTCTTTTTCATCACCCAGCAGATAACCGGTATGTCCTGGTGTATGGCCGAACAGCGGTACAGTCTGAATACCTGGTAAAATCGCTTCCTCGCGGAATGGCACCAGTTTGTCGTCATAAGCGCTGAAGGCGTTCCTTGCTACTTCAAAGAACGGCTTGAATGCGTCAGGCGCGCCAGCGGAAATGGTTTCATCACGCCAGAAAGCGAGTTCTTTCTCATGCACAAACAACTGCTGAACATTGCGGAAAACGGGAGTCTGCAGGGGGCCTGCAAGCCCGCCGATATGGTCAGGATGCGCGTGAGTCAGGAGAAGGGTATCAATCTGAAGCGGGTCAATGCCTGCCGCGGCCAGGGCTACCTGAAGCCGACCGCCCCAGCCATTGATACCTCCGGCACCACTGTCAATCAGGATGGTTCGCTCAGGCGTCTGGATAACGTAGACGTTGATATTAATACGGGGTACTGCTGGCACACCGCGCTTCTGCAGTAAATCCTCGGCACGTGAGCCGTCAATACCAGACAGCAGCTCAAAAGATACGTCCAGATAGCCATCACTCAGCATGGTCACAGTCATGTCACCTACTTTTTTGCGATTGATAGCCGGGGCCTGCCAGTTCAGTTGTGAAGTCATATTGGTCTCCGTTACGATTAGAGGTCATCAGGTTTTACTTTAGCAATAGTAACGAAATTTCTGGTTCGAACTGCTCATCCTGCTACGTAAACCGCTCATTCTTAAAATCCGGAGCACAGCAGGTTATATTGCTTTTGCCTTTCTCATGTAAGGTGTCGGTATTATCTTTACCGGAGCCTGTAATGGACATTATTGGAATTATCATGTCGGCGGGAAAAGCCTCTGACCAGTCCTCAAGCACCCGACAATAGTGTCCCGCCTCAATCCCCGCCAGGGCAGAAGACTCCGGCAGGTAGGCCAGGCCGTAGCCATCTTTTACTGCCTGAAGCATTGGATAAATGCTTGAAAAAGTAAGCTGCCCGTCCACTTTTTTCACAATCTCCCCCTGCCTGACAAATTCCCAGCCATACAGCGGGCCTGTGGGTGACAGACGTATATTGATGCAGTCATGTTTTTCCAGCTGAGAGGGATGTAGCGGCAGACCTCTTTCTGCAAGATAGGTGGACGATCCAATGACGACAAACCGTATGTCCGGTGCGATTCGGACGGCCACCATATCCTTTAATATGTCATCACCAATTCGGACTCCGGCATCAAAATTGCCCTCAACAATGTCGACAAAACCGTTCTGCTGCGACATTTCCACCTTGATATCCGAATATTTTTTTAGTAACGGTGATAATCGTGGCCAGAGACATTCATGAATCATGTGATCTGATACCGTAAGTCTGACCAGCCCAGCCGGTGTATGGCGCAGTCTCTGAAGAGCTGTCACGCCCGCTTCAATGCGCGCAAGACCGGGTTCAAGCGTCAGTAATAATTGTTTACCGGCTTCGGTGACAGCCACCCGCCTGGTTGTACGCATAAGTAACGGCATGCCAACGCGCTCCTCGAGACGACGTATCGTGTGTGAAAGCGTGGATGCCGAGATCCCGAGGCGGACAGCAGCCCGTGAAAAACTGCACTCCTGTGCTACTGCCATGAATGCAACATAGTCATTAAAATCGTGACGCATACCGTTCCCGTTCAGGATCTCCGATAACATTATCAGAACCATTTAGGTTCATGATGCCGATTCTGTGAGCCATCAGGCAACCCCCCCGTTCCGCTCATCCGATCATAATTTTTATAAATCTAGATATTGGTAAATCTCAATATGTGGAATAAAGTGTCGTGGTTCTGCGGCTACATCGGCCGAACGACGACATGCCAGGTCGTAAATGCTGAGACATGGCGTTTCAGTGATATTGAAAATTCGCTATATCAGGATATGTAATGAAGACGAAAAACCTGTTCTCTCCCACCAGACTAGGTCCCTACACCCTGAAGAATCGTGTTGTACTTCCGCCTTTAACCCGCTCACGGAGCTCACAACCGGGTGATATTCCGAACGAACTGATGGCTGAATATTACGCACAGCGCAGCAGTGCCGGGTTTATGGTGACCGAAGGAACACAAATCGAACCTCGTGGGCAGGGTTATGCGTGGACCCCGGGGATCTACAGCTCACGGCAAGTGGAAGGCTGGAAGAAAGTGACGCGGGCAGTGCATGAAAAAGAAGGCATCATTTTTGCCCAGCTCTGGCATGTCGGAAGAGTATCCCATAACTCCCTGCAGCCATGTAACGCCTCGCCTGTCGCTCCGTCGGCGATACCGGCAGGGGAAAACGTTAAGGTATTCATCGAAACCGGGCCGGGAGAGGGTGCGCTGGCTACCGCTTCCTGCCCCCGCGCACTGGAAAAAGAGGAAATTAGTGAGATTGTCAGGATGTACGCCGGGGCAGCTCAGAACGCCCTTGATGCCGGTTTTGACGGTGTGGAAATTCACTGTGCAAATGGATACCTGGTTAACCAGTTCATGTCATCCCATAGCAACAAAAGAGAGGATGAATATGGTGGCTCATTACATAACCGGCTGCGGTTTCTGCGCGAAGTGACGCAGGCTGTCGCTGATGTGGTCGGTAAAGACCGTGTGGGAGTCCGTTTTGCTCCGCTCTTTCAGACCACGGATGAAGTAAGGGTCTATCTTGGCCTGGTGGAAGATGATCCCCATGAAACCTATACCGAAGCCGTTAAAATTCTTGAAGAAATCGGAATAGCCTATATTTCTCTTGCTGAAGCCGACTGGGATGATGCTCCCGAATTGCCTGAAGCATTCAGAGCTGAAGTCCGTAAGTTATTCAGCGGTGTAATTATGTATGCCGGGCGATATACGCAAGAAAAAGCCGAACGGATTATCGGTGCTGGCTGGGGAGACATTATCGGATTTGGCCGCCCGTTCATAGCTAATCCGGATTTACCGCAGCGCCTTTATCATGAATGGCCACTGAATCCGGTCGATCCAACAACCATGTATGGTGGAACGGCAAAAGGCTACACAGATTATCCCGCCTTTGGCTAACCATTCTTATGAGCATCAGCTTTTCAAAAGCTGATGCTTAACGTAGAGAAGTATCGTAACATTGCAATTCCTCAATGCGACAAGTGACAGAGTTTATGCCTGATATTGATTTGAATGACGTGATTAAGGCGCTGGGAAACCCTGTTAGAAGAAAAATTCTGCATATGCTCAAGGAACCGAAAATACACTTCCATCAGCCTTATGCTGATGCGGACGAGTTCGGTGTGTGTGTCAGTATCATTCAGGAAAAGGTCGGGCTCTCACAGTCTACCGTTTCTCTTTACCTCTCAGCTCTTCAACGGGCACAACTTGTTACTTCTCAGCGCATCGGTCCCTGGACGTACTACAAACGTGACAATGATAAAATAAGGGTTGTTCTTGAGTTGCTGAAAAATACAATCTGATACAGGACTGAGCACATTCAGTGTAACAGTACCGGGGGTTCGTACTTGCGATCCCGGCAGGCATTCCATGAAAGCGCACTAATTCCTCAATATCAGGCTGCAGACCGGTCATAAGAGGCTAATAGTTTTGCAAAATATCCACCAGTTTGGGTCAAATCACTCTGTCGGTTGGTGTGCATACTCGGTGCAAGGACCTGCAGATATTTAAGATGGCGGATAGCTTGTTACAGTGCCGCTGATGACATTCCGACCCTGTTGCCGTCCGGGTAAGATAATACCTCTGACAGCGGTCATAAAAGCCCAACATAATTGTCTTTCGAGCCATATATTAATCGCTCATCGCGCTCTCTTTTTCGAAGAGGTGTCACTTAATCATGATCGGTCAGTACAAAAAGACAGTGCTTTTCCAAATTCCGGACGGTTGTATGCGAAAACGGTGAAGCTCAACAAATGGTGTCATCGCTGTGCAATGCTCTGCGGGCTCATTCTTTCAGTTAACTGTTTGGTTACAGCTTCAATGAAGTATTTCAGTTAATTCACAGCGAGGGTTTGAGGAAACCACGCTGTGATTACCCAACGCTCATCCGGAGCATCCGGATTGAACTGTCGCTGGAGCTTGTTGGGCGACACGATACTGGCCTCGCCTTTACATGCCCTCGGGCTCCGGTATCCGACCTGAGCCTTTATCCCGACACGTTTCATCAGTCGCCAGACTCTGTTCACTCCGCACTGTTGCCCGCTGTCCCGCAGATCCAGATGGATTTTGCGATAACCATAGACGCATCCCGATTCCAGCCAGAACTGTTTAATCTGTCCTGTCAGTCTCAGGTCTGCCTGATGGCGTTGTGAATGCGGCTGCTGAAGCCAGGCGTAAAAACCACTGGGATGTTCATCCAGCACCCGACAGAGCAGGCGAACAGGCCAGCAATAGGTGTTGTCACGAATAAAGGCGTACCTCAGTCGGACAGCTTTGCGAAGTACGCCGCGGCTTTTTTTAATATGTCCCGTTCGTCGGTAACCCGCTTCAGCTCTTTCTGAAGACGGCGGATCTCGGCCTGAGCATCTGACTGTTCTTTATTAGTGGAAGAATCCGGACCGTAGTTCTTTATCCAGGCGTAAAGGCTGTGGGTGGTGATATCGAGACGCGTTGCAACGCTGGCAACAGAATAACCGCGATCAACAACCTGTTTGACTGCTTCAATTTTAAACTCTTCAGGATAACGCTTACCGCTCATGGGCACCTCTCTTTAAGTCATCTTAAATGACTCTGAGGTGTCTGTTAAACCTGTGGCGATTCACCTCGCGTCCTTCCGTTCAGTATAGCCTCAGTCCCTGACACCACCCGAGAACGGAATGACGTCCCCTTTCTCCCTCCCGGTGTTGCGTTCAAGCTCCCTGACATACTGCTGTAAAAGTATAAGGTTATGTAACAGCTCTACATTTTCAGCCATCATCTTTTTGATTTCTTCCCTCAGCTCATTTCTCTGACGGCGATACTTTTCTTTCAGCTTGATCTGCTGCTCAATGCCCTGCTCATCAACCGGCGCGGTGCCCTGGCACGTTTTTTTCAGACTGCGGATAGCCTCCCTGACCTGCCTGTACTCAGGACAGTTATAATTCAGGGTGCCGTTTGCCAGCCCCGCTCGTTTTTCCACAGCATACTGGCTGATACGCTCCCCTGATAACATCAGTTCCCTCAGGGCCTGCTCTGCTCTTGCCTGTGTTTTTTTAACCCCCGACTGTTCGTTCGTCATGCTCTATTCATCCTTTTCAAAAAAACGGACAGCATCTGCATAAAAATCTCTCTCAAGCATCAGAAAATCCCTGTCAGCCTGAGGAGCATTATTTCGCACGGCAATCTCCAGAAGGTTGTCATAATGAGCCATCCTGCGTTTCCACACGGGAACAGAATCAGCTCCGGCCAGCATGTTCTCACATCCCGGATTGCAGGACGCTGACTGAACAACCGCCTTAAACTCGCAGTCATGGCCATTCATGCAATAAAAACCGTTTCCAAGAGATACCAGTTTTTGCCCGCCTCGTTTAGCCATGCTCATCGCTTTTTTCAGTGTAGGAAACGTCATCTGATGTAAGTGCCCACCTCTCTGGGACATCAGTAACTTCCCGCCTTCGCCATAAAGCAGGCCTTCATGCTGATAAGAAACAGCCCTGGAAGCTGAGAGTTCGGTATCAACCCTCTCAATCTCGGCAGCGAATGCCTGAGGGATCGCCCGGCTAAAATGCGAAGCGTTGAGTGCACCGGACATATACCACTCCGTCATGCCTCTGATTAAGTTCTTAAACTGCCGGATAAGATCATTAGTAGAAATCAGATCAAGACGCCTGAGGTGTACAGCAAGTGAACGGCGAAACTGATGGGTTCGCAATGGCCAGAAAGCCCCCTCCCGAATCTCCATCGCAACGCGTTCATCATCACGTATGTTTGGATTTAAAAGCCTGAACTCATCAATATGGTCACGTCGGATGAACAGATGGTGTCTTTTCACAAATTTCTTTGCCCACTCAGTCTGGCGCTGCGTCCCCATAAAAGAGAGTTTTTGCTCCGAGAACCACGACCTGATATTTAAAGACAATGGAACATTGTCCAGCGTCTTCCCGTCCAGGCCTGTCATGATTTGATTAATTCTGCGTAAATGCTGAAAAGGCTTTTCCACATAGCGACAAACAACCCAGTCTTCGTGACTTCCACCTTCCGGGGCGAACTTATGCAACACCGAACGAAGTCCCAGGATATCACCATCATAAATCAGTGAACCGTGCATCACGCCAAGCACTTCGCTGTGTCTCATCCCCGACATGGCCTGTATCACATTCATGACTTTTAACGTCAGCTCAAAATGCCAGGTGTTCAGCTTTATGTGATCAACGCCAATAAAATCAGATCTCCAGCGCTTATTTTTATGTACCGAGAACCAGCCCTGCATCCCGGGGCCAAGTGTCGCGAAAAGCGCCCGAATTTCCCCGGCAACAATATTGTAGTAATACGCGGCCCGGTAATCCGGTATGCTTTTTGCTGTCCCTCTTTTACGGGCTTCCAGCATCGACGTATAGTAAGGCGAATCATAAAAACCGTTTATGATAGCGCACAGCCGGGAAAACCCGTCAAAATCGAAATCACTGATTTCAGCATCCAGTTCAGTAATCAGCCCTTCCCAGACAGACATCATAAGACTGAAAGGCATACAATATGTCTGGTTTGAATCATCCACACTGTTGTAACTGTCGAAGCTAATATCAGGAAAGTAACCGTATTTTCGAAGACGGGTATGACCTGTCAGCGAGATATCCGCCAGGTCCATAAAGTAATTACGTAATGTTCTTTCAGAACGCTTCCTGCCGTGCTCATCCTCCTCCTTCATCTTTACAATGAAAGCATTCCGGACAAGCGGAAAACGAAGCTGAAACAGACTGCGATACCCCATAGACTCAATAATACGGGCTCCCGCCACAATGTTTGCACATTTCCGGATCAGGGACTGCGTCTTCGCGGTCCTGCCGACAATCCAGAGCAGGCTGGCTGAGATGATTTTGGCTTCAAGACGCAGTTCAGGATCCCGTATGCCTGAAAAATTAACGGTTCTTAACGTTTCACCAATATGGGTTCTGACATAGCGATTGGTCCAGACATCATCCCTGAAATAAATATTCAGCGTCTCCTCATTGATAAAACGCATATCATGTTCATCTGAGCTGGCGATAACCAGGCAGTTATTCAGACGTTCAAAGCTTTTGTTTTCTAGTGCCTCACAGATGATATCCTCAGTCGGAAACTCATCCCCTGAACGAAGCGGCGTTCCGGCAGGAAACTCCGCCATTCGACTACGGCTTACCTCTTTTTTCTTCAAATCTGCCATACCGGAGCCACACCTTCTCGCTGAAGTTTAACGCGCGCTTTTTTCAGGATCGCCTCATCTACCAGCCCAAGCCGTAAATCAATCTTCAGGAGTAACGTTTCATAACGCTCCACAGCATTGACCGAACCGATGTACAACGGTTTTCCATACTCGATAGCATGCCTGAATGACAGCAGGAGCCATACAGACTCCAGCGTTTCCACAACGCAACTTTTTGAACATTCGACACAATGAGAAAAATCCGCACAAGCCTTTGGTGTCCGGCCAAATCGTTTTTGCTTTTTTATAAAGCGCAATTCAATATCTGTAGGCGGCTCCTGCGATCGACATCCCAGGCCATTCAATAAAAGATCCACACCCTCATCGCTTCCACGCAGATCGATCCCCAGCTCATCAGCAACTTTTACCCGCTCGGATAACGCACGTGTCGCAATCCCCTGATTCATAAGCGTATCAAGTGCAGCACTGAAGTTTTCCTTCGCCCCCTGTGGGTTACCTGCAGCATAATTCCGCCTGTAAGTGCCCCAGTTATGCTGTGCTTTTTCCGCCGTAATCAGACCATTCTTTAATGTTCTGTCCGTATACTGCTCAGACGTTTTGCGCAAGCCAGAAACGGTAATTGATGGAAGCGAGGGATTAAGCTGCCGCATCGTGGCCCACGCCCCCTCAGAGTTAGAAAATTTAGTCAGATGACTGGGATTAAGAGAATAAAGCTTATGGAATTTCACCTGCGGCTCACTCAGAAACAGCGCCTGTACCGGAGGGAAGTTATCTGCGGAAACCAGATAGTTAACGATGTCGTCCCTGAGCCTGATAAAAGACAGAAACCAGTAATAGCCCGCACGTTTGGTCACATACTCCGATTTACCTATCGTCAGACGTATATACTTATTCGCTCTCCCCTTATAAACATAATCAGTGCTGATACCCTTTTCATCCAGATGTATATCATCCCGCGTCAGACCCAGAACCTGAGAGGTGTTTCCCCATGTGTGGTAACAGAACAGAAAAAAAGAAGTAAGAAAGTAATTTTCCAGAACGTCCCTGATGATGATCTCTGCCCTGCTGACCCCGTTCTCTCCCGGATACCGGAAATACGCTTCATAAACAGGTGCCAGCAAAGACGGTGAGAAATGCCGCACCCCTTTTTCCGATTTAGCGATATGCTCCCGGATACATCCCGCAAGGAACTCATTCATGGATGACAACTGCCTCAGGATCTCGGAAAGTTCATTCCTGGTATAGCTATCCCTTCCCTGCTGCTGATACGTTCCTTTCGGTAAGAATTCATATTCATACCGCCTCTGAATCTGCCCGCCCGTAAGCAAAAACCGGTTGACCACGGACAAGTAGTGTCTTGCCATCCTGACTGAAATTTTTCGCCGACGAATATCGTTCATGAGATGTTTAATATACATTTCAACGCCTTCAGCCGTGCCATAGTCATACTGATTGACTGACTGCCATATAAAAAACATATTGAGATAACGGAAAATGGTTAACCTTCCGGCGGGACGGTAAGACAGAAGAAATCGTTTCAGAGAGGCAATAAAATCGCGTTTTTCAGGGCGGGCAAGATGCGAATGTTCACTAAACCATCCGGGGAGCAACACATAATCTGAAAAATGAGCCTGAAGATAAACGTCAAGTAAATAATATCGGTTCAGATCCCGCTGAGTGATGTGTCCGCTGACCGTCTCCCATGACAGCACATTTTCGGCCATCCACGTTATCTGCGTTTCACTCCGGCTCATATATGGCTCCATCGCGACCTGCAGCACCGTCAATCAATGCGTCCATGACCCCGGCGACTGCATCAGAAATCTGGTTTTGCTGAAGAAAGACGATGTATTTCATCGTCGTATTTTCGCTTTTATGGCCCATCCAGTATTTTACTGTACCCAGCGCATTTGCGGCCTGATCGGGATAGCAACTCAGTGCCGAGCGTAAAAAATGGGTCGCAAACGTTGCCCGCAAATCATGGGGTTTATGTCTGAACACATTTCCCGGAGCAGACCGGGCCAGGCGATGGCGAAAACTGTACCAGCGGGAGTAAAAGGCTTTTTCAGACATCCGTTTCCCGTTTGCCATTAAAAATAAAGGCTCGTGCCGCCCTTCCCCACCCTGTCGTGCACGCCATTTTTGGATCTTCTTTTCATACTCCTCATCCGCCAGATAATCCAGAACCTGCTCGTACAATCGTCTGGTGATGAAGAGTTCTCGCGTCATCCCAAACTTCGTATGAACTCCGCATCTCGGACCAATATGAAGCCCCCTGATGGTCAACTCAGATACAGGGACACTGGCAAGGTACTCTTCAGTAAAGAGTGACGACGGCAGGGTCAGCATTTCATCCAGCCGTAACCCACAATTTTTCATCAGCACAATCATTAAACTGAACAACCCGGACTCAGATTTCAGTGCCTCATCCAGGATATGAACCTCTGCATCATTCAGTGGGTTGATTGTCCTTTTTGTTGTGCTGGTTATCCTGATGGCAAGATCCGAACTTATCACCTTGCGTCGCCCGTCAACGACTTTTTCGACCAACGTAAAAAATGAGCTGGCAGCCAGCTCACCACACTTGCCCAGAAATACGTAAAACCGTCGGATAACGCTGATGTACACCGCCGCGGTGGATGAGGCGATGCGCCCCTGCCTTACGGCCCCCAGAAGATACTCCCTGAAGCCATATGTAGGGCTTTGGTATTTCAACGTTCCCGGGGTGAAAGGGTCAAGTCCGTTATCCTCCAGCCACCTTATCCAGCGTAAAAATGCCCGGGCTAAAGGCTTTAAATCCCTGGCCTGCAGGATAGCTTTATCCATAAGATAAAAGTGTACATATCGGCTCAGTTTTCGATTCTGGATGCCGCTAATATAAGGTATTTCAGCATACAGAAATCCGGGTTCAAATTTCAGTTTCGGCTCTGTTGCATCCAGTTTGCTGACACGCCCATAACGCGCATGAATGTTAGTGATTATCCTCACAGTCTGTCGCCCTGAAACGCCACCTCATGCCTACACTATAAATCCGGAAGAAGAAAAAACAAACAACCAGGTTGCCGGGAGTGAATATGCAAATCAGGAGGAAAGTAAAAGATGTAACGACACCATCACGATGCAATACATTGACCTCAACACGTTACCCGGACCATACGTGATAAACATCACAAATCCTTTGAGTGAAGAACTTAAGATGTGATTTTCATTTCCCGGCACAAACCGTGCCCTTAAAAAACAGGCAACGGATACATCTTAATGCCAGAAGTAAACCTTAATTGATTGAATACAGCCTGAGTCCATTGCAAAAATAACACACAGGGTAAATTCGCATATACAGAACCCAACGAAAAGCAAAAGAAACCTGTAACACATTTCGTTTACCTGTCACTTTCAATTGTAAAAGCCAGCAGAAAAAGCGCATATAACTATATTTATCCCTGCGGGGACTTTTGTTTGTGCTATATATTTTTTACAGAGAACCGCAACGCGTCCAAACACAAGAATATATTTACCTCTGGAAAATGGTCTGACTCCCTTTCACGTGGTTGTAGTGACCTGTTCTGTGATTCATGTAATGTCTTTTCTGGATGAGGAAAATATGTCATCACTGATATTTTATACAGACGAAGCACAAGCACTGATTGTAACAGATACCCTTGCCGTCACCGATAATGGGGAGCCGTTATCTTTTGTTTCCAAAGCAGGTTACATCCCCCAGCTAAGAACCATCATAGCAGGTACGGGGGCAGGTGGATTTTCTAACACCTGGTTGCTTGAAGCATCAACCAGAATGGTCGTATCAGGTATACAAAATCTCAATTATCATACATCGGCCTGTCTAAGGAGGCTGTGGAAACAATACAAGCATGACCATGCAATTCCCTCTTCTTCAACGGTGACAACCAGTGTTTATCAGTTCGCAATTTGCGAGGAAACAGGAAATATCGTTTCGTTCGCCTATCGCTCAGTCCATGATTTCGAATCAGAGCAATTACAATACGGAACAGGAGTAAAACCTGAGTGCCAAATCCTGGATGGGGATTTGTTGCAGACAATTCCTGTAATGATGAATGAACAAAGGGCTATACAGGCGACATACTCACACCCGGAACGGATCCATATTGGCGGTGAGATGATTGCGCATTATCTGACATCATCTATGTATCAATGCTTTAAGATTGGGGAATTTGAGGATTTCAGAACTCAGGGAGAGTATATATTGAGCAGGATTTAGGCAAAACGCGGTTCAGATAAAGTGCTTTTAACAGGCTTGCTGAACATTAAAAGGATATCTCTCAATTACGATGAATAGCTTGAATTCTAAAAATAGAAAAGTAGAGTTTAACTCTAAATACATAAAAACAAGAGTAAGCGAGCATCCATAGCGAGCGCCGCAGGCAGAAGACCGGGCCGTGTATTTCTCCGGCGTCCAGATACATTCCCCGGTCGCGTCTTTGTAAAGCGTGGCGAGGCTGAAGTTGTCCGGCAAAAAGCTTGGCAGCGGAAATCGCGCCAGCGAACCACAGGCCATCAGAAATGACCAGATATCCTGTGTCCGCCACTCTTTCACCGGGTACAGTTCGCCGCCGAGCTCCGTGAGCGAGACGCTGTCCGACTGCCCGCCCATTCTGAGGATGTTGCCTGCCCGACGGGCGCTCTCATCATCGCGGGAACCCAGCATCAGGCACACTTTGTTGCGGACGGAAGCTGGTGCATTTTTTAAATAACGGGCTTTGGCCTGGCGCAGTGGAGAGCGTTTGAGATCTGTAGAGCATTGACGCGTATTGGAATTTGTCCAGGTCGGAAGTCCGCGCCCGGTCAGAATGCGTCCGACCCAGCTCTGGGTCATGGACGGGTGGGCCACCAGGACGGTCACGGGCAGTTGCTGTTCGGCAATAAAGGCTCGGAGCTGGCTGAGAACCTGCGTGGACTGATGATGCATCTCAGGGTTTTCAATCAGGGTGTTGGAGATCTGAATGAAGTGGTGCTGGCTGACGTTCGACCCGTTCCGTACGGCACGGATCAGGGCCATGAGGAACAGGTGCAGTAGCGAGTGGGAGTCTTTCCCGCCGCTGTAGCCGACGCACATGGTCCAGCCTTCGGTAATCGCATGATAAATGGCACTGGTTGCCGTCGTCACGCGCGATGCGAGACTGACCGGCTCACCGGCATCGGTATAATTCAGATCCGCATCGGTCTTCAGTGTTTGCCAGACATCGCCCCATTTATCCTGCGTCAGAATGGCAGCGTTAGCCGCCTCAGAAAATTGAATTTCTGAGGGTAATTCAAGGAATGTTTCTTTTATTTCGATATACATATTATTTCCTGAATTTTGGCTTTCGCTGCATTATCGCGTTATTTATTAAACCCATCTAATATCTTCAGTGCAATATGTGAAGATAAATTTAGTTAAATTGGAATTATGCCAATTTAACTAAATAGCACTGAATAAATAGAATTACGCGGCAATAAATATATTATCTTTACCACGCTCTCACGAATACTGCTGGGTAATTAAAACCGTCGTATTTGATTCCAGCTCTGCCAACGGAATTCTGGGGGTATTGAGCATCATGTCATCACCGCAATGGCGGGGTACAGCCGTCAGTTGAAATGATTCTTTCATGACCCGGATGGAAGTTGTTTCCGTGCGAGAGGACGGCATGACGTCCCGGAGCATGGTTTCCTGCCCGTTACTGTCACTTTCAATAAATGCAGCCTTCGCCATGAGTTCCTCAATGTCCTCTTCCGATGTTTCGGACCAGAGGCAGTCATAGAAGAAAAACTCTGCAACGTACAAATCATTCTCTTTCACGTATGCCGCCAGTTCACGGATACGCTGAGCCAGCGATGTATCAATGGAAAAGAAGACGCTTTGCGGGACTTCACTCGCAAATTCATTGATGCAGCTAGCGGACGCAATCAAAAGTTTATTGAACATTTCAGCTCTCCATGCCACCGGCTGTCCCGGTGGCAATCTAGGGTTATCAGGCAGTCACGGGGCACAATACGTCCAGCGAAGGCAGCAATTTGCTCAGGCTGTCGTACACGACGGGCGTCAGTTCGGTGACGCTGTGAAGCGCCATGCTGGTGTTGTCTTCTTCGCTGAGAATGATGACTCCATCCTCATCAGGATCGTCAGAAGTACTCTCGTCCGAGGCCAGGCGGTGGCGTGCAACGTCATAAGGCGATTCAGACGCTTTGCAGCTCATCAGATAGCATTCTGTGTATGTGTTTTCGTGGTTATACTGGTTCACTTTCACCAACGCATACTGAACACCGGCATCATGGGCTTCGTTCATCAGGCGGGAAAAATTAAAGCCTTCCTCATAGTGGTGTGTATCTTTAGTCACCACGATTGTCGCACCGCCGAACTCGTTTTCGCGTGGTCGGTCGCAGACGAAAGCGGCATTGATTGTGACCATTTCAGGCAGGTTAAACACCGACAACACGGCAGTTGTTACCGCGATTGCGTGGTCGAGGTTAATGCTTTCATCATGGCTGATTGCCAGACCGCTACCGGTGATTTCCGCTTTGAGTTCCAGCTCGTAATTGTCTTCTGGTGACTCCGGCTGACCAAAAGTCGGCTCAAACGGATCGCACTCCGGGTGGTTCTGAATAATACCCAGGACCAGCAGTTCAGTGAGGGAACACTCTGAAGCAGGTTTAGACAGCAGGTGATCACCTTCCGACACATCCGTGTCCGTAACATACGCAATCGCGTCCAGAGCCATCTGAGCCTGTTCCTGTGAACAGAGAATTGTGAAGGATGCCTGAGTGTAATTATTTGCCATTGCATAACTCCTTATTTAATTAAGTGTGATTGCTGTCTGTGAATAGATAATATCAAAACAGATACCCGCACCTAATAACCCGAAATGAAATATTTTCGAAGTTTTTATAGAGAAGACAGGCGCCATATTTATTAATCCAGCCATTATTTAGAGGGCGGCATTAAGTAATTATGCGGAAAAAATAAAAAACCGCCACAAGGGCGGCATTTATTAAATGGGAAAGATTCAGTTATAAGGTATGTGTCAGGGCGGAAACAATGATCCGGTCTGGTAACAGTGATTGAAGGGACGCCGACGAAATGACAAGTGCCTTTTCAATGTGTGCCTCTCTGTCGGCGATATGTCGCCGGAATGCCGCTTCTGCTTCACCGGAGGAGTCGGCTTCAACCAGCATCACTTCTTCCTCATCATCAAACATCATGCGGCCTGAGATAATATACAGTCGGCTTAAGTCCGGGAGATTTACAGCGTTGCCCTGTTTGTTAATCATCATTTTTCTCCGTCTGCAATTTTTAAATTTGTCAGTTCTGCTACGGGTAAAATACACCATCAGCCCTGTAAACCCGGACAGGTATCAACGTAGCTCATCGGTTTGCCAATCGCGGCGCTTAGGCGAAGGATTTCGCCGATGGAGACGTACCGCAGCATTTCAGAACGCCCGTGTTTCTGGTATTCATCCACCGACATGGTGCGCCAGTCCTTGTGCGGTGTGTTTTTGCACAACTGCCAGTTGTCGACAGTGGTCGGGCGACGCAGGACATACACACCCAGCGAAGGCGTGAGGCCTAAGCCAAATGACTGCTGCACCACAATACGCACTTCAGAGCCGTCGGGGCGTTTCAGTGTCTGAGTAATTTTAGTGATGAGCTGTTCGGATTCCATACTATTAACCTCGACCGTCAGTTGGGTTGCTGTAGGGATATTTTAGCAAAGTCGGTTCACTGGCTAATAAGTACAAAGCGAAATTTTTAAAAATAGAGGAATAAAACAGGAAGAGAACAAATCTGGAAACAGCAAAATCACATTATCCGATTGCAATTCATTTCACATTTGACATATTCGGAATTAAGTACGCAACGAACCTGCATCGTCTGGTATAAAAGTATATTTCAAATATTCAGGTTATTATCTGAAGTAAAATACTCTCTGCCCCGGTTGCAATACCAGACGGAACACAAGACGTTATGAAGAGCCTGTCCCGGTTCAAAAGCTGCGGCTAATTTTTTCTGACCCACTTAACGAGAATGCCAGCCAGAGTCACAGTCAGCATCAATGCCCATACTGAAGAAATAAAGTTAAGCAATGGAATACGCTCAGAATAATCACAGGTACTGGATGGGTCACTGGCAAATTTACAGATAAATTCGGGATCAAGCCCCCAGTAAACGAAAGAAAATAACACAACGAGCGATACACTGATTTTAAAGATTTTTTCGCTTGTCATCATTTATCATCTCAATCCAGGAGGTTATATAAACCTGAAACTATTTCAGCCGTGTGTCGTACTGGTAAGGAATTTTCTGGACGGTTTTCATCAGATCAAAAATCGCCGGATGAGCCGGATTTAAAAGGTAGTTAAACTCCACCGGAGATAATGCACTGGGAATACGCAGGGCAACAGAAGAGCCACTTTCAGCCCAGTTATCGCCATACAGGGCAAGTTCTGCGGGCGCATCTTCACTTGCCCAGCCCGGCGGCAGCAGGTTCAAGTCAAAGGCCTGGATCTGGTCATCCGGGACATCAATGCTCAGCAGCGTGTAAGCGTCCAGAAGCTGCGGGGCATTGATATGCACCAGCGTCTCCAGCATGGTCAGAGAGGCCGTCTCGGACAGATAGACAAGTGCTGTGCCGACACTGTTCCAGCGGCCTCCCGCTTCTTTCGCACCTAATCCCGACCATGCAGTCGTAATATAGCGGGTCTTGGTCATCCGATACAGGATCACGAATAGACTCCGTGTTCAATACGGGTGATCAGGCGCATCACTTCGAGTGCGCCGGTTTCCGAAGAGACAACATCTGCCGGAGTCTTCCAGCTCAAGCCACGGTTTGGCTCGTTCATCCATTTCTGTGCTGCCTCTTTGTCGCCTTCGAACAGCTCTACAGCCCGTTCAATGACGCGAATAATACGCACCAGACGTTCGCTCTGATCCGCAGTGAAACGGGCTTTTACGCTGCGATTGAAGGTGGTGTTCGGAATGCCGGACATTTTGCGCAGTTCCGACGGCGTGATGTTCGCCCATTCAGAAATGGAATGAGCGACTTTACCTTCCAGTCCGTGGCTAATTTTGTCCATCAGCGCAATGCCGTCATTATCCAGACCCACCACCTGCCATAAGCCGTGCGGGTTCATTTTGGATAAATCTGGAGAAAAAACTTTCATAGTCATAACCGACCCTCCCATTTGGTATGTCAATTATACCATATGGGTGACTACTGGCAATATTTTCACCTTTCTCATAACGTCAGTTCGTCACCCGGCTGACTCTGGCATGGGCATTGCCCTGAATGTTCCAGTACAGCCCAGCCGGAAGCTCTGCGGCCCAGGTTGCCCCCCGTTCCGACATTTGTTCGGGCGTTTCCAGCCATCCACGCGGAATAGTACCGGTGGTGTCACCGATAACCCGCGAGACGCAGGCGGCAACGCGGACGCCGCCGGGGACATCACAGCCGGATTCAACGATGTGCATCACTTCCATTAATGCGCCGTACGCTTCAACACGGTCGCCCTTTTGCAGTTCAATGGGGGAAACCTGTTCAGTCAAATTCTTCATGCTCACACTCCCTTCAGTGATTAAAATTGTCGCCGTCGTTTTTAAGGCATCCGGGAGAAGAATCCTGGTGGCCATTACGCCGGTATGTTGCTGAATCATTTTCTGTCAGCGCCGTCGCCGCAGGACATCCCCGCTGGCGTCACTTCCGGCTGCTGGCCAGGCTAAACCGCCCAGCTCATCCCCCTTCCCGCAGTTCATCACGGTAAAGGGCAACCAGGTCATCGAGTATCGGGCTGCTCTGGTATCCCGGCATTTCTGTAAACAGGCTGCGCGAGATCCCGAGCCATTCCATTATTTTGTCCGTTGCATACCAACGTCTGCCGAGCCGCTCAGCGGCAACCGGTACTTTGTGCAGACCGGCAAATGGCTCAACTACCAGATCACCAGGCCTGGTGAGGAACTCGATCAGGAATGCGGCGAGTCGAGTGGGTGACGTTGCACCGTGCAGCGGAAACCCCAGTTCGCGGGCGATGCGATGGCAGAGCCGCGTATCCGGGCAGGCATTGCCAAACATAAGCGTATTTTTGGAGATAGTCCCTTCTGTCTTATTGCCGAAGGCGCCATTTTTAAGCTGGTAAGCGCCATCCCCGTAAAATGTAGTGCGGTTTTCGCCGCCGGACGCCTGCAATTTCTGATGCTGCTCTGAATGAGGCTGGAGAACGCGCATGTTGTTCGAACGAACCTTTTGCGCGTCATTAGTAAACCACAGCACCGGCTCGTAAGACGAACAGAGCTGAACACGCTGTTTACACGCCCAGTGAGTCGGCGACGGGGGTTTCGCTCGGTTCACCCAGTTCAGTCTGTCCATCAGCTCAAGACCCAGCTTATCGCACAGCGCCAGTGTCAGTCTTTCCAGATACAGAGAGCGCGATGGCCTGCCTGGATTAAAGCTGTCCTGCGTCACATTGAGCGCCACGCTGCCCCCCGGCACGAGCTGCTTCACGATAGGCTCAAGAATCCGCAGCAGCCAGTCAATATACGCCTGCTCACCGCGTCCGCCGCCGTGCCCGTAATTTCGGGCATTACGCAGCAGGAACGGGGGCGACGTAAGGCAGAGATGGATTTGCTCATTGATGTTGCTGAAGAACGCGTACGCATTCCCGAAGACCGATGCCCCGAGCGAAGTTG
Source organism: Leclercia sp. LSNIH1 (assembly GCF_002902985.1). Classification (NCBI taxonomy): domain Bacteria; kingdom Pseudomonadati; phylum Pseudomonadota; class Gammaproteobacteria; order Enterobacterales; family Enterobacteriaceae; genus Leclercia; species Leclercia sp. LSNIH1. The sequence goes on along the minus strand of NZ_CP026171.1, from coordinate 94,166 downwards.
AGAAGCCAACGACGCACAGTTTGTCCCAGGACTCATGCAGCTTCTTGTCATTTTTGAAGGCATAGCGCCAGACGCCCCGCTTTTCCGGGACACGCTCGATCACCCCGGCCTGCCGCAGCGTCTGCTGATACCAGCGAACCTGATGCTTGACGCCGCTGGTTCGCATTTTGTCCGAGCCGAACGCCTTCATTTTCTGTAGTTCTGCATCCGACATCCCCGTTTCGCGTTGTACCTCGCGATACAGCTCTTCGTTCGTTAACGGGGTGTCTGACGCGGCATAGATCCGCGCAATCAAATCGCTGTTAAGGTTGCTCATCAGCCATCCTTGAAAAACGGACCAGGGCGGCTTCACACTGCTCTTTACCCCACGAGTCCTGCCAGTCGCACAGGTGGAGATATTTGCGTTCGAGTGCTTCCATTTCATCGAGATTTGAACTCGATAATCCCGCCCAGACGTCGTGCCAGCACACATCGTAAGTAACGCCTGCCGGTGGGCAGTATTCCAGAGCATCCGCATGGATGATTTCAACACGGGGATCGTGGGCAAAGGCCTCGGCAACTAGGTTAATCACATCCTGCGACTTCTCAATGACAGTCACGTTGTTAACTTCCGGCTTCTGAAGAATGGCGTGCAGCACCATCCCCAGCCCCAGTCCGTTGATCAGGACGTGCCCTGTCGCTCGCTTTATGAACTCCTGACAGAGTTGGATTTCGTATGGCAAATTGGTCATCACCACATTTCTGCCATTTGAAAGGCGGCGATAGTTACCGGGCTGTAAAACCGCGTCGATATCCTCCGTAGCGGCACGGAGGAAAAGGCTAACCGCCTTATCTTTGGAGATTTCGAAGCTGTCCAGTGTCCAGGCACCGGATGTTCCATCTTTAACAGGTAAATTAGAAAAGCAACTCTTCATCAGTCATCCTTAAAATGGATTCAGTTCAACGTAAGTGGGCGCAGGAAGACGGTGAAGCAGGTCACTTCCCTTTCTGCATCAGGGACTCCAGTGACGATTCCAGCGCCGCGAAACGAATCAGGGCAGCTTCACACTGCTCTTTACCCCACGAGTCCTGCCAGTCGCACAGGTGGAGATATTTGCGTTCGAGCGCTTCCATTTCATCAAGATTTGATCTCGAAAAATCTGGCCAGATATCATGCCAGCACACATTGAAGGTAACGCCTGCCGGTGGGCAGTATTTCAGAGCATCCGCAAGGATAATTTCAACGCGGGGATCGTGAGCAAATGCTTTGGAAACCAGGTTCATCACATCCTGAGACTTCTCAATGACGGTCACGTGGGTCACGTCAGGCTTCTGAAGAATGGCGTGCAGCACCATTCCCAGCCCCAGTCCGTTAATCAGGATGCGTCCAGTTGCTCGCTCAATGAAAGCTTCACAGGTACGGATCTCCATCGGCGTATTGGACATCACCACTTCGTTATCACAGGACAAACGCCGGTAGACGCCTGCCGGGATATATTCATCCTGATCCTTTGTATATTCGGCGCGAAGCTTCAGGGTCTGCGCTTTTTCTGGCGTAATCACAAAGGAGTCCAGCGTCCAGTTACCGGATTTCCCGTTTTTCACCGGCAGCTCAGCAAATTTACTTTTCATACTGATAACCTTAATTTCGAATCATTCTGTTGCCGGGAAATTACCACATAACCCTCGGGCTGGGCAGGCAAGATCGCGTTACAACGGACGGCGGCTGACGCAACCGTCCACGGGTTCACAGGTAACGAAGTAGGATCTCCGCATCCTCCGGTGGCAGCTGTTGGCAGCTCTTCACTTGATAGAAGAATTCCCCGCCAAGATCATACACTCCGCCGTCTTCAAAACTCAGTGCTTCGACCTCGTCGCGACACTCATTCAGTAATGCCGTCTGGCTGGCGTTTGCCTCAGTATCGCTGGCGACAAGCTTCACGCTGGAATGCTCATACTCGCCATTCCGGCATACAATTTTGACAATGAAGTTTTTTTCAGGCATCTGCGCCTCCCGGCTGGTTAGGGGTTTATTCAGCGTTGCCCCGGCGTCCGGGGCAAGACTCAATCAACCCTTGATGAAACTCTGGCCGAAAGAAGGATTGGCTTTAAACTGGTGCTCCTTTATGATTTTTTTCATCATCTGAGAGCATTTCTTGATCGATTTGGTGCTGGCATCCGTGACTTCAGCCATCTTGCGGATAAAGCGATTCACCTGATACTGCGCCTCAGCATCTTGGCTGAGGGCTTCACTGTGGATGCGGTCTTCATGCTGCGCAATCAACAGCACATAGCAGCGGAGACCTGTGGCGGTGCTCACGCGCTGGCTGATCGTGATTTCCGCCGAGCGGGTAGACTGGACGACAGAGAGAGAGACTCTCGATAATTCGCCGTCCCGGAAAATAGCCGGAGTAAGACCATTAATATCCTCGCGGGAATAATTCAGAGAGTCCAGAATGGAAAATAAATCACAGGTGGTAAAATCGAATTCCTGAATGCTCATATCGCCTCCGACGCTTCATTATTTGTTGGCATTGCCTGTAGATATATAATACCAGGTTGGGTTCAAAACCTAATAACCCGGAAGAGAATATTTTGAAGAAAATCTCAGGCATCCATGCCGTGAATTAAGCTGGCACTATTCTGAAATAATATCACCAAGGCTGGTGGTAAATTCTCTTTTGACGGATTCAGTAAACGGCACTCGCTCAATATATTTATAATTCGTGGCATAGGTGTTGGTGTCTAAAGTCCGGGAGATCTCATCATCAATCGGGTCTTCAAACATATCAATGCGCACATCGATATGCTGCGTGCCTTCTGCGGTAGGATGTGACAGGCTGCACGACACTTCGATATAGCGATCTTTCTGCTCCGCGACAAACGTCCAGAAACCTGCATTAAAGTCGGTTGATGCACCGTGACGTTTAAATACAACATCAGATACGGAATAACCGACAGCATTAAGAAGGGAAATGAAATTAAGCTGACTGGAAATGATATCTAATTTATTCATGATGTCTCCTGTTGGTATGTGGCAATTATACCAGGACGCGCTCGACGGCTAATAACCTGCGGCAAAATTTTTCCGAATAGTTGATGATGTGATTGATAGCTTTAAAAATTAGGAGGATTGTTTATAAGAAGGAATATAACCAGAGGATTTGAAATTTAATACACCATGCCGACTGACCACGTCTAATTTTTCAAAAGTTACTTTTCCCGGCTGCCCTGATCCCACGTCGCTAAGACCCGGTATACTCAGGCATTCTGCCCGGAAGGCAATTGGCTTCGGTGATCGGGTATTAAAATAGGGCCAGTCTGTTTTTCTGCGAGTTTCGCGCTCTGTTGATGGCGTGAAATCACCTTTTCCGGATGCCCTCCCTGGCTGTCCGGTGCGCTGGCGCTACGCCCAGCGGTATGGGGTAAAATAGGTCTCGTTAACTTCAAGAAATTCGGTCAGGGAATTCATCGCTCTCGTGTCGTATGCAGTCACAATAAAACGGTAACCGTCCACCGTTTCGATGTAACTGATCCCCCGTGGCGTGCTGCTGGCATTCACCACTTCCGCCGTCATCATAAACTGGCCTTGCGGGAATTCCTGTGACAGGTAGATAAATCCGGTGGTTGCTGATGACGGGGTGGCATTCATCAGCACACCGTTAAATTGCTGGCCGTGTCGCGCCGGGATCAATGTGCTGTCCGCCGTCGCCTGATTCAGCAGCTGCCGGATCAGGGTTTCCTCTTTATATGAGCTGTAAGCGCGGACATCGTCTTCAGCCCCGGAGCGTGAGCAAACACCTACATGTGCAAGCCGCCGGTATTCGTTACGCATGTAGGCATGACAGGATGCACCCGCTCGCCCCTGAAGGGTGACACCAAAATCTTCACACAGCATCAGAACCTGGCGCAGATTGTTGTCATATACCGTCGCAGTAAGGGCCAGGTTATAACTGACGAATGTCAGCTCAAAAACCCGTGTATGCATGTCACTAACGTGTGCCTCCATCCGGATCAGCGGCTTTTCAGTCAGCGGATATGGAGTGCCGTTCACGCAGTACGGGGTAACGCCGCTAAAACACTCGCCGATCACGCTTGCAATGACTACGTCGGCGTCAATGACAGCCGGTGCCGGGACATAGATCTGAAACTGTCCTTCCGTGCCAGATTGGGTAAGGACGGGGAACAAACGCGGGGAATTAAGCTGCTCAAGGTCAGCATTGATCAGTTCTGTCCAGCTGGGTTTCCCGGTGGGTGCATCGAGGCGCAGGCCCAGGTTATCGCAGAAGTCGACGATCTGCCGGGAGTGTTCCACCATCACTGCCCCGGAGAGAGTCAGACCGTGCGTCGTCATCTTCAGCTCACTCGTCCGTGTCTGGGTATTCTGGGACCAGGGCTGTAAAGAAAGTGTCGTCCGGCTTAGTGAAGGTATAATTGTTTCATTCAGTGGGTCGATCAGTTGGCAATGCGCATTCAGCCGGGGGACAAGGGCATCAAATATGAAGCTTGCCTGTTGTTTAGTGCTGGTCTGAATATAAAACATCGCATCCGTGCCTGCATCCCTGGATAAAATACCGAAAAGTTTCATTTTTTACCTTAATGGATTAGCGATTTATAATCATGCGCCGACAGGTGAACGTTATGTACGCCATCATTCCACACAAAGAATAACCGATATTTTGAATTAACTCGAATGGAAGAGTACCGGTTTGCGGTCATCCTTAAGCGTTCGTAACGCAAACTACTTGATAACAATTCGCGTTCGTTTTTTACATTATTTAACGTTTTCAGTCTGCATGAAATCGCATTTAACAGATCAGCAGGAATACCTGCTGTGGACTTTCCATTACGGAAAAAGCTTTCCAGCCGTCTGTCTTTAAATGAATGGATCATATCTTCCTCCGTAATGGAATGAGTAAAATTAAATAAGAATTATAAAAGCCTGAAGCTGATTTATTAAATCCCGAGAATTCTGGCTGCGACCGTTAGTTGTTTATCACTTAATGGATATTTCCGTGATAACGTCGATTTCAGACTGTTCAGAAAGCTGTTCTCCCCGTCTTGCTGTGTGATGGCGTCAACCAGTTCCTGATTGCTCTTACACCACAGATTGAACGCGGAAGTCTTTGATTGTACAGCACGCTGACGCACTACTGCCTGAGCTGCTGAAATCTTGCGTGCCGCTTCCGGGTATGTGCGATATAACGCGGAAAGGGTGTAACATGTACGGGTTGTGACCAGGCTATAGCCCGTACCATTACATGCCATGCAGCGGCTCCTATAAAAGTGTTTACGCTCACCACGGCCTTTGCATTTATTGCAAGTGACCCGATAAATATATTCCCCGGTGCCTTTTACTGAATCAATACACTGAATCTTAGCGTTGTCGATTTCAATTCCGCTCTGGTCAAAGTATTTATCCATTTTTGATTCCTCAGGTTTGGTCTGAAGTAATCATGACAGATTGGTCTCGCTGGCTAATAACCTGAATGAAAGATTTTTAAAAATAATTTTGCAGCACTGCTAAAGGCAGTTTATATATGCAGGATTCAATTTTACTGAGAAATATTTTCGGAATTGTCTGTTTACAAATACCAAAAAAAAACCAATGAGGTCTTAATTACATCCTTAATGGGCATGGTTATTTTACATCCTTATGAGTAGCAATGCTTATGTGTTAATTTAAAAACACCATATGCGTCTAAGGAACTTCCTATCCGCCTTCATGAAGCTTTTTTCCGGTTACCAGTAAGGGCCATATGACTGGCAAATATTCCGCTCGCGGTATACCGAAGTTCCGAGAGGATGGCGAAACGGCAGAATGCTACAGTAAAGGAGAAATGTTAGCTATAAAACGGTGGCACAGGGTCGGGATACTCGCGGGCTGAAATGGCAGATTCAGTTTGTCTTCCGGCTGTAGCGTCCCTTCCCCACTCACAAGACCCATCTTAACCGAAGGTGTCGCAGCCTTTCTCCCAGACGCTCGACGATTCCTGGGTTTAAGGTCACGAAACAATGGTCATGCACACCGGCTTTCAACTGGCACAAATGTGATTACGAAACACTCGTTAATGCCCTCCCGGTAAGCCTTTAGAAAAGTTACTTTTCTGAGATTAAAATGGACTATTTTAATTATAGTTTGGATATGAATTTTTAAAAAAATAAATGCCTTCAACTTATTTGGAAAATAAGCCGGAATGTTAGAGTGTTCTCATTCAAAAAAGAGGAGAACCAACCATGCCAAAATGTCTATTACCTGCCGAGCTTGCGGAAATTGTCTGTGGATTACTGGTGCAACCCACATTAATGAATGAATTAAAAACACCGGAGTCGCATAAAGCATTTATGCAGGATATCGCTGAGCTGGTGGCGAAACATTGCGGAGGAGAGATTGACGGTGTGATCATGCCGGTGGATCGCGATGAATCAAGCCAGGCCGATTATCTGACCTCTCCGGATGTAACCCCTTATCTCGTCGTATCTCCCGGCGCGGACATGCACTCCCTCACCGATAATGTCTGGCGTCACCATGCCCGAGATGGCTGGCTTGACCATATCAAAGGCAGCGACGAAGAAAGCCCTGATGAATTGCCGACGCATAAAGAGTGCTCAGTTCGCCGCTACGCCCTCCAGCGGATGCTCCTTCAGACACAAACCAACCATGCTAATCTTCCCTCGCAGGTGGTACGAATGCGTGATTACTGCAACCTCGACGACGAACAGCCCGGGTCTTCAGCAGAGTTTATCGTTACTATGGCGCTCGGCGGTCATGCCCAGCTGGCAGTACAGGATGTGGAATCACGCCTGGTAATGGCCCTGACGTTGTTAATTGAAAATGGTGTTCCCTCGGTCCATGTAAACGCGGGTGACACTGATCCTTCAGTTCTGCACGTCCAGGCTGCTCACGGCGGCATGGTCCTTTCAACTGACTCCCTGAATCATGAATTCGGTATTTCGCCGCCTGACAGGTATACCAACGGTCGCCCTGGCTTATTAGTTAAAGCAGCCTCCTGATTCATTAATTACAAATTTGTCCTTTTTTAATTCCATTGTTCGCTCTTTGTTTAAAGGGCGAATATATTTTTAAAAAACTTCACGCCGGGTTATTAGCCAGCAAACCGAAACTGTTAGAATTAACACATCAGATGAAAGGATGACTATCATGGCTAAATTAATTTCAACTCGTGAACTGGCAACAATTATTACTGCATTACTGGTAAAACCGGAATTATTGGGCGAGCTGGATTCTCCAGAAAAACATCGCGCACTGATGGAGGATCTGGGGCGTGTTGTGGCAGAGCATTGCGGCGGCAATGTCACGGAAATCGCATTGCCGGAAACCGATGGTACGGCAGTTGATGAAGCTTTGCTGGATGGCCAGCCTGTCCGCTATCTGGAAACAAAAGAAAGCTCCCCATATCTCATCGTACACCCTGACGACTCACTACCGTCTCTGACGCATAACGTTTGGATGCACGCTGATCCTGATGGCTGGGAAGAACATTTCGATGGCGAGGACAATCCCCTGATGGAGGAGTTGAGCCAGCAGTTCCGCCAGCAGGTGTATGCGCTTCTGACGCCGGAATCGCAGGCAACGCCTTCAGAGATTATCCGGACGTTACAGGACTGGCAACTGGGTGAAACCCAGCTGCCAGAAGAAGACTGTCAGTCCTATCAGGTGAAGGTGTTGTTAGAAGAGAAAAACATTCAGTGTGAAGTGGTGAATGAATCCGGCACGACTTGTTTCGGCCTCATTTTTGAGATCGATCGGGGTGTACCGACGCTGCACATCGACACGGGCAGTGATTCACTGCTGCATATTCACGCGGCACATGACGGCCTTGTTCTGACACCAGATGCGCCGAACCACGGATTTGAAGATGCTCCAGTAGACCGCTTTTCTTATAACAGCCCGTCCCTGTTGGTGCCAGGGGTGTAACCTGGCAAACAACACAGCGGTATTTTGGCCCCGAGTGAAATAATTCAGGACAGGAGTCAGGCAGATGGGCGATGTTGCCACACTACCACCGAAAATTAACGATGGCGTACTTCGACGCTGGAATGCTCAGCGCGGGCAACGAAATGGCCGAGGCGGAAGGTATAAGCGCCTTCCGTCACAAAGCAACCTAAGTAACTGGGTTGTAAGACGTCTGATTGAAGAAATCATAATGGAGGACCGACGAAGAGCAGCATCAGGTTGAGCAGTATGTTGATCAAGTTACCACTACTGGCGCAGGAGAAGTGGAAGGTATGACCCGCGTCCCGGTAGTTCCCACGATGGAACAGCTAATTGCAGGCCGGAAGCAGATAACTTCGGCCACTGGAAAAATGTCTCGATTAATGAGCCAGCGTCTTGCAGATGTTTACCGTGCAATGGTCGCAACTGCAAAGGGGGAGTGAGATGCGTGAATTACTTGGAAAGACAGGGGCAGAACATCAAGCCTCCGTAATGTATCAAACGTTTGGACACCTCGATGCGAAGCCAGGCGAAAAGCATAAAGGTCACTTCGTTTTTATCAACGGTCAGCACGGCGATCTGTGTGTTGTGCATAGTGAATTTTCATCCTTTGACGAAGGTCCTGGCTATTTCAGTGACCGTGCCGATTTCATCTGGGAATTGGTTAAAGACGGAGGACCCTGCTCTAAGGTCGGCATCTACCGGTTTGACGGCGAATACTCGCTTCCTAAACGCCGGAACGGGAAAAGGTTTTCGGGAAGCGTGACGTGCCTTCAATCATTCTAATTTCGTAGTGCATGAGCACCGACAGGTTATCAGTAAAACGGGGAGCGCCACAGTTCGCGTGCAACCTTCCCTATCCATCAACTCGAATGAGTACATAATAATGACGAACGCTGACGCATCTAACGTTAAGACCAGTCCAGAATTACCAACTCTCGAACGTGTCTATGCTCTGCTCAAGGACAACTATAAACCCGCAAGATTTGCTGATCGGGATGGGGAAATCTGGGGGCATGAGTATTCATGGAATCTGGCAAAATCAAGCCTGCAAGACCTGGAGAAGTACGGGAAATCGTATGTATCGAAGCATTCCGACCGGATGGGCGATGGATTCAGTTTTGGTCCTGACCTGGTCATTATTCGCTGACATGCGCACGGAAGTGAGTAAGATGGCTGGCTGCACCGGAGGACAAGAGTGATGAAGGGTAAAAATATCGTGGCTCGTGTCGTGCGGGAAGCGACCTATAAGTGGGAAACCCGCCACAAGTTAACGCCAGAACAATGCTCTGAAATTAATCAACTGATGCGTCGGCTTTCAGAACACCTTGCCTGCCCCGTTTGCAAAGCAATGTCCTTAAAGCAACTCAGGCACGCAGAATACATTTTGAAATGCGGAACGTGCGGTGAAGAGTTTCTTATCAATAAACGTAAAGAATCGGCTCACGCGAGTTAAGCGCGGTGAATGAGCACAACAGTAAGGTGACAACCATGAAAGAACTGATTTCGGTAGCTCAGGCGGCTCTGGACTATATCGATGCCTTACCCAGCGACATGGTGGCATCACTCCATACGATGCCTGGCTTTGATCGCGATTGGGCAACAGAAGTCATTGCCGATGCTATCGTCGAAAGTAACGAGTCCCGGGAACAGATACAGCAGCAGTCGCAGGCAATTCAGTTGCCCGAGACCTGTTTCTTTGATGGCCCGGGCAACACAACAGAAACGTATTTCCTGGCAGACGATGTCAGAGAGTTACTCCGGTCAGCGGGCGTCCAATTTAGCGAGTGATACGGGTAAAGTTCCCAGGCAGTCCGGTCTCACATCGGTATTACGCCAGACGCTGTCAACATTAATTCGATTCAGGGCATGACAATGGAAAACACAGTAATACCGACGGTAACAGAAAACGAGATGGAAGAGGTGATCACCCGTCACACGGCATACGGGCAGGTATCGGTAAGCCGCACGACAACGACGGGGCAGCGCTTGTATGCCTCCGACCTCATTCATAAAGAGGTGATTACGCTGACCTTCAGTGAATCAGAGCAGGTTGAGCGCGATGGAGTGATCCGTCATCGGCTGGCGGAAGGCAGACGCCGTTCCCCACTTCTGAAAGTCAGTCTGTCTCCGGCTCAGTGGGCCTCAATGATCACATCGTTCGGAATGAGTGACGGCGTGCCGTGTACCATTAACAGTTTGATTCGCGGCGACTATGAGCGCCAGCCGGAGATTGGCTATATTGAGTCGACACGCGAACGTTATGAGCGTCAGATCCGGGAAGCCTCTGAGCGCGAGATGGCGAAAGTGAATGAAAAGCTGAAAGCACTGGCTTTGCTGGTGGCAAAAGGCAAGGCAGGAAAGCGCGAGCTTGAAGAAGTATATCAGTCTCTGTCCGGCGCAATCGCCAACCTGCCGGTTAATCTGGCCTTCAGCACCCAGTTGATGCAGGAATCCATGGACAAAATCGTCTCACACGGCAAGGCCGAACTCGAAGCCTCCGCCATGGGCGTGGCCGCTCGTCTCGGTATGAAAGAAATTAGCCGCTTGGCCTCGTTGGAAGACAAGAAGTAACCGGTACGATCACCCATAAGCATACCTGCTGCACACATAAGCGGCACAAAGCTCAGTGGCCAATTCATAGCGTGTTGACATAAACCGTACACACAAATGTGCTTCGTCGTGGCGGGTGCCTGATATGCGGTTCCCGACGCGGCCCCCTTCTCTCTTTAGCGGTCCACAGGACTCCAGGTAATGCCGGTGGGCTGTATCCAGGACGTTTTCCAGTAGCCGACAGTGGTCGGCGTCATACCCCTTAAGAAGGTGTTCCAGTTCTGCCATGGCGAGTGCGGGTGGTAACCAGGTGACGCCAAGACGCAAAAATTGGAGCTGCATTTGAATTTGATGGCGATCGGGCGTGAGACCCTGCACCCGGGGAGCGCGATAGCAAATTCTCTCCAGTGGAGCGAAATGCGTGATAAACGTTTTCTCAGCAATCTCTGACATTCGACTAAATCAGCCTGTTCCGTTTCTTTCTGGCTACGTTAAGACACCATGAAAAGGCCCCGTATGACGGGGCCGGTTCTGTGGTGTTTATTGGATTTGCGGCAGCTCGATCATGAAGCGGGATTCGCCAACTTTGCCGCTGGTGGCCGGGAAGATCGGGATCAGGATGCCATCCCCTTGACCGAAGTCTATTGTGATGTCTTTCGAATCTCCGGGAATGACAGTCGCCCCATTCATACTGACCGCAAAGGCCGCATCTTTACGGACCGTCAGCGTGCCGGTCTGCACTCCTGTGATCAGCGAACCATCTTTCTTCCGGATGCTGTTGGTCCGCAGATACGCCAGTGGCTGGTTATCTGATGTCTTCAGCCCCATGCCCACAGCCAGCGTCTTGATGGTATTAAATTCAATCAGGTTGTTCGGTACGTAGCGGAACCGGCTGCTCTTTGTGGTGCTGTTTCCGGCTTCATCCATTGCTATGGCAGTCAGCACGTAGGAATCTGCATCATCTGTTGCGGGGAAGATACGCGGGTATCAATGCTGAAGGAGTAGCTGGTTGTGGCCACGACATTCGACTTATTGTCGAGGGTTTCGGATTTAAGGGCAAAAGTCCCCTCGCCCAGTACCGGCAGTGCCATGGATTTGCCGTAGTACTCACTACCATCAGCGGCAGTGATCCTGTCGGCCACTGTCACCAGGCCGGTGACACTCTGGAACATCTGCACATTATCTGATGATCGTGTCACGGTAACGCGCTCGTAGCGGTCGAGACCAGATATCAAGTTCAGCGTAATTGCGCTACCTGGGTTGAGATACGCTCTGGAGGGTTCAGCATTCACTTTCGTACCACGTGTGTCGGTGTACGAATAGTTGTACAGCTGAGCCTGGCCGCAAAGTGGGAACAGCAGTGCCGCATAGACGGCGGCGATCAACGGACCTCTGTAAAATTTCATTTATGTTCTCCTGGTTGGCCAGGAAATTTTACCCGAAACGTTTTCATCACCCGGGTGATAAGAGGTGTAATTATTCAGTAAAACAACGCCCGTTTGTGCGCCTTTTGCCAGGCCAGCGAAAGTGACAATATCCGCTGATTAACGGCCCAGAAATACTCTGCTTAACGAAAAAGTGCCGGAGGTGAATCGTTTAAAATAACGACAAAACAATAGGGGAATACTGAATGAAATATCAGACTATAACTTTGGCTATGGTTTTGCTCGGCGTCTCAGTTCCGGTAACAGCTCAGATTTATGAATCCAGCTTTACAGATACCAATGGCATTGAAGTACACGCGCCTTCAACCCGGATGCTACTCAATCCGGCTTCTACCGTAACGCTGACGCTTATTTCTGGATTGGATCGCTTTGTAAACGTTAAAGTGACCCGGGAAACCGGGGCGCAGTTGTACAATACCACCACTACCCGTACCGGTGTGGCTGATCGGCTAAAAGCAGCCGACGGCAGTGAATTTTACGGGAAGAAAGTAACTTTACCCGCTCTCGGGGAAGGAAAACTGATCGTCCAGGTCAACATTTTGGATCTGAATCAGTCAGTGGTAGCTACGTATAACTACAACTGGACAATAGACACCACACCTCCGGCTGCAAATGCCCTTACAGCAACCACATCACTGGGCACTGGAACTGGAGCGGTATTTAAATTAGGTCTTGAAGCTGTGGCGCAATACAGCTTTTTATCAACGGGCATCGCTGATGCGGTTGGAATAGATAAAGGCATATTTGAAATCTATCGCGCTAATGGAACCCTTTTCAGCTCAACGCCAATGAAATACAACGTCGGTGACAAGACGATGTACCTGCCCTACACCTTCGCAAGTGTGAAGCAACCGGGCATCCCTGATAGCAACCTTGACGAAGAATTTCAGGCAAAAGCCAAAATTTACGACACCGCCGGGAATATCCGCACGTTACCGACCCAAAAATTTCGGTTTGATAATACAATTGGTGAGATATCCCTTTTCGCTGTTCATGATCCAAATGATGCAACCAGCGTCGTTCCCGGCGTGAAAAACTACCCGGCCTATAAAGCCGGTATGGTGGTTAACGAAAACCCTATCAGGCTGGTGTATAAAATCCCGAGATCTAACTACCGGGCATATGCAGAGGGTGGACTGGAATTTATTAACCTTTATTCGGCTGCAAAAGAAATCGCTTCTGATGCCACCTACAGCTATGTCGAAATGACGCTGCCATTTGGTGCCTTCAATGGGGATATGGCTCGTATGGCCAACTTTGGACAGTGGGCAGGATACTTCCCGACCTACACGATGACGCTCAACCCGAACGCAAACAAGACGCCTGCTTTTACTGGCACCTGGGAGGATTTTCAGGATAGCAATGGCACCTGGTATAAGTCGAAGGACTTCGAGACAGTTCTGTCTTCCAGATTGCCGATTAAAATCGTCCGGGCAAGATTTAATGTAGAAGCCAGACCGTTTGAGCAGGAAGTTGGGGGACGCCTAACCTGCCGCATTCCGGTTGGCCAGACAAGTTGCGAAGCTCCTGAGAATTTTGATATGGCGGTAGGGACTCAGGGTTATAACCGTACACTTTATTATGTACGCAGTGTCGCGAACCCTATTCTTCGTTCCGAGCAGTGGGTTATGACACGCTGGAACAATCAAATCGTCCCAGAAATTGGTGAGATCACCTACAGCCCGACATCTAAGATACTGACTGTTGAAGCTCATCTCAACAGAGATAATGATTGGTTCGACGGATTCAGACTCCTCGGATTCTATCTTACCGATAAGAACTCCAAACAGCGCATGACGCCTGTGGGAGTCGAAAAGTCCAGAAACGCGGGTAACTACACGATTGAGTATGACCTTTCCCGGCAGTCTGAAGGGCAATACAACGTTGAAGTGAATATTCAGGATCGTTTCGGTAACCAGACAAACAAAACCTATGGCGTGATAGCTCTCGATGCCACACCCCCAACGGTTGCTATTACCTTCGAAGGGAAGCCGGTAAAGGATGACACCGTCGTCTATGGTCTGGAAAATCTGCGCATTGCACTGAGCGATAACCTGACCACACCTCGCATTACTCGTCTCCAGCTAACTGGCGGACCGACATCAGACAATGTTGAACTCAGTTGGTCACCTGCTGGTAAAGACATATACTCGCCGGAATATCCGCGCATATTCCCGAATTTCGAGCCCTCTGAAAACTATGCTCTCAGTGTGACAGTGTCGGACAGCCAGTCCAACACAAAAACTTACACACAGAAGTTCAGTTATCTCCCGAATAACTTGGTACAGCTGCATAACCTTCGAACCCTTGCAGTAAAGTCGGCGCTCAAAACCTCTGATAACGTGCCACTTGCCTATCTGTCTACAAACATGCTCCGCAAGACTAACGGTGAAATAGCCAAAGGCTTACAGAACGCGACCCTCTCAGTACGTAAGGATGCCAACTTCGGGATAGTGTTTAATGGAGCGGAGGCAGCTCCTGGGGAGTCTGTAAATGTTAATATCGACATGGGTATGGGTGATAATCTTCTCATGCCGGTTTATCCATCAGAGAACGGCAAGACCGGAGCCGCTGAGTTTATGATCCAAATTGATGAGCTGAAGTAACCATAAAAAGCCGTCAGTCACTCTGGCGGCTTTTTTTCGTGACGCCATTTCCTGCATTTTCTCCGCTCTCTCTCCTCATAACTCTGTAGCCGCTTGCGTCAAAAAAGTAACTTTTTCTACAAGGGAAGAAGTGTGCTAGTGCGGTTCTTAGAACGGATCGGAATTTACTCACATTTCGATCGTAATGCTTCATGACGTCTCTGTGCATAGTTATCAACAGGATAGAATAATAATAAAGATCAATATAGGATCAATAGCAGATCAAAAAGGAATAACGATCCTCGCAGGCCAGTAATATCGGGGCTCTCAGCGGATCGCCATCCACTGTACAGGGGGCGAAATACACTATGTCGGGTAATCCATCCACTATACAGGGTGCATAATCCACTATACCGGGTGGATTCGATACACTATACCGGGTAGGATGTAGATCTTATGCACAAAACGGATCTTTCTATATGTCTAGTAATAACAACAAGTTATCTCTTGTCATTGAAGAGTCCCTAAAAGATTCCGGGGAAGTTATCCAACTGCTTCCCACGCTAAGACAGACCATTCAGCCGAAAGTTTTACTCCGTCTGGGTGTGTTTGTGCCAACACTGAAATCCACGGATAAGGGTGGCCGGAAGAGTCACCGCATCGATGCCACCGAACCCCTTTCGAGACTATCCATTGTCGAGGGTGAAGGCTACAGCCAGATCCAAATTTATGGCCCGCGCCTCGACATGGACTCTGACTTCAAATCATGGTGTGGGATCGTTTATGCATTGTCTAACCGTCCGCTCGACTCGGAAGGTCAGCTGGAGCTGAATTTCCCGGAGTTTGCTAAGTTCTGCGGTTTTGACACTAAGCGCATTGATAGGCAATTGAAAGAGCGTTTTGATGCTTCATTGACGCGTATTGCCCGAACCAGTATCTCGTTCATTAAGAAAATACCCGGTACAGACGATCAGATAACGATAAACATGCACCTCGTGGAATCCACGTACTACGACAGTTCCACCGGGAAAATCGTCATCAAGCCAAATTCGAAGCTCAATACGCTGTATCGCGTCGACGGTAAAACCCGACTCTACCTGAAGACGTTGCAGAAACTGGCCCGTAAGGAGTCCGCACAGGCCCTGTATCTGTATCTGGCTGAGTTACCGAGCACCTTTTACCGTATCGGATTTGACCGGCTGCGTGAACGCCTGCAACTGTCCTCACATCTTGGCAACCAGAATGCCACAGTTAAAAAGGCGCTGGGCCAGCTTAAAGAGATCGGTTTTCTGGAATACTCCATAGACAAAGAAAACGGCGATTATGTACTGAATATTCTGAAAAGAAACATGAAGCCATGATAGATGCCGGATAATGCAGCTGCCTGCCGCGTGGGTGGCTGCATTACCCGGAATAGTGGATATTCTTCTCCTTTCCGCTCTGTTTTTACCCGGTACAGTGGATCTCCACTACACCGGGTAATGTCAGCCCTAAAACTCCGATGCAGCCCTTTCTCTTCAGCCTTACCCTGACGATTCTGTGTGTTTTTCAACCAAAATGTGAACTATACCCGGTACAGTGGAGCCACGAAAATGTGATCCATACCCGGTATAGTGGATAAGGCCCCTTGCGAACCAGGCACCGGAAATGTGGCGGCACTGGTTGGCAAGTTTTACCCGGTATAGTGGAGCCCGTTACTGCCTCCGCCCCGGATGGCGTGATGTCACGGGAAGGAAGATATACCCGATAAAGTGGTTCGTGAAGGGTGAACGGCCCTGATAGCACGATGAGGCTGAAGTGGAAACTGTACCCGGTATAGTGGAGCCACTAAGATTGCGTACCCGGTGGCTGAGAGGGGAATCTTTTCCCGCCACAGTGGAGTAGCTGATATCGTCGAAAATGTCTTAACCACAATACGGCCATTCTGTTGCTGCACTAAAGAAATGCATCATCGAGTCTCAGGTGTTTTAAGTTGGTAAACCCCCTTCCACCAGGTGTCGAAAGAGACGCTATCATCGCAGCGCATAAACATGCCGTTATGCCTTGCGACAACGCTGAGAGAACCTTTATTTTTACCGCAGGTCTTCTCAAAAGACTCTGTAGCTTTAATAAAAGTTTCACCATCCGTGATGGTCGGGGAATCCAGTTCCTTCGCCAGCCATGACGGATAGCTGTCAGCATTAACCCATACAAGGCGTTCCACAACTGAAAAGAGTACGCCGACAAGGCCAACCGCCCAGAGCGTAATAACCAGTAAACGTAAAATTCGCAGGACTATGAATTTTGAATGCTGTAAAGGCGAGACAAGAAATGGCAACGATATCATGACTGTGAGCAT
Organism: Leclercia sp. LSNIH1; assembly: GCF_002902985.1. Classification (NCBI taxonomy): domain Bacteria; kingdom Pseudomonadati; phylum Pseudomonadota; class Gammaproteobacteria; order Enterobacterales; family Enterobacteriaceae; genus Leclercia; species Leclercia sp. LSNIH1. The sequence goes on along the minus strand of NZ_CP026171.1, from coordinate 77,309 downwards.
GACTGATGACGCCAGCAACGTGTATAACAATGCCCATGATTTCACATAGGCCGAAAACGCGATCATCAAGCCAATAAGAACAAAGAGCGGTGCAGCGCTTTTCAGACTACCCATGTTTATTTTCATTATTTTGATGCTCCATTTTGTACGAGTTTAGAGATACTACGTTTAAAATCATCTACGGCCTCAAAAAAGGTTCGTGGATGACGTTATTGGTTTTTTATATTGTACCATTGGTGAGCGTTTACCTTTTTACCCTTTAATTAAGGCACCAGGATTCGCCCCTGAAAAAGCGAATTCCATGAGGTTAATGTATGTCACACAATATTTTTATAGCTGAGTTTGATGATGGACTTCGGATGTACGGTATCAATGACGGTACAGCCTGCCATATGCATGCTTTTTTGTTTCAGACCCAGGCGCAAGTAGAACACTGGCTGGGAAGCGGTGATCGTGATACCCGCAAGTTACCTGTAATGCCAGAAAACGCCTCATTGACGGAGGAAAACGTCACTATCGGCCCTGACGAAACATGGGCTTTTCGCTCCCGAGCTTCACGCACCGCACAATGGATCACCGGCCCCCTTGAACATGACAGTGAGTCATGGGAAGACCAGTCTGTATATGGCCACAGCACGTGAACTTCACGCCTCCAGTCCTGCTGACCGACATAGGCAGGACAGGGGTTTACAGTACCCGGTACAGTGTATCGCCTTGCTGAACCCGTGTTTGCTGCTGCTGGCCCAGCGGACGGATGCTGGGAAAGTCAAAGATGATCAGTTTTAGATCCGCGTTCGCGGGGATAATTATTCCTACTGGAATGTTAGCTACAGCGTTAGAATCCATTTTGTTGCCTCACCTTACAAGGGCGATTAACCGTCTTAATGGCAGCATTCGCCCGATCAGGCCGCAGGGGTAACAACTTGTGGTCTTTTTCGTACACAAGGAGTGTTTATGCCTTACATCCCCGAAACACTGGAAGGAACGTTTTTCCGCAAGACTATTGAAACATCACCGGAAGGTGAAAGCCTGTACTGGTTTCGCCGTGCAGATGGCATAGAATTCGCCGTCATTGAGTCGGCTCGCTACCCAGGCAATGATGCCGTGGTAATTTGCGGGGACGGGCGCCCAACAGGCAACACGATTTCAGAATCGCTTTTTGTCATTACTGATGACATGCGGGCGCTTCCCCGTGGCGTGTATGAACAGGAGGCGCATGATGCCTAACCAGATCCCGAACAACCCTACACTTCCGAAGAATTTCGACATTACGCCTAACGAGAAGCGCAGCAAGGCCCAGCTCGATGCCTGGTGGGATCATCCTTACTGCGTCACCCATAACGAGAAATTTCACGTGTACTGTCTGAACGGCGGGGCGTGGGATAGGCCGACATGGCTGGCTCAGGCTGACACGTATGATGAGGCCTGTGAACTGGCAGAACGGAAACAAGCTGAGTGGGTGGCACGCCGGGAACAGCCTATTTACTATATGACCTTTGAGCCGCCTTTTCAGATGGTGCGACAGCCGCAACGCCCTGATCATGATGCTGTAGTAGTTGTGTCGTTCGAAACGAAGGAAGAACTGGACGCCTGGAGCGCAGCGCAGCAATAAAAAATGTCCGCAGTCAAGCGATTGTTGAAATCAGCCTGATGGCCGGAAGTCTATATGGGGTGCGGGTTTGGCTCTACTTCGGGCCGCCTTGCGGGGCTGTGGCGTTGTGGGCTGGGAGCCACATAGGAGCTTCGCGGTAGAAAGCCCGAGCGTGCTGCATCGGGGGCGGTTGCCTGCAGGCGGTAGCCGCGTTTGGTCTTCATAGCCCAATCGGTCGCCGTCCTCCAGAATGAAGAACGCGCAGCCTTGGGCTGCGCGTTTGAGGGATGGCCGCCAGCGGAAACCGGCATCATCAGCTTGGCTTCGGCGGCGCGGCCTTGCCCGCGCCTCCCTTCCTGAATCCCCGATCTCCGACCATGAAGGCTTCTAGCATGTGCGGAATTAGCACCGTGGCATCGACCGCCTCGCCGTAGGTCTGCGCGTGCAGCGTAGCGTAGCGGTCGAGGTCGGCTTTCAGGCTGGCCGGGCAAGCAAAAGTCAGCTTCGTGGATTCCGTTTTCGGCAGCGGCCCGAGCCGTAGCTTGCGCGTCGTCATCGCGAAGTCCCCCTGTTGAAGAAAAGTGGCTGGTACGGCCGCAGCACCAGATCGCGGTTGACGATGATGCGAACCGGCAAGCCGGGGCGCTCCGTCAAGGTGGGCTGGATGTTGAGGTTGCGCCGGGTCATCTCCTGACCGACCTGATTGATGCTGTCCTGGGCGCTATCGCGGCCGGCGATGATGACGCGATCACCGTCCTGCCGGTTCTCCGGCGCAGCCAGTTCGGCACCGATGCCCAGTAGCGTCGTCAGTGCCGCACCGGCAAAGACGCGATCCCAATGCCAATCCACATCATCTTCCAAGCCGGCGTAGCCGGCCGGATCGGTGCCGGCCAAGTTGTCGAGCTTGAGCGAAGACGTGTCGGGCAGGATGATCCGGTTCCACACCACTTGCACGCGGCTCTGCCCGTAGCTGACCTGGCTGTTGTATTTGCCCAGGATGCGTGACCCCTGCGGGATCAGCAGGAACTTGCCGGTAGCCGTGTCATAGACCGGCTCCGTCACTGTGGCGATCACATCGCCCGGCAAGTCCGACTTGATGCCCGTCACCAGCGCCCCGGCGACCACCGTTCCGGCCATGACCTGATACGGCGACGCCGGCAGCGTCAGGTTGCCGGAATCACGGGCTTCCGTGGTTCCGGCTTTCTGGAATGCCTCTTTCTGGTCTTGCCGGTTCTGCACGGCGGTCGGGTCGGCGGGCTGGGCCGCCGTCGACGCAGGCCCGGCCGCCAGCGGGTCGAAGGCCGCATTGGCGGTGAAGCCCGGCGCAGCGGCTACCTGTGTCTGCGCCACCGGCGCGGCCTTCTGCGAACCAGAGCGGAAGAACACCGCCGATGCCGCTGCTGCTTCGGCTTCCTTGCGCAACGCGTCGTTGGGGTCGTTGCCGGGGGCCGCGTAGGCGGCCGTCACCGGCTGCTGCGACTTCACAATGGCCGGGCCAAGATCGCCTGGCAGCGGCGGCCCCAACTCCGGCACGGATGCCGCCAAGGGGGGCGGCAGCTTCGAGTAGTCCGCCGGCAGCGCGTCCAACCCTTCGGACTTCGAGACGCGATCGACGTTGTAAAGCTCGGTCTGCTCGCCTGCACCGCGCCGCTGCGGTTGCAGCGACCACATCAGCGCGCCGAGCACAGCGACCGAGAGACCGCCGACGAGGATGGCCAGCGTGCGCCGGTTCAGGCGCGTGACCGGGCGCGGTTGGGCGCGCAGCGCAACTGCCTCGGGTGCCACCTTGCCCGCATGCGGCGTGGCGAGGTCGGGAGTGTCGTCCTGGCTCATGGTCAGTTCCTCCGCGCCAAGCCATCCGTGCGTTCGATACGCACCACGTCACCCTTGTCGCCGCCCAGGCGCAGTTCGGCCGCGCCGAACAGCCGATCCACGATGTAGTAAGGCGAGCGAAAACGGTAATTCACCAGTTGTCCGTCGCCCTGCGCGCCGATGACGAACAGCGGTGGCAGCTCGCCTTGGGCGATTCCCGGCGGGAACTGGATATAGACCTTCTCGCCATCGTCGAAGGCGCGCAGCGGCTTCCACGGCGGATTGCTGCCTGAGACGGAATATCGGAAGAGGATCTTCTCCAGCGACAGTCCGGTATCGACCGGTGCGGCGGCGCTAGCCGCCTGCGACTGGCGCTGCAAGGCCAACATCCGGTCTTTTGGGTAGTCCCAGGACACCGACGCCATCCATGCCTTTTCCGTCGAGGTCAGTTCCAGCAGGTATGTTCTGCGACTGGTGGTGATGACCAAATTCGTCTTGAGGCCTGAGCGGATGGGCTTGACCAGCACATTGATGCGCATCGCGTCGCCGCTGCCGCTGGACGTGTCACCGACGATCCAGCGCACGGTATCGCCGGCTGCGACCGTCACTAGTTCCTCGCCCGGCTGCAAGGAAACCACGGTCACGCGTCCCGGCGCGGCATAGACTTGGTAGAGCGCACCATCGGTGAAGGGCCACACCTGAATCGCATTGACGTAGCCCTCGCGCGTGGGCGCGATGCGCGCCTCGGCATTGGCACGGGAAACGCGCACCTTCTCATCGGCCGGCTCCGGCTTAGCCGGGGCCGCGTCCAACTCGTGCAGCGGCTTCAACTGCGCTGGCAGCGCCAGCGGCTCGGGCATGGCGACGACTTCCACTGGAGCAGGCGGCTCCGGCAGCGGCTGTGCCTGCACCGGCTCATCGAGCGAAATGGACGGAGGCGGCTTGCCCTGCGAAGCGCAGCCCGACAGGGCCACCACGGTCAGCGCGAAAGCGTATAAGCGGAAAGACAGGTTCATGGCTTGGCTCCTTCAGAAGAATCCAGTTCGCGGCTCCACGACAGGCCGTTGACGTAGATACCCAGCGGGTTCTTGCGCAGGCGCTGTTCGGTGCGCGGGGTTTGCAGGACGGTGGAAAGCACCGCGTTCCATCGCTCGGTCCCGGCGGGGGCACCGTTGATGAACCGTTGCTCCGTCCAACGGACGTTGAACGAGGCATCGCTGGCGCGTACCACGCTGGTGATCTGCACCGTCACCGACTCGCGGCCAACACGGGCGAAAGGATCGTTCTTGCTGGCGTAGTCGTTGAGCACCGCCGCGCCTTTGTCGGTGGTGTAGTCGTAGGCGTCCAGCCAGTTTTGCCGCACCACGATGGGATCGATAGACAGCGAGCGCACCAGCGTCACGAAGCGCGCCAGGTGGTGCGCGATCTGCGCATCGGCGGGCCGGTACGGCGTGGCGGCTTCGCCGACGGCGCGCACCTGCCCCGACTGATCGACCTCGATGACGTAAGGGGTGACGATGGACTGCGCCGAGCGCCACACCAGGCCACCGGCCATCAGCAGCGCAAGCGTGAGGCAGCCGAAGGCCATAAAACGCCAGTTCTTGGCCTGGACGCGGGCCGAGCCGATGCGCTCGTCCCACACCTGCGCGGCGGATTGGTACGGGGTGGCAGGCTGCGGCGTGTCGGCATAGCGCACCTGCGGGCGTTTGAATCGCATAGGGTTCTCCTTGGTGGTCAGGTATCGGGTCACGCATCGGGGCGCAGGCTTGGGCCTTGCCCTGAGCCGCCGCCGTCGCCACTGCGCAGCGTGTGGGCTGCGGTGGTTGCGGCATGGGTGATCTGCTGGCGGCGGTGCATCCGCTTTGCCCAGGCGGGTTGCTCTTGCTTCGGCGCGCTGGCTGCGCCTTCGCCTGCGGCGGCCTGGCCGGAACCGGCAGCGCCGACATCCGCACCGTTCCATCCTGCCCGGAAGGAGTCGGCCACCTTCTGACCGGCAGCGGAAGCGCCCGATGCAGCTCGGCGGCCTGCCGCTTGCGCGCCGGTCTTGGCGACATTGCCGAGGCCCGCAGCCGCGCCTTTAGCCCCGCCGCCCGCAGCGGCGGAACCGGCCTGGAATGCGGACTTGGCGCTGCTGGCCGCCGACGTGGCGGCGCGTGCGCCGCTCCCGGCCAGCTTTGCGGCGGCCGGGGCCATGCGTGCGCCCGCCATGACGGCACCGCCCACGCCGGTCGCGGCGGCACCGATGGCAACACCCGTGCCTACCGCGCCGACGGCAGCGCCCGCCATCGCACCCGCGCCGAGCTGCGGCGCACCGGACACAAGGCCCGTGGCGATGCCGGGGCCGAAGATGCCCAGCGCCAGCAAGGCAAGCGAAGCCAGCATCACGACAAGCGCATGGTCGATGGAAGGCTCGTCGGGATGAACCTGGAACTCCGCGAACAGGCCCGAGCCGATGCCGACGATTACCGCCAGCACCAAGACCTTGATGCCTGACGAAACCACATTGCCGAGCACCTTTTCCGCGAGGAACGAGGTTTTGTTCCAGAGCGCAAACGGGATCAAGACGAAGCCGGCAAGCGTGGTCAGCTTGAACTCGATCAACGTGATGAAAAGCTGAACCGCGAGCACGAAGAAACAGAGGATCACCACCAGCCAAGCGATGAACAGCACCACGATGGGGTCGAGGTTCACGAACACTTCGGGGAAGCCGGCCATGTCACCGATCTGGTCGAGGATCGGCGCAGCGGCGTCGATGCCGGTCTTGGCAAGCCGACCCGGCTGCAAGAAGTTCTCCATCGTTATGGCCGAGCCAGTGGCGGTGATGCCTAGCCCGGCGAACGAGCGGAACACGATGCTCGACAGCCAATTGAAGTTACCGATGATGTAGGCGAAGGCACCGACGTAAAGCACCTTGCGCAGCAGCTTGGCGATCACGTCCTCGCCCTGGCCGGTCGCATGGCTCATGGCCCAATACAGACCGGCAATGGTCATGTCGATGACAATGAGAGTGGCCGTCAGGAACGCGACTTCGCCTTGCAGCAGACCGAAACCGGAGTCGATGTAGCGCGAGAAGGTATCGAGGAATCTGTCGATGATCGTTACGTCGTTCATGGCGTGTCCTCCGCAGCGGCGAGCGACGCATCACCTTCCGGCGCGTCGTCGGTTGGCGTGTCGAAACTCGCCGGAATCGGCGGCAGTTCTGCCAGCGTCCGGTATTCGTCCGGCCCAGTCTGGCCGGTGAAGAAGCGCCGCCGGAAGGCTTCGGCAGCGGCGCGACAGGTGTCTTCGCCTGCGGTTTGCCGGTCGGCTGCGCATTGGGCGCGCAGCGCCTTGAGCCGCACGGGATCGGCGGCCAAGGTGGCGGTCAGGTCTTCAGCCGGCTGCTGGCCGCATGCGGTCAGCAGCACGGCCAGCAGGACAGGAACGCATCGCATGGCCGCCTCCCGTCAGTTGTTGTAGAAGTTGACGGACTGCGGTGTGTACGGCGTGCCGGTGCCCAGGAAGCGCCGCCGCACTTCGCGGGCGCGCTCGGTGGCCGCTGCCTGCCGCGCCAGCTCCAGCGAGGCCGCCCTGTCTTGTGTGATCTGGAGCTGCTGGGCCTGGATGGACTGCTTGGCCTGCAAGGCGAGAAGCTGGTTCGTTGCCTGCATCGCTTGCAGCGCACCCGTGGCCGATTGGCTTTGGCTCACGAGGTCGGCCAGCGCGCTTTCGTCTTGCGTCAGGTTCTGCGACACCTGCGCCTGCATCCGCATCGCGGTGTGCAGGCCGTCGAGCGTGTTCTTCCAGCGTTCGCGTGCGTCCTGTGCCATGCGGTCGCCGCTGATGGTGGCGGCGTACTGCTCCGGGTACAGGCGCGAGAACGTGGCATCCATGCTCTGCACGTCGTAGGCCAGCCCTTGCGCCTCGGCAATCAGGCGTTCAGTCGTGGCGAGCGTCGAGCGCAGCCGGTTGACGATGTTGAAGTCGAGATTCGCCAGGTTGCGCGCCTGGTTCATCAACATCTGCGCTTCGTTCTGGAGCTGGTTGATCTGGTTGTTGATCTGCTCCAGCGTGCGGATGGCAGTCAGCGTGTTCTGCACCAAGTTGACGGGATCAACGAAAGTGAGCGCCGCCGCTGGCTGAGCGAGCATCAGCGAGCCGGCCAGCGCGGCGGCGAGCGAAACGGAAAGTACACGGGTCTTCATGGCGAAATCTCCAGGGGTTGAGTAGCGAGGAAAGAAGCCGCCGACGGCGAGGACGGCAGCAGGTCGGCGGCCCAATCGAGGCCGCGATGGCGTAGCCACGCACCGGCGAAGCCGGGAGCGCCGGCCTGCGTCAGCACTCGGTCAATGTCGCGTTGGTCTTGCGGTGTGGATGCGCCCGAGAAGGCGAGCGCGGCTGGCCCCAGGTCGAGGTCGAACAGACGATTGCCCAGGCGCGATTGGTAGTAGTAGTCGCGCTTGGGCTGCGCGGTGGCGACGATTTCGATTTGCCGACTGTTGAGGCCAAAGCCCTCGTAGACCGTGCGAATCTGCGGCTCGGTCGCCTGCGGGTTGGGCAAGAAAATCCGGCTCGCGCAGCTTTCGATGATCGCGGGCGCGATGGTCGAATCCTTGATGTCGGCAAGCGACTGCGTGGCGAAGATCACCGACACGTTTTTCTTGCGCAGAGTTTTCAACCATTGCCGGATGCGTGCCGCGAAGGACGGTTCATCAAGGAATAGCCAGGCTTCATCGAGAATCAGCAGCGTGGGAGCACCGTCGAAACGTGCATCGAAGCGGGCGAACAAGTAGCGCAGCACCGCTTGCACGGCGGCGGGGCTGTGCATTAGCTCTTCCATCTCAAAGCCCTGCACGTCGCCGCTGCCGAGCCGGTCGCGGTCGGCATCCAGTAGCTTGCCGTGCGCGCCGCCCAGCACATACGGCGACAATGCCTGCCGCAGCGCGTTCGATTGCAGCAGCACCGAAAGCCCGGTCATCGTGCGCTGCTCCACCGGCGCACCAGCGAGGCTGCCGAGCGCCGACCAAATGGCGGCTTTCTCGTCGGGGCCGACGGTCACGCCTTCATGCAGCAGGCGGCCTTCGATCCACTCGGCGGCCCAGGTGCGATAGCCTTCGCTGTCGATACGGGCCAAGGGCTGAAAGGCAATGGCGCCGTCCGCGCCGAGGTCGTAGTGTTCGCCGCCCAGGCCCAGCACCGTCGCCCGCATGGATCGCCCCATGTCGAAGGCGAAGATGCGCGAGCCGCCATAGCGGCGGAACTGCAAGGCGAGCATCGCCAGCAGGACAGATTTTCCCATGCCCGTCGGCCCCGCGACCAGCGTATGCCCCACGTCGCCGATGTGCGTCACCAGCCGGAACGGCGTCGCGCCATCCGTGCGCGTGACGATCAGCGGCGGGCCGTCGAGATGGGCGTTTTTCTCCGGCCCAGCCCACACGGCGGACACCGGCATCATGTGCGCCAGATTCAGCGTCGAGACGATGGGCTGGCGCACGTTGGCATAGGCATTGCCTGGTATGGACGACAGCCACGCATCGACTGCATTTAAGGTTTCGGGGATGGTGACGAAGCCACGTCCTTGGATGACACGTTCCACCATGCGCAGCTTTTCGTCGGCTACGGCAGGGTCGTCATCGAACACCGTCACCGTGGCGGTGAGGTAGCCGAAGGCGACTTGATCGCTGCCAAGCTCTTGCAAGGCGGCATCCGCGTCGGCCGCCTTGTTGCTGGCATCCGTGTCCACCAGCGGCGATTCCTGCTGGAAGATGGTTTCGCGCAGTAGCGCAATGACATTCTTCCGTTTCGCAAACCACTGGCGACGCAGGCGGCCCAGCTCCTTTTCCGCCTCGGCTTTATCGAGGCAGAGAAACCGGGTACTCCAGCGATAGGCAAAGCCCAGGCGATTGAGGTCGTCCAGCAGGCCCGGCCAGGTCGAGGTCGGAAAGCCCCGCACCGACACCACGCGCAGATGCTGGTCACCCAGCATGGGCGCAAGGCCGCCGACTAGGGCGGAATCGGCCAGCAGTGCGTCGAGGTGGAAAGGCACCTCGGGCACGGCCAGCCGGTAGCGCCGCGTGGACACCGTGGCGTGAAGATAAGTCAGCGTCGCGGCATCGTCCAACCAGACGATTTCTGGCATCACGCCATCGAGCAGGTCGAAAACCCGATCCGTTTCTGCCAGGAAGGCGTCAAGCCGACCGCGCCAGTCCACACCATCGCCCGGCGCGTGCTCGTAGAGCAGCTTGGCTGCACGAGCGCGGGATTCCTCCGGCGGCAGATAGGCTAGCGTCAGGTGATAGCTGCTTTCGTAGTGGTTCCCCGATTCCTCAAAGGCAGCGCGGCGTTCTTCGTCCACCAGCCAGGACAGCGGTTCGGGAAAGTCGGAATGCGGATAGTCCGCGGCCGACTGGCGCTCGGCTTCCACGAACAGCGCCCAGCCCGAACCCAGCCGGCGCAACGCGTTGTTTAGCCGTGCCGTCGTGGCGATCAATTCGCCCTGCGTGGCGCTGTCCAGATCAGGCCCGCGAAAGCGCGCCGTGCGCTGAAACGAGCCATCCTTGTTCAGCACCACGCCCGGCGCGATCAGCCCAGCCCAGGGAAGCCAGTCGGCCAGCAAGGCGGGCCGCTGGCGGTATTCGGCAAGGTTAAGCATGGCGGCGTCTCCTACACGTCCAGCAGCGGCTTGTGCTTGATGTGCCGGGCGAAGACCTGCATGAACTGCGGATCGACCCTCGCGCCCCACACGGCCAGCGAGTGACCGACGATCCAGAGCACTACGCCAGGAATCCAGAGTTGCAGGCCCAGCCCGACGGCAGCGGCTAGCGTGCCGTTGGCAATCGCCACCGTGCGCGGTGCGCCGCCCATCAAGAGCGGCTCGGTCAGCGAGCGATGTAGCGGCACCTCGAAGCCGGCCGCGAAGCTATCCGGGCCACTCATACGACAGCCCCGCCGGAGAAGCTGAAGAACGACAGGAAGAACGAGGACGCGGCGAACGCGATGCTCAAACCGAACACGATCTGGATCAGCTTGCGAAAGCCGCCCGACGTGTCGCCGAAGGCGAGCGCGAGGCCCGTGGCGATGATGATGATGACCGCGACGATGCGTGCCACCGGCCCCTGAATCGACTCCAGAATGGATTGCAGCGGGCCTTCCCACGGCATCGAGGAGCCGGATGCCTTCGCCGTGCCCGCCGTCATCAGCATGACTGCGGCCAGCAGCAGGCCGTGGTGCGCGGGGCCGGCCAGCCGCCGCAGGCGTGCGATGGTTGAAACCGGATTTACGGAATTACGGAAAGCGTGAACGTGCATCTGCGTCATGGCAGTTCTCCAGGTAGGTCAAGGGACGAGGAAGGCGCAGCGGCATCGGCTGCGAGAGGAACCGGCATCAGCTCGGGAAACGGTGTTTCCAGCGCGTCCGCCAGGCGATAGCCGGTGCCGTCGAAACCGACGACACGGGCGATGCTTTCGACGCGGCGCTTGCGGCCACGCCCGGCGATGTGGATCACGACGTTGACCGCCTCGGCGATCAGCGCACGCGGTGGGTTCACCGCCACTTCAAGAATCAACTGTTCGAGGCGCAGCAGCGCGCCCAGCGCGGAACCGGCGTGGATGGTGGCGATGCCGCCGGGGTGGCCGGTGCCCCACACCTTAACCAAGTCCAGGGCTTCGCCGCCGCGTACCTCGCCGACGATCACGCGGTCGGGGCGCAGGCGCATCGTGGCCCGCACCAGCTCGGTCATAGACACGACGCCAGCGCGGGTGCGCAGCGGCACATGGTCGCGGGCTGCGCATTGCAGCTCGATGGTGTCTTCGAGCACAAGCACGCGGTCGCCCGTGGCGGCGATCTCCGCAAGCAAGGCATTGGCGAGTGTGGTTTTGCCGCTGCTCGTCGCCCCGGCGATCAGGATGTTCTGGCGCTCACGCACGGCGCGGCGCAGGAACTCGGCCTGGCCTGTGGTCAAGATGCCGTCGGCCACATAGCGATCCAGCCCGATGATGCTCACGGCGCGCTTGCGCAGCGCGAAGGCTGGGCCGGGCGCTGCGGGCGGCAAGATGCCCTCGAACCGCTCGCCGGTTTCGGGCAGCTCGGCGGTCAGCAGCGGCCGCCCGCGATGCACCTCTGCGCCGACGTGCGCAGCCACCAGCCGGATGATGCGTTCGCCATCGTCTTGGGACAGCTCCACGCCCAGCGGCATGCGGCCCGATGACAACCGATCCACCCATAGGGTGCGGTCGGGGTTGAGCATGATTTCCACCACGTCGGGGTCGGCCAGCGCAGCGGCGATGACTGGCCCCATTGCCGTGCGCAGCATCTGGATACGGCGATCCAGAGAGGTTGCGGCGGATGAGAGTTCGGGCGGGGTTTGCGGAATGGCGCTCATGAGGCACGCTCCTGCGCTTCAGCCAGTGCCTCCGCGTCATCCATTCGCGCCGGGTCTGGGTGCAGTTCTTCCACAACGTCGCGCACCAGGCTGCGGCCACGCAGCAGGTGGCGGCCGAGCCGCTCCACGAATTGCTCGAAACGCGCTTTGCCTTGGGCGCGAGCTGCGTCCTGATGGGCTTCGGGAATCGGGGTGCTGACGGTCAGGAAGTAGCGGATGAACAGCGCCAGTGTTTCGATCTGGATGTTCTGGTCGCGCTCCATGCGCTCGGCCTGCCGCGACAGGCGATCGAGCCGCTTGGCGATGGCCGCCTCGCGCTGGTCGCCAGCATCGGGCGATAGCCACGACGCGAGCGCCGCCGCGACAATGGACGACTTGGACACGCCTTTCTTGGCGGCCAGTTCTTCGAGACGCTTGGCGTGCTCGGGCTGAATGAACAGATTGAGGCGGTATTGGCTCATAAGTCGATTCCGTCGTTGGGGTCGAGGGAAGCCAGCCGGGCCGTGCGCTGCATGGCCGGGTCGAGCTGGCCGGGAAGCGGCAGCGGCAGGTCGTCGTCGTCATCGAGCAGAGTCAGGTCATGGCCGGCGAGCAGCGGTTCGGGGCTGTATTCGCTGACTTCGGATAGCTCCGGCTGTCGGCGTGGGCCGCCGTCATCGGCGGTGCCTGTGCCATCGCCGGACAGGCCCGCAGCCCGGACCGTTGACACGGCTGGGATCGATAGGCCGCTCCAGTCGTCGGGCCGGGCCGGTGGCGCGTCCGCGTATTGCCCGGCCGCGAGCACAGGCGGCGGTAAAACGCGGTTCTTGAAATTCGCGTCGGCGTAGTAGCGCAGCTTCTTGGCCTTGATCGGTGCCACGCTGGACACCATCACCACAGCTTCCTCAGTCGGAAGCTGCATCACTTCACCGGGCGTCAGTAGCGGGCGGGCCGTCTCCTGCCGCGACACCATGAGGTGCCCCAGCCACGGTGCCAATCTGTGCCCGGCATAGTTGCGCTGCGCGCGCAGTTCGGTAGCGGTGCCAAGCGTTTCGGAGATCCGTTTCGCAGTGCGTTCATCGTTGGTGGCGAACGTCACGCGGACATGGCAGTTATCCAGAATCGAATGGTTCTGGCCGTAGGCTTTGTCGATCTGGTTGAGCGATTGGGCGATAAGAAAACTGCGGATTCCGTAGCCCGCCATGAAGGCAAGCGCCGTCTCGAAGAAGTCCAGGCGGCCCAGCGCCGGGAACTCATCGAGCATCAGCAGCAGCTTGTGGCGGCGTTCGATGCCGTCGCTGCCGTCGAGCGATTCGGTGAGCCGTCGGCCGATCTGGTTGAGGATCAGGCGAATGAGCGGTTTCGTCCGCGAAATATCCGAAGGTGGCACTACCAGATAAAGCGACACCGGATGCTCGGACGCGATCAGGTCGGCGATACGCCAGTCGCAGCGCGAGGTGACTTCGGCCACCGTGGGGTCGCGGTAGAGGCCCAGGAACGACATGGCGGTGCTCAACACGCCGGAACGCTCGTTGTCCGACTTGTTGAGCACTTCGCGCGCCGCCGAAGCGACGACTGGATGCGGGCCACCACCTTCCACGTTCACGAGGTGCTGTGTGGTCATCATCCGGTGCAAGGTCAGCTCGAAGGGGCTGGCCGGATCGGAGAGGAAATTGGCGACGCCGCGCAGCGTCTTGTCCTCGCCCGCGTAGAGCACATGCAGGATGGCCCCGACCAGCAGCGCGTGCGAAGTCTTCTCCCAATGGTTGCGCTTCTCAAGCGCGCCTTCTGGATCGACCAGAATGTCGGCTATGTTCTGTACGTCACGCACTTCATGTGCGCCGCGCCGAACTTCTAGCAGCGGGTTGTAGGCCGCCGACTTCGCATCGGTCGGATTGAACAGCAGGCAGTGTGAGTAGCGTGAGCGCCAACCTGCGGTGATCTGCCAATTCTCGCCCTTGATGTCGTGGACTACGGCGGATGCAGGCCAAGAAAGCAGCGTCGGCACCACAAGGCCGACGCCTTTGCCTGAGCGCGTGGGCGCGAAAGTGAGGATGTGTTCCGGGCCTTCATGCCGAAGGTACTTGCCATCGTGCTGACCGAGGAACACGCCGATCGGCTGCGTAAGGCCGGCTTTGCGAATGTCCTCCGTACTTGCCCAGCGTGCCGAGCCATAGGTCGTGACTAGGCGTGATTGACGAGAGCGCCAGATCGACATGCAGACTGCGACCACCACCGCCAGCAAGCCACTGCCACCCGCTATGGCACCGCCCGTGTCGAAAACGCGTGGCGCGTAGGCATCGAAGAAGAACCACCACTCAAACAGCTTCCACGGGAGGTAGATCGGTGTGCCGAGGAAATCAAACCAGGGGGAGCCAAGGCGTACCTGATAGCCAAGGGCTGCTGCCGTCCATTGTGTGGCGCCCCACACACCCGCGATCACGATGCCGAATACCACGGCTATCTGACCGAACAGCACATTCGTACCTTGCATAGCCCCGCCTCCAATCTCTCCTACGCTGATTCCCTTGGGAAACGCGGCTTAGAAATGTGCCGCAGGCGTCAGGATCGGTGCTGGCTTAGTGCCGGTCAAAGACCGTTTGGGGCAGAAAGGTCGATAAGAAAGAATGAATTCGCGCTGTGTCTAGCCAGGGAGTGACTCCGTAAGCGCCGGCGAATATCAGCGTGCCGAACAGAAGATTCAGGCAGACTAGCGAATTGCTGAATTGCTGAATTGCTGAATTGCTGAATTGCTGAATTGCTGAATTGCTGAATTTCAGAATTTGGGGGATTCTTTGGGCGGTGTGTATGGCGTTTTTCCGTCACCGTAGAACCGCTTACGTGTTGCCTCCGCTACCCGGTTGCAAAGCAGTTCGCCCAAAGTAGGCCGATCCGTCTTGCATTGCTGGCGCAACTTCTTGAGCTGTTCCGGGTCTGCCACCAGCTCTTCTACTGTCGGGGTTTTCTTTTCTGCACTAGTGGCTTTGTGCGGTTTATCAGATTGACCGCATGCGACTAGCATTGCAGCGACGAGCGTGATGGCGAGTCTCATGGCATCAATTCCTCCGGAAGATCGGGATTTCGGCTTTTTGTTGACCTGAGAAACTCTGGCAATTCGATGGCCTGTACTCGCTGAATGAAGCGCGCAAGCTCGTCAAACGGATCGCCTTCAAGTCTGAGTAGATAGGTCGTCAAAGGTGGTACGCGTGTCGAAAGCGGCCTCGCCACGACTCCTGGCTCTCGGGAGGCTGCAATGTGTGCAGCCCCTGTAAGTCCGAGTGCAAAACCGGCAGATACCAACGCCATCATCAGGTCGAAAGTGGTAACCCGCTCGGCAACTAGAGGCTGCATTTCAGCCCGGCTAAGTACTCGCTCAATGTGCTTGGCGTGGCCCTCGCACACTTGAGGATCAGATAGCACTAGCGGGTAGCGCAGCAGTTCATCCAATGGAATTCGCTTAAGAGCCAGCAACGGATGCCGAGCTGGCAGCGCCACCATAAGCGTGTCAGTCCACGCGGGAAGTGCGACGATTCCATCACCTACGTCGTCGGACTGTGCAAAGCCGACGTCATACAGGTCGTCGTGCAATCCTTTGATTTGTTGGGATAGTGGCACCTCAAAAAAGCGAATCTCAACCTCGGGCTCCTCCTCGCGACACAACGCCAATAGGGCTGGTAAGCACAGTAGTGTTGCGCCGTCTGACAAGGCGACGCGGAGTTGTCCATGAAAGCCATTTTTTGCTGCCTTCACGCAGTCCCGCGCCTGTTGCAAGGATGCGAACACCCGAGGTGCGTGCTCCATGAGCATCAACCCAGCTCGTGTCAAACGCGTGCTTCTCGTGTTCCGAATAAAGAGCTGTGCTCCTAACTCCTCTTCGAGTTCTTTGATCGTGCGAGACAGTGGGGACTGCTCAATATGCAGTTTCGCAGCGGCGCGAGCGAAGTGAAGTTCCTCGGCGAGCGCCATAAAACAACGTAGATGTCGAATTTCCATGCGTCCCCTACTAATCGTCGATCTATTCAGTATTTAAAACTCGCTGCCATGCTGCGTTCTTCCAACTCAAGGACTCAGGGTGAAGATTGCAGATTCACATGCTCTGGCGAACCAGAAAGCGCTTTAGCGAGAACACCCCATTGCACGGCTGCGTCGGCGCGAGCACGGACCAGAGCCGCTCGCTGGGACAAGGTGCCACGCTCCGCTTCTGCAACAACGGTCGCATCCACCTGTCCCGCCTCAAAGAGGCGTCGACTGCGGTCAAGGAGTCGATCAGCGACGACAAGACCATCGACCTGATGCTGCAGAGAAGTCCGCTGGGTCTGCCAGCCCAGATAAGCGTTCTCCACATCCTGAAGCGCAAGCAAAACCGTGCGTTCCAGGTCAGCCTGTGCGCCGCGACTGCGTGCTGAGCCCTCGTCGATTCCCGCTTGTATTGCTCCACCGTCAAAGATCGGAAGCGTCACACCCAAGCCCAGAGAGAAAATGTTCCCTGCCACACGTGTTCCGTTGTTCTCGAAGCGTTGGCGCCCACCACTCAAATCGAGCACAAGTTTGGGGAGCCGCTCGCCTTCTGCTGCGTTCCATCGCGCCGTCGCCGCTGCAAGACGCGCCTGCGCGGCTCTGACGTCGGGGCGCTGCTGCAGCAATTCGCCTGGCACGCTTCTGGGAGTCCAATCGGGCATGGTGAGAGAGGCAAGCGCAGGACCGCTGCCAAGCGCCCCCGGAATCCGGCCAACGAGCACATCCAAGGCATGCGTTGCTTCGCCGCGTACGCGTCGCAACTGCTCTTGCTCCACCCGGAGGGCGATGACCTCGGAACGCGTGCGTTCAATGTCAAAGCCCGTAGCTTGACCTGCCTTGAACTTCTGCTCTGTCAGACGCTCAAGGCGCTCGGCGACTTGAAGTCGCTCTTTTGCCAGATCTTCCAGCTCTGCCGCCTGCCGCTGCTGCAGTGCAGCGGACACTGTCTCAAAGGCGATCTGCCAACGTGTCGCGAACCAGTTCTGTTCGACAGCAACTGCGTCCATCCGTGCGCCATCAGCGGCATGCGAGAGGCGGCCCGCTAGATCAACTTCCCATGAAGCCGACAGCGGAAGCCTGGCATCGCTGCTGATGGTCGGTGCCAAAGAAAAGTCGCGCGCGCGTTGCTTGGGGCGTGAGCGCCAAGCTAGGGAACATTGAAGCGCGTGTACGTCGGGTGATCGCCACAGCTTCATCAATCCGCGCTCTTGCAATAGCGAGATCGGTGTTGTGCTCCAGCGCGTTGCGCACCAGCGCGTCAATCAGCGGATCACCGTACGCCGTCCACCACTCGGCCGGGAGTGCTTGTGCTGGCACCTGCTGCACAGCCAGACCCGCTTCGTTCATGAATTTGGCCGGAACCTCAACGCGTGATGTCTCCACCCTGTGAGGCGAGTGGCTGCACGCGGCGAGAAGCGTGATCGATAGGAATGCAACAGCAGTAAGGCCGCGGCGGGCGTAGGGATCGGACATGTTGAGCCACTAGGTTGTGAATTGAGGAGGCCGTCTTGACGGGCATAGTTCATGGCGTGTACTATACCGTCCAGACGATTCAAAAATCAAGCATCTTTGGAGTTTCACCATGGCAACTCGTATGAAATCAAGCCCAGAGGAGTCGCATTCGGCGGACAACGGCGCTGAAGCCCCCTCCATCTCTAAGAAAGCGCAACAAACACGGGAGCGCATCCTTCAAGCTGCGCGTGACGTAGTCATGGAGGGAGGTGCCGGGCACCTAACGCTTGACGCGGTCGTTGCACGGGCAGGAATGAGCAAAGGTGCGTTCCTGTACCACTTCAAGACCAAGCGCGATCTGCTCCTCACGATGATTGATGACCAGGTCTCGGCGTTTGATGGCGGGCAGGAAGAGCGAGAGCTGCCATTCGTCGGCGATCCAGACCCTTGGCTATCCAGCCAGGTCTCGGCTATGCCTGACGGCGGGATGCAAAAGATGAGCGCTGCATTGCTGGCGGCCGTGGCTGAAGACCCCACGCTGCTTGAGCCTGTGCGCGGCTGGTACCGCAGGCAGTACGAGAACGCGAGCAAATCTCCACGCGGCACCGATATCGCCGGAATCGTTCTATTTGCCTTGGACGGAGTCTTCCTCGCCGAAATGATGGGTTTTCCGACGTTTGCTGCCGAAGACCTTTCTCGACTCATGCACACCCTCCAGGCGCTCGCCCGCGGCGAACTGGAACTCACCCCTATTGATAAACGCTGATGAAAGGCCTTCCCGTGTCTTGCACTCCCTTTAAATCCCAGTCCTGGCAAATGCAGAAAGTCGGCCTCGCGTTTGTTCTGCTCGCATCGCTTGCCGGCTGTGATAGTCAGAAGGAGCCTGCTTCCGATCCACCGCGAGCGGTCAAGCTGCTCACGGTGGGGGATGTAGGTTCTGTGGCCAATCGCATTGAATTGAGTGGTCTAGCTCGCTCCAGTGAGCGGAGTACCTTGGGGTTCGAGACTGGCGGGCGTATCAGCAAGCTTCATGTGGACGTGGGAGATCGCTTCTCTCGCGGACAGCTTCTGGCTGAGTTGGATGTTCAGCCCGAGCAACTCCGCCTAGAACAGGCTCGGGCGACACTCGCTGCTGCGGAAGCCGCATTGGCAGACAGAATCGTGCAGACAACGCAGCAAAGGGGGCTGCTTGAGGGCAACGTAATCTCCCCGGCTGCATTCGAGAGTGTGAAAGCACAGTTGGTTGCAGCTGAAGGCCAGGTGCGCAATGCAAAGGCCGCATTCGGCCTTGCCGAGCGTGCGCGAAGGGGGGCCGCCATTCATGCGCCATTCGACGGCGTCGTCGCGGAGAAACTCGCTCTGCCGTTCACAGATATTGCAGCCGGAGCGCCGGTGCTTCAAGTGGATGGACTACGCAGCGGCGTAGAAGTCCTTGCGACTGCATCGACGACCCAGGCGGCAAATATCAAAATTGGGCAGGTCGCCGAACTGCGCCTGAGCGAGTCAGCAAGTCCCGTTCGTGCTTCGGTACAACGCATCGGCTTGCGTGCTGAAAATGGCTCACTTTTACCTGTCGTGCTCGTTCCTCAAGATGCTACTCTTGCGCGCAGTCTTCGACCCGGGTCTGCCGTTCAAGTATTGCTGAAGGCACCGGAAGCGAAGGATGCCTCACCAGATCGTCTGATGCTTCCCTATTCGGCACTGGTGCTCAGTGAGAAAGCAGGACAAGCCGCAGTGTTTGTATATGACGTGACCGGAAAGAAGGTGCACCGCCGGGAAGTGCAATTCCAGAGCGAGCCAGGCGGCGACAACGTTCGCGTTGTGGGCGGCCTGAAGCGCGGCGAGATGGTAGTCGCGGCTGGCGCGAGTTGGCTGACGAACGAGCAACAAGTCACCCCACTCAAGGCCACGACCCAATTGGCCGGACGCTGACCCGCTACAGGAAGACTTCGCTATGAAGATCACAGAAATGGCGCTGCGCGCCAGCAGACTCACCTACCTTGCCGCGGTCATCATTCTTGTTGCCGGCATTGCCACGTTTCTCAATTTCCCTTCGCAGGAAGAGCCATCGGTCACGATTCGAGATGCGGTTGTTGCCGTTCTGAACCCTGGCATGCCAGCCGAACGTGTTGAGCAGTTGATCGCGCGTCCGATCGAGGAGCGTTTGCGGGAGCTGGCCGAGGTCAAGCGTGTAACCACAACCGTTCGCGCGGGCGGGGCCGTCATACAGGTCACGATCTGGGAGCGGTACACCGACCTAGCCCCCATATGGCAGCGCGTTCGCGCGAAGGTTGCCGATGCTCAGCCTCTGCTTCCACAGGGTACGTTGGGGCCATTTGTCAACGACGACTTCGGCCGTGTTGCCGTGGCCTCCATTGCGGTGACCGCGCCGGGCTACTCCATGGGCGAAATGCGTGTGTCGTTGAAAGAGATGCGCGATCGCCTATACGCGCTTCCCGGCGTTGATCGCATCAGCTTCTACGGCTTGCAGGAAGAGCGCGTCTATCTCGAATTTGATCGACCAAAACTAGCCCAGCTTGGATTGACCCCACAAGGGGTGATCGATCAACTCGTTAAACAAAACGTCGTGCTTTCAGGCGGGCAAATCGCCATCGGTGGCATCAACGCTTCGCTGGCTGTTAGTGGAGAGGTTCGCGACGCCGCTTCGCTGCGCGCGTTGCCGATCATGATGGCGCAAGCTCAGGGTGCGCGCGGTGCTTCGCCTGCTCCTTCAATCTCACTGGGAGAGCTTGCGCGCGTGCAGGTACAACCTGCAGATCCTCCCGAGTCTGCTGCAGTCTATAAGGGCCAGCCTGCCGTAGTGATGGCAGTGTCCATGACCTCGGGCCAGAACGTGGAGCAATTCGGCGTAGCCCTCAAATCCCGTGTGGCCGAGCTTGAGAAACTTCTGCCCGCAGGTTTCGAGCTCTCCTATGTGACATTCCAGGCAGACGTCGTCAAACGTGAAATGGGCAAGATGAACCAGGTGATGATCGAAACGATTGTCATCGTGCTCGGCGTCGTCGTCCTTTTCCTGGGATGGCGCACAGGATTCATCGTCGGGATGATCGTGCCGCTTACCATTCTGGGGGCACTGATCGTGATGCGCGCGCTGAACATCGAGCTGCAAAGTGTTTCGATGGCAGCCATCATCATCGCTTTGGGGCTCTTGGTAGACAACGGCATCGTGATTGCCGAAGACATTGAACGGCGCTTGGCAGCCGGTGAAGACCGCAAACAGGCTTGTCTCGAAGCGGGTCGTACCCTCGCACTGCCGCTGCTGACGTCCTCATTGGTTATCGTCATCGCCTTCTCCCCGTTCTTCTTCGGCCAGAGTGCGACGAGTGAGTATCTGCGCTCTCTCGTCATTGTCCTCGCGCTCACGTTACTCGGATCTTGGCTGTTGTGTCTGACCGTCACTCCACTGCTGTGCTACCACTTCACCAAAGTGCATCATCAACCGGCGAATGACGCGCAAACCTACAACACACGCTTCTATCGCGGCTATCGCAAGTTGCTTGAGTGGGTGCTTGACCACAAGGCGATCTACGTTGGTGTGATGACGGGTGCATTGGCCGTAGCTCTGTACGGATTCACGACACTGCCATACGACTTCTTGCCGAAGTCCGACCGAGTTCAATTCCAAATACCGGTGCAGCTCGCCCCTGGAACGGATTCACGGCTCACTCTTGCCAAAGTGAAGGAAGTGAGCGGCTGGCTCGGTGATCAAGAAATCAACCCCGAAATCACGGATCACATTGGCTACGTCGCTGACGGTGGGCCGCGCTTCATCCTTGGGCTCAATCCCCCATTGCCAGCATCGAACATCGCGTACTTTGTCGTGACGGTCAAGGCAGGCACCAACATTGACGTCGTGATTGCCCGAACTCGGGCTTACTTCGCGCAGCATCATGGAGATGTACGCGCAGAGCCTCAGCGGTTCTCGCTAGGCACTACCGAAGCCGGCACAGCCGTCTACCGGGTCAGTGGGCCGGATCATGAGGTGCTGATGAATGCGGCGGCGAAAATTGAGTCCGCGCTACGGGAGCTGCCAGGTACGGCCAACATCAAGAACAACTGGGATACCCGTGTCGGCCGTCTCGATGTTCGGGTCGATCAAGATCGTGCGCGACGTGCTGGCGTCACCACCGACGACATAGCTGCCTGGCTTGGCACCCGCTACATCGGCCAGTCGATCTCTGTGATCCGAGATGGCGATACCAGCGTGCCAATCGTGATGCGCGGGACGTCCAATGATCGGCGCAGCACTGCGGACGTTGGTTCGACGACCATCTATCCAGCGTCGGGTGGCCAGCCGGTTTCCCTGGCGCAAGTGGCCGATGTCACGCTCGCTAGCGAGCCGTCTGTGATCCAGCGCCGCAATCTCATTCGTACAGTCACAGTTCAGGGGCAGAACACCGCATACACCGCGCAAGAGATCGTGGATCACCTCGCACCTCGGATCGCCGCAATTGAACTACCTGCAGGCTATGCCATAGAGCTTGGTGGAGAAATTGAGGAATCGGCTGAATCGAATGCATCGCTCACGCACTACATGCCGTTCGCTCTTCTGGCGATGTTGCTGCTATTCATCTGGCAGTTCAACTCCTTCCGCAAGCTGATCGTGATTCTCGCAACGATTCCCTTCACGTTGATTGGGGTCGTGATTGCACTGAAGGCAACAGGCACTCCTTTCAGCTTCATGGCGACATTCGGGGTGCTTGCGCTGTTCGGAATCATCGTCAACAACGCCGTTCTTCTGCTCGAACAAATTGAACACGGCCTCTCGGAAGGTCTCGCCCGACATGAAGCCCTGGTGGGAGCTGCGATGCAGCGGCTGCGTCCAATCGTGATGACCAAGGTGACCTGTATCGCGGGTCTCGTGCCCCTGATGTTGTTTGCGGGGCCGCTGTGGAAGGGCATGGCCATCGGCATGATCGGTGGTCTCGCACTTGGCACGCTCGTGACGCTTGGCCTGATTCCGTTGCTCTACGAGGTGCTGTTCGGAATGAAGTGGCCGGGCAGCAAACGGAGTCACGAGGCGGTACAACAACCAGTGCAACCGGTCTGATCCCTCAGCGTAACTGTCCACACGCTTCCCCCGATCTCTCTCGTGGCCGGAGAGATCGGGGAGACAGATTCTCGCCATCAGAGAGTTTAAGAAGAAATCAGAAGCAGAGCGAATTGACCGCCTACTGCCTATTCTTTGATGCTTTGATGCTTTGATAATCAATTTTCACTGAATAGATTTGGAGAAATATATGAACCCGTTGTCATGGAATCCATGGTTGGTTCTACTGATTGCCGGCCTGTTCGAAATCGGTTGGCCACTAGGCCTCAAGATGGGTGCGGCCAATGCAGCGATGCGCTACGTGGGGCCGGCGATTGCAGTTGCCTGTATGGCAGCCAGCGGCTTTTTCCTATGGTTATCTCTTAAACAGATCCCCATAGGAACAGCTTATGCGGTCTGGACCGGCATCGGTTCGCTGGGCGCGTTTTTCGTGGGCGTGTATGTGTTCGGCGATACCGCCTCCTTGATACGTTGGGTTGGAATTGCGCTGGTTGTTGCTGGCATCGTCTGTCTGAAAATGGGATAAATGAAAATATATATGAAACGCCCTATTTCATTAATCCATTTTGTGCTGCTGGCAGGCCTCACGGCAACCTTATCTGGCTGTGCTTCAAACGGAATGACTCGATCAGGGTTTCTTGGTGATTACGATGTATTGGGAAAAACGAAGTACGAAAATGTTCTGCTCTTCAAGGCGCCAGGCTTTGAACCCAGTCGTTACCGGGAAATATTAGTCGAGGATGCTCAGGTAGTGACGGCAACTGGACGCATAGGTGGGCTTGAAGCTGAGCAAGTGCGAGAGCTTCTCGATCACGTCAACAGTGAACTGCGACATCTCCAAACTAAGTCCGAAGCTCCCGCATCGTCAGGCCGCATACGTGTGCGTGTGGCAATTACGACCATTGAGACGCCCAATAGAGCAGTCAACACCCTAACGACGTTGCTTGTTGGACCAGTGACAACTGGGGGAGCTAGTTTGGAGTTTGAGGCAGTAGATGAACAAACAGATCGTCGGGTGGCTGCTGCTAGCTGCTTCGAGCACGGCAACGCTCTCGCGGATTTCAAAGGCTCCTACACACTGCTCGGGCATGCAAAGTCTGCAATCACCACCTGCCTTGAACGGATCAATAGCGCTTGGAGAAGTGCTGGCTCGTGAATAGCTGCTATTCCATAACTTCGCGCGGATCGCGAGGAGCCTCATCAAGGGGATTCGTAGGGTGCCGTTCTTGTAACGTCTGCAGCATTCTGGAGTGGCTCTGCTTCGTCGCAAAATTGCCGGCGTTTCTCGTTCTTGTCTATTCGAAACGCTGCGTGGTGCTGCTTGCAGAGGTAAAGCGCCTGGAGGTGTGTAAATTCACACGATGGAGTTTGGCCGGTGTGCTGGCAACGGTAGTTCTGACAGGGTGTTCCACTTACCGTCCTTGGATCAACCCGACACTTTCCGACGCCGCCTTAATGTCTCTCGCCGAGAACGACCAACGCATCAGGCCGTCGGAGGTCAACCAACCGGTGGTTGTAGCGGTGACACTGTCAGGCGGGGGCGCTCGGGCGGCGGCCTTCGGCCTGGGCGTGCTGCGCGAACTCAAGGCCACACGCTTCGCGCTAGAGGGCCAGGAGACCACTCTGTTGGATCAGGTGTTCCTGGTCAGCGGAGTGTCGGGGGGCAGCATCCTTGCCGCGCACTTCGCGGCCTTCGGCGATGCCACGCTGACTCGTTTCGAGCCGGATTTTCTGCTTGTGCCTTTTGAGGGGCGACTCATACGTGAAGCTCTGTGGCCTGAGCGTCTTTATAGACTAACTTCACCTTGGTTTGGGCGCAGCCAGATCCTGGCTCAACGCTTGGACGAACTTTTTGAAGGCCGCACCTTTGGTGACGTGCGCCGACGACCGGGCGCGCCCGAACTGATGATCACGGCAACCGACCTCACGACCGGTGCCCCTTTCGATTTCACCACCGAGCAATTCCGGCTAATCTGTTCCGACCTCGATGCAACGCCGCTGTCTTTCGCGGTGGCGGCCTCGTCGGCAGTACCGCTGGTGCTGTCGCCCGTAACGGTGCGAAACAACGCCAATACCTGTCCGCCGCCTCTCCGATCTTTGCCTGTCAGAGGGCAAAATTACAGATCACGCATCCTGCAAAGCGGCATAGACAGCTACCTCAATGCGCACGATCGGCCCTATATCCACCTCGTGGACGGTGGTGTCTCCGACAACCTCGGCGTACGTCTGATGCTAGACCGGCTAGTAGCTTCGGGCTCAATGAGCGCCAATTTCTCGGAGGTCAAGCCCGGAAGCTTGCGCCGACTCGTGTTGGTGACGGTGAACTCCGAACGAGGACTGAGCGAGAGAGTGGACAGTAGCGACCGAGTTCCCAGCACGACGCAAGTACTTGAGTCGCTGATCTTCGGTGCCGGCGCTCGCGAGACCCAGGTGACGCTGGCCATGCTTAACGACGACCTGCAACACTGGCGTTCCGAGATTGTCCGCACCCGTGGCCAAGCGGACAGCCCCTTTGCGGCCGACGCAGAAATCTACGTAGTAAGCGTAAGTCTGAACGACGTGCCGGACGACAAGATCCGGCATTCGCTGCTGCGCGTGCCCACAGCCTTCACGATCGAGGCTACGGATGTCTTGGACCTGCAAACTGCGGGAGGCGAAGCACTGAGGCAATCCAAGGAGTTTATGGCATTGATTGAATCTCTAAGAAGAATCACAGCAGCCAAGCAGACTGCGCCTGGTACTCAGCTTCCCTTGATATCTAACTGATACCGATACTGGGCTTTCGTCCAAGTTCCCAAGAGGCACTTCCGCCGATAACCTTTGCGGCAAGCTGTTGTCCCAGTCGCGGCTCAATTACCGGCCGCCACGGCACAAGGCTGAACCCCATGCCGTCATCGAGCATCGCGTAGCGCCCGCTGGCGAGCATAATGGAACGCCGGTAGATACCGGCTACGCGCTGCCCGTCGGCCACCGGGCGATGCTCTAGGCCGGTTTCCGCCGCAATGTCTTTCGCGGCCTGCACTAGTTCCCGATTGCGTAGCGTGCCCAGCAGGTTGCGCGCGAGGATGACGCGCTGCCCGCGGCGCTGTGCCAGCCCCTGTTCTTCGAGGAAATCGGCTCGCTGCTGTATGGCCTGCTTGGTATCACCGCCAAAGCCCAAGTTGCCCAGCCCACGGCCACCGCCGATCAGTTGCTGGTCAAGCCAAGTCGCGCCGATGACGCGGGCCTGCCGTTCAATAGGAAGGTGTGATTTCAGCTCTACGGCTACATCGCCCAGCCGTTGCGCGTCGTATTGGCGGCCACGCTCGGCCAGGTCGTCCGGTACCTTCCATAGCCCTTCGGCCACGCGCTCCACGATGCAAGCCCGGCGCAGGGCTTCCAGCCGCCGGACATGAGCGGCGACGACTTCCTGCGGGTCGCGTCCGGGCGTAGCCCGGCCCTGCTCGATTACCAGGTGATGATCGGTGCGGTACAGGCCATCGCTCGCCAGCGAGGCGATGTTCTTGTCGGCCGTGCGCACCTCAGTCGAACCCTTCACCTCTACCACAGCGCCCGTGGGATAGTTCGCCAGTTCGTCGCGGGCGTTCAGTGCAACGTAGTGGGCCTTACCGTCCGTGCCGTCGATGATCAGATAGCCTCGGTCGTGCAACTCATCGGCAAGCCCCTTCGCGGCCACGCGGCCGATGAGGCTGCGACCATCGTCGCCCGGCTCGAACACCGCCAGCTCACGCGGCTGGCCGCTCATGGCCCGCTGCATCGTTCGGATGATGTCGCCACGCTCACCCAGGGCACGCAAGGTCTTCTCGGCATCGGCATGAATGGCCCAGGTGCCGGGCTGCACCTCGTCGGCTAGGCCCAGGCGCTGCAAGCGTTGCAGGCGGCCGATCAGCAGCAGGCGCTGGCGTTGCAACCTCGGCTCGTTGAGCCGTTCGACATGCACCCGGCCATCCTCGCCGGTCTCGCGCTGCAAGGTGCGATCCAGGCTCGTCCACCGCTCCTGTTCCACCTCGCGCCTCAAGGTCTGCTGAATCTCCAGTTCGGTGCGCGGCCCCAGCCACTCGGTCGCCAGCTCGGCGGCGCGATGGCGGAAGCCGTGGGCGATGTAGTCACCCGCGATGATGAGGTCTTTGCCGGTGTCGTCGCGCCCGCGCACGATCAGGTGGGTGTGCGGGTTGTCGGTGTTCCAGTGATCCACCGCCACCCAATCCAGCCGCGTGCCCAGGTCGGCTTCCATGCGGCTCACCAGATGCCGGGTGTAGGTGCGCAGGTCGTCCAGCTCGGCCCCGTCCTCGGGCGAGACGATGAAGCGGAAATGGTGCCGGTCGTCGGCGCAGCGTTCCTTGAAGGCGTCCAGATCGGCTTCGTCGGCCTGTGGCCCGTAGCCCCGGCCCGGTTCGCCATCGCGACCCGCGCCGTCGCGCTCGATGTAGCGCAGGTGCTTGGCGAGCGATTGCGGGCTGGCCCGCTGGTGATTGACCAGCAAGGTCTTGATGGTCACGCGCCGCGACATGGGCATTAGCTTCGCCCCGGCGAAGCGCGCCGCCGTGTGGCCACGTCCGAGCCGAGAGCCGGGCCGCTGGCCGGTGCCAGCCGCGCCAGGACGGCGTACTGCCGACTTGCCGCTGCTGGCTTTGCCGGCCTGCTTGAGCACCTTGGAAACGAAGCTCTGCCCCTGGCCCTTGCCCCGGTTCTTCGGGGCGCTGGGGCGCACGCGAAAGTCGTCGTCGCGGCTGTCGGTCATGGCTGCGCTCCCCGCAAGCTTGGGCGTGTCCTGTCGTGCGAAGCACGCGGACATGCCAGCATTGGCGCGACCCTCGCGCCAAACGCGGCACGGTGGCGAAGCCGCTCCGTGCCGCGTTCCCCCCATGTGCTGACTGGCTTTCGACGCGGCCAGGTGCCGCGTCCTTTTGTCTTGCCTTCCGCCTTTGCCCTTCGCTGTCGCTCCAGGCAACGGCGGCCCGGCGGCGCTGCTGCGTGAACAGACAGCGCGCCGGCGAAAGCGCCAATGGCCGCAGGCCGGGCGCGTTCGAGGCAAGACGCCTGAACGTTGGACGGCTGCGCCGGATGCTGCGCGACGTGCGGTGCGAATGCACCGGCACGACAGGCGCAGCGACACTGAAGCAGCCAGCAGAACGACATGCCCGATGGCACGTCAGAGCGCAGCGAATCGGCGGCCATCATGGGCGTATCTCCGGCCACACCGGATGCGCAACGCCGATCACGGCGGATGCGCTGACCGGGCCGAAATAGCGGCTGTCGAACGATGCTGGATTCGTCACGCTCAACAGGAGCAGTTCGCCCGGTTCAAGGCGGCGGCAAAGCTGCAAGGACGGCAGCGCCCGGCCCAGCCGGTCGGCGGGCAGTACGGCGGCCGAAGGCACGCCGTCGATGCGTACCTGACCGGCGACGATGCAGACGTGTTGCGGCGCGACCGCGCCCACACGTTTGAGCAGCGGAACGCGCGTCGGCAGGTAGCCGCGCTGCGCAGCGAGCGCGGCAGCCGTGGCCGGAAGCGGCACCAGCACGATGCTGTCCACGGACAACGGACGTGGCAGCGAGGCGGTGCGCGGGTCGAACGGGTCAATGCGATACCAGCCGACCGCCACGCTGTCGGACGGGTTGTAGGTCAGACGCGGCAGCGGCGACACGAAAGCCGCCCAGGCCAGCGCAGCGAAGCCGATGGCGGCCAGTGTCGCCAGCACGATGCGAGCGCGCAGGCGTGAGCGAGGACGCGGCGCCACGTCGGGCGCGTTGGGTGTGGTGGTCGGGGCGGTCATGGCAGCACCTTCCCGGCCAGCCAGGCGGTATGCCGCTCGGTGGTGTATTCGGGCAGCGCAAGGCGAGCCGCAAGACGGTTGCCCAGCGTGCGCCAGTACGCCGGCGACACGTCGATGGCAGCGATGCCCAGCGCCTCGATGCCGTCGATGCGCTCCAGCACGGCGCGCACGTTGGCATCGCCTTCGGTGTGTAGGAGCAAGCGCGCGCCC
This sequence comes from Leclercia sp. LSNIH1, assembly GCF_002902985.1. Lineage (NCBI taxonomy): Bacteria > Pseudomonadati > Pseudomonadota > Gammaproteobacteria > Enterobacterales > Enterobacteriaceae > Leclercia > Leclercia sp. LSNIH1. Next base: position 49,041 of record NZ_CP026171.1, on the reverse strand, counting down.
GGCTGAACACCGGGGATGCGCTGCGCCGCGTCCAGCGGTGTGCAAGCCTGCATCACCATGAGTTGCCAGCGGATCGTGCCGTAGTCGTTGGCCTGCCAGCGGATGCGGCAGAGCATCGCGCCCGGCAGGAACACCGCGCAGCGCCGCCAGCGGTCGAGCTGAAGCGTGCGCGCCGGTTCGCCGAAGCGCAGGTAGAGCTTGAAGCGATGTTCGAGGTAGGCCAGCGAAACGCGCGTCAGCGGCACATTGCCGGCCTGTCCGGCGAGTGCCGAAAGCGCAGGCAGCGGCGCAGCCGGTGCCGCGTTCGCGGCAGGCCAAGCGAATGCGTTCATGGTGTGTTCTCCGGCGGAAACTCCCGCTCCAGCAGGCCGCGCAGCAGGTCGGCCACGGTCACGCCTTGCGTGAAGGCCGACACCTTGATGCGCGCCCGCATGGCGGGCGTGATGTCGAGCGTGAGGCGGGCCGTGTAGAGGTCGCCTTTGCCCAGCGCGTCGGCATCGCCCTGACGAATCCACGCCTCGGCGTGCGGATTCGCGGGCGGACGTGCGCCGATGCCGACGCGCTTGCCCGTGCGTTTGCTGTTGGGTGGCTGCTGCGCTGTCATGTCGGCCACCGCAGCAGTTCGTCCACCAGGGCGGTGATTTCGCGGGCGGCGGCACTGTCGGGCGCTGTCTCGCGTGCGAGCCGGCCAGCGGCCACGCTGTCGGCGAAGACGATGCGCTGATGCACCTCCGAGCGCAGCGCGGGCAGCGGCTGTTCGGCGAGCGATTGCCGCGCCTCGCGCCCGATGATGGTGGTGCTGACGCGCCGGTTGATGACGAAGGCCGCGCGGAGCAGCGGCCGGAACACCTGCGCCTCGCGGATCAGCGAAACCATTTCCGAGCTGGCCCAGAGGTCGTAGGGGCTGGGCTGCACCGGGATCAGCACGCGCTCGGCCGCCAGCAGCGCGGAGCGCGCCAAGGCGGCGATGCGCGGCGGCCCGTCGATGATGACGTGATCGGCCCGCCTGGCGAGTTCTGGCGCTTCCTGATGCAGCGTTTCGCGTGCGAGGCCCACGGCGCTGAACAGCCGTGGCAAGCCTTGCTGGCTTCTGCGCTGCGTCCAGTCCAGGGATGAACCCTGCGGGTCGGCATCGAGCAGGACGACATGCTGGCCGCGCATCGCCAGTTCGCCCGCGATGTGCGTGGCGAGCGTGGTCTTGCCGACACCGCCTTTCTGGTTGAGCAGAGCGAGGATCATGGCGCGGCCCTCCCTGCTGGAAAGCCGGGCTTTACCTGCCGTGCAAAACGCTGTTCGCCGTGCCGTTTCTCGGTTGTCCACCGAAACGGCGCGCTTCTACTAAAAGTTATGTATTTCTTGTTAGGGAAGTTAGAGGGGCCGCAAACCCGCGCCGTTATTGGCTTTCCGGCGTTTTCGTACTCCTGATAGCACGATAGGCGTACTCCCGATAGCACGATACCCGGTACTCCTGATAGCACGAGGCCGTCCACACCTTTTCCACGAGTTATCCCCGTGCCGTGTGCAGCACGGGCCGGAAGGTCAGCAGTTCTTGTCCGTCGTCCGGCATTCGCTCGATGCCCAGGACGTAGCCGGGCAGCGACTGCCGCGCCACCAGGACGCGCAGGTCGTAAGCGAAGTCGGAGAAGCGCGCAGCGCTGCCCGACTTGCGGTGCAGGTGCCGGAAGTCGAATTGCCAGCCGCCCGGCTGCTTGCCGCCGTGCTTGCGCACCAGGCGGTACAGCCAGCGCTCGATCCCGCCCTTCAAGCGGAAATAGGCTGGGTCGATGGTCAGCACCAAGGCGGCATCGAGCACGCCCGCATAGAACCAGTCCGGCAGGATCAGTTCGATGCCCAGCGGCACGCCGCTGGCATCGGCCAGTTCCTTCCACTCGTTGATCCACGAGAAGCGATGCAATCGCCTTCCCGTGGTTTCGCGGATGGACGTGGCCACCGTGGTCGATTGCAGCCGGTCGAGCGCGGCTTTCAGGCGCAGGTAGTCGTTGAGAGACGTGCCGCGCCCGATGAAGCGCAGGATCTCGTAGGGAGTGGCGCGTATCCAGCGCGACGGGCGCAAGCCCGCGTCGCGCGCCTCCACGATCTGCGAGGCGGCCCAAATCAGCAGGTCGGCATCCCATATCGTTGCGATGCCGTGCTCCTGCGTACCCTCCACGCGGATGGTGATGCCGCCGGCGCGGAAGTCGATCGGCGCGGTACGCCGCGACTTCGCCAGCGAGAAGAACGGAAAGGCCATCAAGTCCTGGCTGTCGCGGGGTGCCATGTCGCCCGGCAGCGCGCGGAACAGGTCGAGCTGTTCGCGCTGCAAGGCTTGCCCTGGCGGGCTGGACATGGCGACGGCCACCCACGCGCCAGCGATCAGCGGCCATCACGGTAATCGCCCGCGTGGCGTTCGGCATATTCCGGGTCGGAAGTCGCCTCGTAGCTGCGCTGGTCGGCCCAGGCATCGAGGTCGGACACCGCGTACATGACGCGGCGGCCGAACTTGCGGAACTTCGGGCCGCCGCCGATCACGCGCTGTTTCTCCAGCGTGCGTGGCGACAGGCGCAGGTACTCGGCGGCTTCGTCGTTGGTCAGGTAGCGTTGGGGCTGCGCAGGCGCAGCGACAGCAGCGGCGGCAGGCCGCAAGGGAGCGGGTCGCATGGGATGTACCTCCATCAAGCCCGGCCACACCACGCGGCCGGTTAGAGGCACTTTCAAGAAAGCGAGGCTGCTTGCTAAGGGACGATCTACGGGGGACGCGAAACGTCCCCCCCTACTGCAACGGCGGCGGAAGCTGTGCCAGGCGGCGATAGCCGCCACGCATCAGCGCATCGCCACGACGTACCAGCCGCCGCACGCGGGCACGTAAGGCGCTGTCCTTGTGCCAGTCGGCGGCGACGGCATCGGCGCCGAACAGCCCTTCGGCCACTTCGCGCAATGACGCGCCCGCCAGGGTCGCGTCGAGCGTCTGCAAGGTGTGCAGTTCCAGCACCGCGGCCGTCGTGGGCCTGGAACGGGCCGCCGCCGCAGGCGTGGCAACCGTGGCCACGGCCAATGCGTCCAGCTCGGACGCGAGCGTGCGATAGCGCGCGCAGGGCGTGGCGCAGGCGCGGGTGGCGTAGAGGTAGGCCATGCCGTCTTCCAGGCCCGGCGCGAGCGCGAGCCGCAGGCAGCAGCCGGGCCAATGCGACACCAGCACCAGGCGCTTGCCGTCGTGGATCAGTTGCTTGCGGCCAGGGACGCGCCAGAACTCGAAGGCATGGGCTTCGGGTGGCGGGTCATCGTCCGGGTAAACCTGCACGACGGCATCGTGATCGGGAAACCAGGCCGGATGCGCGTCGCGCGCATCCAGGGCTGGGTCTTCCAGCAGGCGCAGGCCCCACGCCTGCGCCGTGTCCGGCCGGCGGCGGCGGCGCAGACAGTCGCGGCGGTAGTCGGGATTTCGGCGCAGGTATTCCCACGCCAGCGCAGGGCCGTCAAGGTGCAGAACGTAGAGATAGGCCGCTGTCGGATACCAGTGTTCGGCGCTGCGATCAGTCATGGCGAAACCTCCCTCTGTTTGGGATGCGTCGCCACGATTTCCGCGATGCGGGAACTATCGAAATGCCATCAGGTCGTCATCAAAATTGGTTAGGCTGTAACTGTCGGTGTCAAGACCATTTGGCTCTGCGTGTTGCGGAAATCGTCTGAATGCGACGGCTACGCCTTCAGGAAAATGACGCGCAGCACCGAACACCGTGCCGCAGCCCGCGCCCAAGATCAGGACTGTTTTCAACAGGATCGCACCACTTCGGTGCAAGAATGCGGATTCAGACCTGCACGGTCTTGATCAAGATTGAAATAGTCACGATGCGCCCCGGCTGGCTAGGCCGCGCTGGTTTTCATCAGTCCGTGATCGCGCCGTTCTCCTGCGCCAGCCGGACGTACTCCGATAACGGGCGCACCGCCTGGAAATACCGATCCCGCCGCACCGGCAGCTTGCGCGGCCCGACGATGCCCGCCAGGTCGGACAGCTTGACCATCCCGAGCTCAGGCATACCGATACCGAGGTCGATCAGGCCGTAGGCCGTGTCGCCATCCGCCGGGTCGAGCGACACCAGCAGCCAGGTCACATGCGCGTCCGGGGTGAACAAGCGCACCACGGGCAGCGGGTCGAGCCGCTGACCAGCGGCGAGCGCCGCGCCGTGGGCCAGCAGCCGGGCGCGTTCATCAGCGGTGACAAGCGGCAGGGTCATGGGCAGCTTCTCCACGAAACCGACGATGCGCGAATGCGCTTTGGTGCCGAAGCGCAGAACTGCCGAAACGCATCCGTGCATTCGTGTGGAAGCACCGATGTGCAAGCCATCGCATCCGTAGAAGAACAGAAGCGCCGAAGCGGAATTGTCGGAAGCCGGAAAGACACGGATGCGATTCCCCGGTTCTGTCGGAATCCGCATCTGCGGATTTCCGTAAAAGCACGAAAGCGGGCCTTTCAGCCATGAATGAACACTATAGATTGTAGCCCTATAGGGCGCAATGGGCTGTCATCTTGGTTTTTATGGGGAAACCAAGTTAGTGACAGCGAAACACTCATTGGCAACGGCAATACGGACAGTCAGGAAGGCGCGAGGCTTGAGCCAGGAAGCGTTCTCCGACGTGTCCAGCCGCACCTATATGAGTACGCTGGAGCGCGACTTGAAAAGTCCGACCCTGCACAAGCTGACCGAGCTGTGCGAGGTCATGGAAGTGCATCCGCTGACGCTGTTGACGCTGGCCTACGCCGGCGACGACACGCACAAGGCCGACGAACTGCTGGCGCGGGTGCGCCAGGAGTTCGAGGCCGTGCTGAAAGAGCGCGACGCGCCCTAGCGCGTCTGAATGCCCGCAAGCGGAGCGCGCAGCGCCGCCAGGCGCGAAGGCGTGAGGGATTGAAGCCGAATGGACATGACGCCATTGGCGGCATGGGGCGCAGCCCGAAAGCCCGGCGGCGCAATGCGCCGACACGCCATGCTGTTCCTACTGCCACGGGCTTCGAGCCATTCGACCATCACCAATGCAATGCTGGCCTTGGACATGCGGGACATGGGGCAACTGCCGAAACCCTGTGCGTGCGATGCTGCGATCAGCAGCACCGCGCCCCGCCGCAATGGGCGGGGCGCGGTGGGCGGCCGTCAGGCCGCCTTGGGCTTGCTGCGCGACCAGATGAGGTCGTGCGTGTCATTCTCGCCTTCGATCAGGCGGGCATAGACCGTCGCCGGGAATGAAGGATCGTCGATGGCCACCGACAGGTAATCCCGCCCGGCCTCGCTGGTTTTCTTCCACGCCGCGCCGAAGTCGTGGCCGGCCGCTTGCAGGCGGAAGTCCGGGGCGCTTTCGTTCTCGCCCTTGTCGTTGGGAACCAGCTTGACCTTGAAGTTGAGGGTCAGGGTGCGGAGCTGGCCGGTGAAGCCGTCTTTCTCTGCGGTGAAGGTGCCGATGTTAGCCATGATGATTTCTCCTTTCGGGTTGAACAAGGTCGCGCCAGTGCGTCCTTGTTGTGATCCGTCCGGCGGGGGATGGGCTGGCCGCACCGCGCAGCGGTCGCAACACCGTGGAGAACCTGGAAGCGAAAAGAATTTGTCCCGCGAGGAATGCGCGCAGCGCAGGGGGAATTGTTTTCGCTGGAAGGTTGCGGCCATGAAGCCCAGCCACCGCCAGGATTCACAACAACACAAGGACGTACTGGCCGCCCGCTCCCGAATGGAGGCATGGCCGACTCGGCATCCCCGCGCGACGGCTTCACCGGCCTGCGCCCTGACACGGGCAAGGACAATGCCCAGCGACAAGGTGAAAGCGTCCCTACTGCTGCTTGCGGCCCTTTGCGTGAGGCGTGGCGTGGAAGCTCCATTGCAAGGCCGGGCGGCGTGTCGGTGAACCGTCCTTCGTGACGTACAGGCGACGAACCGCCAGCGTCGAGGACGGCACGCTTTCGTGCAACCTGCGGCAGCAAGCCGGGGCGTAGCCCCACACGCCCGTCCATTGCGGTGGGGCGCGTTCGGAATGTCGTCGGCGCTGTGCGCCGACGCACTTATGGGCTTCGAGGGTTTCCCGCGCACAAGGTCACTTGTGCGCCGCCCCTTCGCCGTCCGCCCGAAGGCGGCGAAGGGGCGTTCTGGCTTTGGGCTTGGAAACCGGGCGCGGCCACCGCCGCGCCCGGATTTTTGACCATCGGCACCAGGGCGGAACGGCCTGGGGCCGATGCTGATGGAACAGCGAAGCGCCCCGGCCGAAACCGGGGCGCTCGGTGGTGGTGAAGGTCAGGCGGCGAGTGCGTGGGCCTGCTGCTCGTCGTCGTTGTCGATGGCTTCCGGCTCGTCGTTCGTCACCGCCTGCGGCGCATCCTGCGCCGTGGTGTCGTCGGTGCCTTCGGCCTTGAAGATGGCAGGCATCCAGCCGGTGCCATCGGCCAGCCGCTCGGCTTCGCTGGCAATGTCGGCCTTCTTCAACTTCGCCAGCCGGGTGACGTGCGCCGGGGCGTACTGCTCCACGGCTTCCAGAATCGCGGCCTTCGGCACATGCCGGAAATAACCCTCATTGGTGGGCTTCCACCATGCGGCCATGTCCAAGCCGACAGCCTGCGCCAGTTCCGCGCCCGGTTGCTGCGGCGTGGCGCGGGGTGTCACCACGTCCACCGTGACGGCCACGGATATCGCCAGCAGCCGCACCAGTTCATCTTGCGACTTCGCTAGCAGCACGGCGAACAGTTCGGCGCTGTCCTCCGGCAAGCCTTCGCCTGCTACCTGCTGCAACTCGCGCAGCGCCACGGCGGCGGGCGAATCCGGTATATCCGGGGCGATGCCTTCCAGCCGGTCTTGCGCTTTCAGGCTCACGCCCAGCGGCAAGTCGTGGCCGTAGTGGCTGCCCTGCAAGACGGTCTGCACCATGCCATGCACCAGCGCGGCCAGCGCCACTTGCGGATGCCGGGCGACTTCGATTTGCAGCGCGGCGGTGCGGTGGGCGCTCAACCGCTGCGCCAGCTTGTCGGACATGGCGGCGGTCTTGGGCTGCTCGTCGTCCTCGCCTTCGTCGTCGTTCCCGGCTTCGCTTTCGCTGCCGAAACCTTGGCGCAGGCGTTCCAGTGTGCGCAGCGCCTTGGCCTCGGCCTCGCGCATCAACCCGCGATGAATCACTGCCTGCCCGTTGCGGTCGATGGTGACGATGGCACCGGCTGCGGCCTTCACGGTCGTGCCGTAGTCCTGCAAGCCATCTTCCAGCGCCTGCAACTGCTCGCCCACGGCTTCGCCTTCTTCCTGCAAGGCATCGGCCTTTTCCTCGTCTTCGGTATCAAGCGCGTCATCCACGGCGGCGGCCAGTTCGTGCATCTTGGTTTGCAGCTTCTCGATGCGCTGCGCTTCGCGCTTGTTCGGTTCGCGGCGCTCCCTCGGCGCACGCTGGAAGGCGTGCAGGTCGGCATGGGTCACGGCGGGGGTGGCATCCACCCACGCCCAGCCTTCGTCCTTCACCTCGGCGGCGATACCTGCCAGCTTGTCTTGCGCCAGCCGTTCCAGCAGCGCGGCATCGGTCAGATACACGCCCGCGTCACCTTCCGCGAACAGGTCACGGCGCACACCACCGCCTGCGGCTCCGTAGGTATCCAGCCCCACGAAACGCACCAGCGGATGCCGGTATGCGTCAATCTCGCGCTCGGTGAGGCGGTCGCGCAATTGGGAAGGGTTGCGCTGCCACGTCGGCGCGTCGTAGAACGCGGTTTCCTGCGCGGCGTGGTCGTCGGTGATGGCAAGGGCCATCAACTGATCGAGCGTCACGGCTTCGGCGCGGTAGTCGGCCAGCAGCCGGGGCGAGACGTTCGCCAGCTTCAAGCGGCGCTGCACCACCAGCGGCGTGACGCTGAAATCGGCGGCTATGTCCTCGATGGGTCGGCCTTCGGCCACCAGCGCGGCGAATGCCTCGAACTGGTCGGCGGGGTGCATGGCTTCGCGCTGCACGTTCTCGGTGAGGCTGGCCGTGCGGGCGGTGCCATCGGCCACCAACAGGCAAGGCACTTCCCATTCCTTGCTGATGCGGCGCTTCTTCGCCAGCAGCTTCAACGCGGCCAGCCTGCGGCCACCGGCCACGACTTCGTAATGCTCGCCATCGGCGGCGGCAATGACGATGAGGTTTTGCAGCAGGCCGACACGCTGAATGCTCGCGGCGAGTTCGGGAATGGACATGCGCGGGGTCTTGCGCACGTTGCGGCCAGCAGGACGCGACACCAGCCGCGACAGCGGAACCAAAATCAGGTTCTTGGTCGGGTCGGCGGCTTCCAGCGGGATAGCGGCGGCGGTGTTGAGGGCGCGGGCTTCGGTTTGGGTAATGGCGTTCATGGTGATAACTCCTATCGGTTCAGGGATGCAGCAGCGAAGAAAGCGGCAAGGGCTGCTGCCTGCCCCTGCCGCGTGGGGAATCAGGCCTTCAACTGGCGCAGGCCATCGGCCAACATCCAGAGGGCGCGATTGAGGCGCACATCGGAATCAATGCCCTGCACGGGGCGGGTCTGCTGGCGGCGTCCGTTGGCGCTGCGGCCATGCAATCCGCCTTTGGTCAGGTTTTCTTGGGTGCGGTTGAACACGCTCCACAAGTCCGGGCGGCGGTCGTCGAACCGGCGCGGCATCAGGATTTGGCTTTCCGTGATGGGCGCGGGCTTGTTATCGGTGGGGTCGTACTTGAGGGCCAGCGCGGAACGGGCGAACACTTCGGCTTCGCCTTCGTCCAGCGTGATAGCGCGCATCAGGTCGCGGGATTCCTTCACGCGTTCGAAGTCGCTCAACACCTCGAAAGCGCCTTCGATGACAGAACCGGCCACGTCGCCCTTGTGCGGCACGCGCACATCGGCCACGGTATCGCCGCACACAAGGCCATTGCTGCAAACGAACCGGAACATTCCGGCCAGCATCTGATAGCTGCTGGTGCCGTCGTGCGAGTTCAGCAGCACGATTTCATTGGCTTCCGCGCCGTTGATCTGACTGGCATGGCGCAGGCGAATCATGTGTTTGGTGTAGTCGCGGCGGTCGTCGTGCCGCACGCGGGTTTGCGCTGCCATGAAGGGTTCAAACCCTTCCTTGCGCAGTTCCGCCAGCACGGCGGCGGTGGGAATGTAGGCGTACCGTTCGGAGCGGCTATCGTGCGGGGCCTCCGCGAAGATGGACGGGGCTACGCGGCGGATTTGGTCGTCGGACAGCGGGTAGTCACTGCGCAGCGTCGGGGAATGGGAAGCGAATCGAGATGCGAGTTGCATGGTTTTCTCCAATGAGTTGCTGTGGTTTCAAAGCTGACCGGATTCCAAGATTCGGAGCCCGTTGTGGCTTCGGTTGGTTCGGCGCAGAGACCTGGGCCGGTCCTGTTTGCCGCCGTCTTTCCTGAGTTCATCGCCCGCGAAAAACCGGGCCAGCGAGGGACTGGCCGTCAAGGGAGAAGCGCAGGGTTGGTGCGGCCCGCAGCGCAGCGAGGACTCGGCCCTGCGCGCCTTGACGGCCAGGCACCGCGGGCTACGGTCGCGGGAAAAAGCGATGAACTTGGGGAAAGACGAACAGCGGCCAATGGGCCAGGGGGTGCGCTGAAACCAACGCCGCGCGGCGAGCGCCCCTGCGTGCCAGCGGCACGCCTAGCTGGATGGCTGTTGGTCGATCAGGTGCAACCTGTTCGGTGCATGCGAGGGGCGCCAAGCAAGGCGCGGCGGGGATGGGCTGTCCAGCCGATCCCCTGGAGGGCAAGCGCCGCGCGCAGGCCAGGAGCGAAGAGACGGCCGGAGGCATCAGGGATCAAAGCCGCATGGCCGCGACTCGGCACGAGGCGCGGGGCAACGCCCGCGAGCCCGACGGCGGCACGCCGGGATGCTCTACTGTTCACAACAAAATGTAAGTGACGCAATAGTACTTATGAGCCACAATGTAGCTACATCTATTGTGAGCGCAACAATGGCAAGTAACGACGTCGTTCGTGCCCGGATTGACGGGCAGATTAAAGAAGCCGCAACTGTTGTTCTGGCTGAAATGGGGTTATCAATTTCGGATGCGATTCGGATGCTGCTGACCCGAATCGCGGCAGATAAGGCACTCCCCTTTGACATCAATCGTGTGTCGTCCGATTCTGATCGGAAGGCACCATAAGGTTGCGCTGAGGCAAGGCCCGCAAATCGTTTCTCTGAACAGTAGGGATCAAGAATAGTTCATGGCATCTATCAGACCTTCAGCATTCAATCAACGTGAGCGTTTGGACGGCGGCCCCTTCCTTGTCATTGAAGCAGCCGAACCGGAAGAGGAAGGCATTAACGTTTTCTTCACTGATATTCCCGCAGCGGAGCGCAAGCCGGATTCGCCAATAGCGAGACTGCTCAATGTGTGTCCAGACAGATTGACCATTTGGCCTCTTAATATTCGAGAAGATCGCGACGATTACCTGCAACCTAAATACGGCACCCTTGAACGCATCGTCGTCGCTCGGCCTGTTATCGAGCCCTACATACTGCCAGAGACTACTGACGATGTCGTTGGGCTTCTTGAGCAGTTGCCGGATGGGTTTGCCAAAGATTTTCGATTCGGTTTGGGGCTTCTGTGGGAATATCGGCAAATTTGCGAAACAGCCGCCAGCTTAGAAAACGTAAGCATACTCATTGTCCACAAAGGAAATGACGCGAAAATTGATTCGCCATTCTTTATTCTCGGAATAAGAAGATTTCATGAATTAAGAAAAGAATTAAATCGCATAGCCTCTCGCCACCAGAGAGACGCGCGCAAGGACAAGCAATTTCATGTCTACCAGACCTTATTACATGCTGCCGATTCAGCACAATTTCCCGCTCTAAAGAAGAGCGTAAGACCTGATGCACTAACGGAAATGACCGATGGTGGGCGGCAGCATGTGACGCTTTCCAAGCGTGATCGGCGCGCCGCTGTTCGCATGGTTCAAGACAATATAGAAGCACTGGCGGAATCTGAGCCGCGCTCGCTGCTGGCATTAAAGAATGATATTGAGCTCATCACACTGAATCAACTGATTGAGCGATACCAGGAAATGCTTGGAAAAGGACTGACGGAAAGCAAGTGGCAAAGCTTCTTTCTGGAAAATCCTTTCATACTTAGTCTTGCATTTGCCGTTCCAGCCATGCTGGTTCAGGGGCAAGCTTATGCAGGTGGCAAGCGACTTAACGGGTCCGGCGGAAAATTTTCAGATTTTCTATACGCATCCGCTTCCACGGGCAATCTTGGCCTCATTGAGATAAAAAAGCCGCAAACCGAACTGCTAGGAAAATCTCCCTATCGTGGAGATGATGTTTTTGGCCCATCGACAGAATTGGGTGGAGCGATTGCTCAAATTCTAGATCAGCGTTTCAAATTGCAGAGTGAACTACCCGTCATAAAAAATAACATGAACCGATACGACCTCCACAGCTATGCGGTTCGCTGCATAGTTGTCGCTGGCATGACGCCACAAGAGCATCAGCAAAGAAAGTCATTCGAGCTCGTTCGAAATGCGTTCGCAGAGATCGTGATCGTGACTTTCGATGAACTACTTGCAAGGCTAACCGAGATTAAAAATGCGCTCCAACCGATTCCTACCTTAGACACGGTGCCGTTCTAAAACCAACTGACAGTTGGCCATTCCGTAGTTGGGATCAATGGCTGCAGTGTTCAACCAATCCATCGGCCGATCGGCATGTGGATTTCAACAACAAGATTGAATCAAATGCATATATCCAAGCTCAGCCTGGTCAACTACCGGAACTTTCCCAACACGAAGCTGCTGTTCCAGAAGGGTATCAACACTGTCATCGGCGAAAATGGATCTGGCAAAACCAATCTCTTTCGCGCAATCAGATTGCTGCTTGATGACAACATGATTCGCTCTGCCTACCGGCTGGAGCATACCGACTTTCATCGCGGCCTAGGGCGCTGGCAGGGACATTGGATCATCATCAGTCTTGAGTTTGAGGAAATCTCTGCGGATGAATCAGTGCAGGCGCTCTTCCGACATGGGACGGGCGTAATTGAGGAAGAGGCGAACGGCAAGGCCACTTACAACCTGATCTTTCGTCCGAAGAAGGAAATCAGGCTGCGACTTTCTCAATTGAACGATGGTGATCAGGCAGGCCTCGACGCTATCCTGAACCCGGTCACCATCGACGACTATGAAACGATTTTCACAGGTCGGAGTGAAGCCGACTTCAACGACGAGGCCTTCTATAAGGATGTGGTCGGCGACTTCGCGAATGTTCGATTCAATGAAGAGGTTGAATTTCGTGTTATCGGCGCGAAGATTCCGAACGTGCTGTCCGTCTCCAAAGAAATTTCGTTCACTTTCGTCCAGGCGCTACGGGACGTCGTCTCCGAATTTCACAACAACCGGACAAATCCGCTCTTTTCGCTTCTGAAGGGCAAGAGCGGCGATATCGACCCCGTGGCGTTCCAGGCTATCACCGACGGGGTAAAGGCATTGAATGACTCCATCGAAGCGTTGCCAGACGTGCAGGTCGTCCGGACGGATATCAGAGACACCATCAAGGATGCGGCGGGTGAGGCGTATTCGCCGTCTTCTCTTTCTATCAAGTCGGATCTGCCAGACGAAGCTGACAAGTTGTTCCAGTCGCTCAAGCTGTTCGTTGGCGAATCGGGGGAGAGCCACGAAGGACCGATCCACGAGCTGAGCCTTGGTGGAGCAAACCTGATATTCCTCACGTTGAAACTGCTTGAATTCAAGTATCAAAAGGCTAAACAGTCGATCGCCAACTTTCTGCTTATCGAAGAGCCGGAAGCTCACATTCACACACATATCCAGAAAACACTGTTCGACAAGCTCAAATACGACGACACACAGATCATTTATTCGACCCATTCGACGCACATCTCTGAGGTCAGCAATGTTCAGAACGTGAACATCCTCGGCAGAGAAGGTGATCGTTGCGAGGCATACCAGCCTGCAATTGGCCTAAACCCAGAAGAGATCGGCAACATTCAACGCTACCTGGATGCTGTCCGTAGCAACTTGTTGTTTGCCAAGAGCGTCCTCTTAGTGGAGGGCGATGCAGAAGAAATTCTCGTTCCGATCCTGATCAAGAACGTGCTAGGCGTCAGCCTTGATGAACTCGGCATCAGTTTAATTAATATCCGCAGCACTGGATTTCAGAACGTCGCGGTTCTTTTCGATGATGCCCGAATCCGGAAGCGGTGCAGCATCGTCACCGACCTTGACAAGTCCATCATTGACACAACGCCGGCGGCGGGAGACTCCGAAGGGCTGCTCCGGCGCAAGGGCAAGTATCAGGCATCCCAGGAAAAAGGGGTCGCCAGGAAAGCGTTATTGGAAGACACCTTCAAAGATAACGGGTGGGTTTCTCCATTCTTTGCCCCCCATACCTTCGAGGTCGACTTCATTGCCGCCGGCAATGCGCGTAAGGTGGTCGGCATCCTTCCTGATGTCTACAAGGATGCACCAACCATCGCGACGGCCAAGGCGGAGCTCGAATCAGCGGACATCGCGTTGTTCGGTCAGCGCGCATTGACCATGGCGGACAACTACGGCAAGGGATGGTTTGCCATCTTGCTGGGAAAGAAGATCGATCCGCAGACCGCCATTCCGAAGTACATCTTGGACGCCATCGCTTTTGCGCATCCGGTGGTCACTAAGGAAGTCTGGTTTAACGTGCTGAGCTACCGCGTGAACTACATCGATGCAGAAGATATCTTCACTGCGTCTGCCGTATTCGACGACTTTAGGGCCAAGCTGCTGGCCTTCCGAAATGGAGACATCGACTTCGTCGGCATCCGAAACGAGATGCTTGCCACGTTCCCAGATGATCGCATCAACGATGTACTCGCGGTGTTCTGATCATGTTCATGTGGAACAAAGATGATCTGAATCCCGAGCAGGAAGCAGCCATTCTGAAGCCAGGGAGCGTCTTTCTCATCGCTTGCCCGGGCAGCGGGAAAACGCGCACGCTCACCTACAAAATCGCCTATGAGTTGTCCAGGCTGAAATCGAACAAGCAGTTTGTCGTTGCCATCACTTATACGCACCGTGCCGCCGACGAAATCCACGAGCGCATTGAGAGCCTTGGGGTGGATACATCCTGATTATGGATAGGAACGATACATTCGTTCTGTCTTGAATGGATATTGAAACCGTACGGCATCTATCACGAAGCGTTGGATCGAGGCTTCCGTGTGATCGATCAGCATGAGCGCGAGAAAATCCTGGAGGCATTGTGCAAGCCTTACCAGAAGCCAAAAATAACATTCTGGGATTGTGAGTTTTATTACACCGAAACTGGATATGTGCTCTCCTGCCCACAAGATTGGAAGCATTCGGGTCTTCACGTCATATTGGGCAAGTATTTTGAGATTCTGCACGAAAGTCGGCAGCTAGACTTTGAGCTCATTCTTTACTATGCGTACCAACTGATCGCACGTCATCCTGCGATCAGCACTCTTCTGGCACAGTTGTTCTCTTTCGTGCTGATCGACGAGTATCAGGACACCAAACGAATTCAGTATTCGATCATCACCGCCATTCTGAAAGCTGGTCAAGGTGCGACCAAGGCCTTTATTGTCGGAGATCCTAACCAGGCGATTTATCAATCGCTTGGCGGATATCCGATTGCCTTCGAGGATTTCAAGGCGATGGCCAATATCGATTTGGACGAACTCGAACTGTCGCGGAACTACCGTTCTTCTGAGCGCATCATTGAGTACTTCGGAAACTACAACGTTCACAACACACGCATCGAAGCCGCATCCGAGGACAAGGCGTACCCAAGCCTTATTTCATTCGACGACACAGTGAGCAAAAATGATCTGGACGCTGAGCTCATCCGGCTCATCCGTTTCAACATTGAGACTATGGGCATCTCACCTCACGAGGTGTGCATTCTCGCGCCACAGTGGACGCATCTTGCAAGCATGACACGTCGTTTGGTCGCCAGCATGCCGGAGTACTCATTCGATGGCCCCGGTATGGTTCCCTTTGCACGGGACACAGAGAATTTCTGGTACAGGCTTTCTAAGATTGCACTTACTCAGGCATCGCCGGGAATGTATGTGCGCAGACTGCGGTGGGCCGGGGAGATTCTGAATGACCTAGAGGCGGCCGGGGCTAGCGTGTCGAAGCTCACGCGGAGGTCCTTGTTGAGGGAGTGCAATGCAATTAAGATCGATGAAACAGATGGTCTTACCTACTTGAGCGCATTTTTCGAGCGTCTGTTTGCAAACTTAGCAATCGACTTTCGCCTTTTCACGCTGCTTCAAGAGCATCACGTTGCCTTCTTCGATAGTTCGCAAGCCCGGGTAAATCGATTGAAGAGTGAAGGTAGCGAATTTATAGGCGATATTGAGACATTCAGGAAGGTATTTCAGCATAGGACTGGAATCACCATCTCGACGATACACGGCGTCAAGGGAGCCGAGTTCGATGCAGTGATCGCTTATGCATTATTAGAAGATATGGTGCCGCATTTCAATGATCCGAACGGTCAAGAAAGCGCGATGAAATTGCTGTATGTCATTGGTTCGCGGGCAAGGAAGAACCTGCACCTTGTTTCGGAACGAGGTCGAGTTCGCCAGTATTCTGGCGAAGAGTATCAAGTAACTCGCAAGCTTGCCTCATGCAGTTTTGGATACGATCAAATTCCATAGAAATCACGAGTAGCGCAACCGCGCTCTCTATGGGATGCCCTACAGCTTTGTTTAGCGTTTGGCTGAATCATCTGCGCGCGGCTCGCTCTGCATGCCCTGCTGTCGCCAGCTCAACATGCAAGCGGAGCGCGCAGGCCCGGATCACAGTGTCGGGCCGTGGAGGGCTGGCGAATGCCAGTCCCGTCAGGGATGAGCGAATAGCGAACGTGGAGCAGCGCGATCCACAAAGTGGAGACGCTCAAGGTTCCGTCGCTTACTATTTGGACTACGGCGAGTTGAGTAAAAAATATGAAAAATATCTTTGAAGAAATCAATGAATTTTCTTCGGAAAAAATCGCGTTATTCAGCTTTGGGAAATTTTGCTACGTCTTTCTTAATAAAGACCCGATCTTTGTCAAGAAATTGCTTCCCCTCATCCAAACCTCTCTGGCAAATGAGAGCTTTCAGGCAGACGTAATGCGTGCTTATACGGAGGGCTGCATGAATGAAAAGGCGGCCATTCTGAAAGAATTTGAAGCCAAACGCGACCATCCAAACGCAGCCAAGTTTTATGGGCCACAGCTTGATCTAAATAGCTGCGCCTAATACCGCTACACTTTTGCCTGACCATGTTTTCCTCCGGGGAATGGGCTGGCGGTTTCCATAAAATGGCGGACCTTTTTCAGTAACTGCCACATTGAGCGGCACTGATGATTGCGGGTTATCGTGTCATGAAGTGCCTGCCATAGCCGTTCCACATGATTCACCCACGGCGAGTAAACCGGCTGGTAAATTACCCTGAACTTGGGATTTGCTTTCAACCAGCGCTGTGTTTCGCGGCTTTTATGGATAATGTAGTTATCAACGATCAGCGTGATTGTTTTCGCCCGCCGGTAAGTGGCTTTCAGGTGCTTCAGCAGAGCGATAAACAGCGCTGAACTTTTGCTGTTGCCGCCCACGTAGCTGACTTTACCCGTGCCACTGTGCAGTGCGCCGGCCAGATAGTATTTTTCGTTCTGCCCCGGCGTCACTACCCGTTTCTGCTGTCCGCGCAACTGCCAGTCCGCACCGATTTTAGGATTAAGGTGGATATCCACTTCATCTTCATAAAATACCGGATGCTCTGCGCTGCATTCATCCAGCGCTTTGTGGATTACCGCCATCTTTTCATCTTTATGTGGGTCACGGATACGCAGAGTTGGCGCGGCCCTGCGCCATACAAGCCCCGCAGATGGCAACCAGCGGCGAACGGTTCCTGCATGTAACTGGCAACCGGTTATCTCATTGATTTTTAATGCCAGTAATTCGGTGCTCCAGCGTGAACGTTGATAACCAAAATCGCCGGGAGAATGCTTTATCAGCTCACGTAACAGGGTGCAGATATGTTCAAAAGGCCAGCGTCGGGAGCGCCCTGCGGGTAAGGATTTCAGGCCTTCAATACCTGAGTGCGTAAACCAGTTAATCCAGCGACCAACGGATGAACGGGCACAACAGAGAGTTCTGGCAACATCGCTGACCCGTTCACCCCGATGAAGCATTAGCATGGCCGTGAGTCTGCGGGCATGATTTTTATCACGCGTTTTATGAATAGCTTTCTGCATCAGGCGTCGTTCGCCACGGGGTATTGGTACTATGATCGGCATCGCTCAGCCCGGTTGGTGATTTTGGTTGGTTTGGCGATTGATCAGATCGCACAATCCGGGCTGAGTTCCCTTTCAGTGATCTACTATTCCGCGCAGCTATTTAGTGGACAAGCGATTGGCTATAAAGACAATCCAGCATTTAATGGACTACTTAAATAATTATCTCAACGAGTATCCGGGATCGCTAGAAATTCTCAACAATTCCTACAAGCATATCCATGACGAAGATGGTGTTTCGTACATAAAAGAAAATTACGCAAATTATCGCATTGGCTGCATTTTTTATTCCAAGCACCAATCAATCATGGGGAGGGCTGAGATGCTGGAGCTAAAATATTCCAAGGTAGTTGAACGTGAGTACGAGAAAATTGGAATTGACATAAGAAAGGAAGATGCTCAGTTCTCTAAATATAGTCTTGTCAGCCTGAACGAGAATATTCAGATATTCAACGACAAGGATAGTCAGACAATACGCGATGAACGCATAGGGCGACACTTCTGGATAAAAGTTCCGAGGAAGCTGCTTACCTCTATCGAGGAACTCATTGAAAAAGGAATGCTGTCCGAAATAGCATTCAGGATTGATTACGTCTCCGATTATGTCCCTGCAATGGAGGAGATGGAGTTTGGCGCTCCGTTGCGATTGAAAATATCTTCCCTTCCTAGATTGTCAAAGTTCTACTCCACCGATAAATATGAGAACAATCTATGGATTCACCATGACGCAGAGAAGCTAAGTTTGACTTTTGAAGAATTGATGGAGGACTTTGAGGTGGCAGGCGACGACGTCGTAACGCAAGTCATCCATCTTGAATACAGTTCAAAAGGCGATGATTTTTTTATAACTCACTTGGATCACGAATTTATCGTATATACGTTGGATAGCTATCAAGAAAGATTGAGCAATGCCAACATCAAGGGGCATAGAAAAATAAAGACATTCAAAATAGATAACTCAATGATCCCGTTTGATATAAATATTAGCGGGGATCTTTTTCTGTTTCAGGTTCTCGATTCGTATTTAAAAAATGATGACTTGATTCGTGAATATTTTGAAAAAATTAACTGACTTTATAGTTTGAGATATTTAATTAAAACAGCGATCGGCATAGAACATGGCGCTGCTGCCCGCGATAATCATGTGATTGGGCGCTCGCGCCCACTAGCCCCAGTGCATCCTTGAGCCGCAGGCCAGTTCCTTATCGGCCTATGGCGATTCCACACTAGCATGGAGCCTCGATAGAGCAAGAGATCCGTTGCCACATGCTCGTGCTGTGGTTTGGGTGTACGGTTGGACAGATGCTGCTGTCAGGACTTCTCGCCAGGCTGCCGCTGCTCGATCTGCAACCGCGCCCGTTCGGTCGCCTGCTGCAACCGCTCCCCCAGCACCGCACGCGGCGGCAGGGTCGTCAGGTATTCGGCTACGTGGATGCCCGACTTGTCCAGCTCCAGCAACTCGATCTGCTCTGACTTCTTGCCGGTACAAAGAATGATGCCCAGCGGCGAGGCTTCCTCCGGTTCGCGTTCGTGCTTGTCGAGCCAACGCAAATAAAGCTCCATCTGCCCCTTGTATGCTGCCTTGAACTCGCCGATCTTCAACTCCACCGCCACCAGCCGCCGCAGCTTGCGGTTATAGAACAGCAGGTCCAGGTGGAAATCCTCGTCGTCGATCTGGATGCGTTTCTGCCGGGCTAGGAAAGAGAAGCCCGCGCCCAACTCCAGCAAAAAAGACTCCATTTCGCGGATGATCGCGGCTTCCAGGTCGCCTTCCTGCCAGGTATCGCGCAGGCCCAGGAAGTCGAGGATGTACGGGTCGCGCATGACCAGCGCCGGCGACATGCGCTGCGCATCGCGCATCGCCGCCAGCTCTTGCGTGATCGTCTCGTCCGGCTTCTTGGACAGCGCCGTGCGCTCGTATAGCATCGAGTCGATGCGCTCGCGTAGCGTCCGCACGCTCCAGCGTTCGGCGCTGGCCATTTGCACGTAGTAGTCCCGCTGGAGCGGGTCTTTTAGCGGCAGCAGCGCCACGAAATGCGACCAGCTCAATTGTCGTGACAGCGTCACGACAATTGGCTCGTCCGAGAAGGTGGCGGCGAACTGCACCATCCGGCGCAGGTTCTTGTCCGCGAAGCTACGTCCGTAGTCGCGGACAAGCTGCGCCGCCAGGGTCGGCAGGATTTCGTCGCCGTACCCGGCCCGCTGCCCGGCAAGCACTTCCGTATGGATGCGCTGGCCAATGCGCCAGAACAGCAATGTCAGCTCGGCATTGACCGCCGAGGCGACGCGCTGGCGCGACGCTTCGATCAGTGCCCGGATGTCGCCCAGCAGCGCGGGCGGCGCTGCTGGCGCTGAGACGGATGCCTTGCGCCGGGTCATGCGGCCACCTCCTTGGCTCCCTGCATCCCGGTGATCGTCTTACGCCGATTCGCCACCAGTTCGGCCGCCTCTCGCACCGGCTTATCCTCGGTGTGGACGTAGCGCATGAACATGACGACGGTCTTGTGCGCCGTTAGCGCCATGCCGACCTTGACCGGGATGCCCGAATTGGCAATGTCGGTCGCCGAACGGTGGCGGATGCCGTGCGTGCCCACGTGCGTAGCGCCAGCCGCCTTGAGCGCACGGCTCCAGCCACCGTAATACTCGCCCGTGGTTAGATGCTTGCCAGCGTGGCTAGGAGAAGGCAGCACATAGCGGCTACCCTCCTGCCGGGGTGCCGTCGAGAGTAGCCGATAGGCTTCCTCGCTCATGGGCTTAGACATGCCGCCTGTCTTGCTGTCAGGCCAGACGACGCGCCGGTTCTGCAAGTCAACCCAGTTCCATTCCAGCGCGATGATTTCCGAGCGGCGGCCGGCGAACTCGAACTGCAGGCGGATTCCCAAAGGGATGACGTAGTTCTCCAGCCCCTCCGACTCGATCTTGTCGAGCTGTCGGAACAGGTTGCCCATTTCTTCGTCGCTGATGAGGTGAGTCGATTTGCCGGCAGGGAACATCGGGACGTGACGGCAAGGGTTGGTACCGTCGGGCCGATAGCCCCATACCTCGGCCATGTTGAACATCTTGCGCAAGACGCTGAATACCTTGTTCGCCTCGGTCTGCTTGTACGAAAGCTTTTCCATCAGTCCGGCGATTTCAGGACGCTTCACGTCCTGAACTTTCTTGCGTCCCAGCAGCGGAATAATGTTGCGATTGATGACAGCCTGATAGCCGGCTTGGGTGCTGAGCTTGTTGCGCTTCTTGGAGTAGTCCTCCATGAACTTCGTGCATAGCTCCTTGATCGTAGGTGCCTGGCGCGCCTCCGCCTTCTCTGCGGCGGGATCTCCGCCTCGGCGGACTTGGGCCAGCCATTCCTGCGCCAGCGACCGCGCCTGTTCGACGGTCAGCTCCCCGTACAGTCCTAGCGAGGGCTTGCGGCGCTCGCCAGCGTTCGTCCGGTACTGGAGCATGAACACCTTGCGACCCGCCGGGGTAATCTTGCACAGGAAGCCGGGGACCAGCGTGTCCCGGAGTTCGACGGCCTCTGCCTGGGGTTGCGCCGCATCGACAGCGGACTTAGTGAGTTTGATCTTAGCCATGATGACTCCTTGGAAAGACCTGGATTCCAAGGGCCGGATAGGAGTCAGGCGGTCGGAAGTCAGGTCAGGTTTCGGAAAGCACCGGCATATGTTGAACTCGCTTAAGTCATTGATAAACCTGCTGTATCGGGCTGTAGCGTAGTCCAGCGAATTTCGGTGCTGGAGTCATGGTGAAATAAAAAAGCCTCCCGTTTAGGCGCCTCTTAAGGATGGGTTTTCGTGGCTAAAGATGAAAAGCAACACGCTTCCCGGTTAGGAGAGTTGCCCAAATCCACTATGCCGGGTGAATGATGTGTTGATCCATGCTGACGGGTAGGTGTATGGGCAGATCCGCAGAGAGCGGCAGGCCAGTTTCATTTGCGGTTTTAGTGATGGGACATCAGGTTATCCACAAAAACGGTGCATAAACCTGTGACCGGAATCTGGATAAGATGGGATAATCATCATCGCGGTGCCATTACCTTGAAAGGGTGACCCGGTACCGGGTCACCCTGCCTCGCTTTTACTTCAGTTCCTCGATATTCAGCATAAATTCTGACGTTCCGCTGACGCCGGAAATCGATGGGAAAATCGGGAAGCTGCGGCTGTCACCCAGACCCAGATCCAGCTGAACGTTTTTGCTCTCCCCTGGTGCTGCGGAAACCCCATTCACCGTAACGCCGAAGGCCGCATCCTTACGTACCGTCAGTATCGCGTCCTGTTTCCCTGTTGCGATAGAACCGTCCTTCTTGCGCAGCTGGCTGGCATACAGTACAGCCAGCGGCGTGTTGTCGGACGTTTTCAGGGCGGTACTGACGGAGATGGTCTTAAGGTTCTCCAGACGTACCAGGTTGTTCGGCAGGTAGTTAAATTCGACGGCGCTTTCTTTAACGTTGTTCATCTCGTCTTTGGCATACACGGTCAACGTGTAGGTTTCACCGTCATTAAGTGACGGGAAGATCTTCGGGTAATTCGGTGTATAGAGATCATTTCCGAGATTTACCCAGGACAACTCAACAGCATCAGATACCGGTCCACCTCGAAGCGTCATGCGAGTTAACGAGGGTTTGGTCAGAGTATCTGCGAGCTGAATTCGGACGTTTTCCAAGCCGAACACTGTCACGTTGCTGGTGATAGGTTTGTTTTCGTAGTTGATACTGATGGACGGCGGCGAGTTATCGACCGTCACGGTTTTGTAGGCTAAGCTTCCCGTGTTGCTGAAAGAATCCTGGGCGTTGAGCTGCACGTTATAGCTGCCCTCCGGGATCTGTTTCAGGTTGAAGTCGTAAGTATAATTCCCGGTTGCTGTGTTACGCCCCGTTTGTTTTCCTGTCACGTTGATATCCGCGTTATTGCGGGATTTGTCAGACAACCACACCCGGCTCAGTTTAACGGCATCGAAATACCATCCGTCTCCTGGCTCGTTGACGAATACCTGAAGAATGTTGGTCGCATCATTGTAGTTGTAGCCAGTAACTGTGGGCCCCTTTGTATGCCAGGCGATGTTTTCCCAGAGCGGCATGAAGAAGGTGGACTCGGTTGTCGAACGCACTTCATAGGCAGTATGTATATAGCCGGTGGTACCGTTTGTAATCGCCTGTGTCAGGTCGACAGTACACGACGTTGACCCGGCAGGGATCTTGCAGGTGGCACTGCCGGTAATTGCTTGTTCGTAGGGGCGTGCTTGCACAGTGAAACGGATCTTGGTTAGGTTCACCGGCATATCTGAAGCCAGAAAATTTTTCCAGTCGACGCTATTGAACCAAGTGCCGTCAGACTTCTGTCGCTCAATCGCAGGACTCCCCCACGCAGGACTTTTTACCGCCGCCGGGTCCCAGTTCAGCCAGGAGGCGTACTGAGTCAGACCGCCACCGGCCCATTGGTACCTGTTCACAGGGCGATAGTAGTTTCCATCCAGAGTACCCTGTGGGAGCTTCACTTCTACGTACACATAGGTCGTGTCTTCTGAAATAACCTTAGAGCCGCCATAATTGTTAAGAATGGTGATGCCGCCGTTACGGTATGGCTGCCAGTTAGTTCGGGGAATACGAATGACCATCCGGTACGGGTTTTCGAGTACAGAGAGCCCCCGCACAAACGGTACGTACCCTGAAGAGATCCCTGGAACCACACTCGTACTGACTCGTGAGTCATGGACCGCAAAGGGCGTATATTCACCTATCTGGTCATCAAATAAAAAGCGCTGCGGAGGAATATTCAGCGTGTTTCCGGCCTTATCAGTGATGATAAAATTGAAGGTGAATTCTTCATTGAGATCGCTGGTGGGCATGCCAGGTTGAGTGACCGCTTCCTTTATCCAGGGGTAAAAGGCACGTTTTGCCGCCGTGTCGTAGCTGAGTGTATTATCGGAAACGACTGTTCCATTGCTGCGCTTGATGACCAACCGGATCTTGTCTATGCCATACGCATCATCAACGCCGTCAGCAAAGATGGAAAACTGGCCAGAACCTCCGCGACCGAGCTCCCAAAGTGGTCCACTCAGGACCATGTCATAGCCTGCGTTCTGGCTTGGGTATATGCTGGTGTACTTCGGCGCTGTAGTATCGATGGTGAAACGATACGTTGTGGAACTTACGACGGCTTGCTGGAGATCTAGCGTGTCATTGATTACCGTGAAAGACCCTTCACCAAGTGCAGGTAACCCCATGTCCTTTCCGTAATACTCTGTGCCGTCGGCAGCAACAATGCGGTCTGCAACACTTATCTTGGCCGTTAGTCCCGAATACATAACCTTTTTATCACTGTCCCTGGTTACAGTCACACGTTCGTACCGGTCTAGACCGGAAATTAAGTTTAGGGTCAGGGCGCCAGCCGGATTGAGATAGCTCTGCGTTGCAGGCTTAAGCGTCATTGCCAGCTGATTGGTGTCGGTATAGGAATAACTGAAAATCTGAGCCGCCGCCGGATAAGTTGAAGAGATGGCCGTGGCAATGATACAGCCTGTCAGTATTTTACGCATGTGATGCTCCCGGGATGTATTTGTCCCTATTTTACAAAATCATTTCTTCTGACCTTGCTGGTTATCAGAGGTATTTCATAGCTTTAAACTTTTGAAAATGTCCGTTATAACAACTTTGGCGAGGTAAAAATTGGCAACGGATTGACTATTGAGATGGATCTTCACCAGGACGAGAAAAAGTGACTTTTCGTACACGAACAAGTAAGCAAGAATTCATGTTTTGATGTAAATGCCACAGTGCGGGAACTGAAAGATATGGGTGGAGGTTTGGCTATATTTCAGCAAGGTGCCGACTTAACGACACCCCAAAATTATTCAGAACTGCGGGAATTCCACGGCAAACTCAGATGTACCAGAAACGCCACTCTTTCCTGGTGTGACAGAATAAATACGTTCTTCACCCTGCCCCATATCAAAAATGATTGCCTTTGTCTCTCCTGGCGCAACGGTTACGCCAGCTACACTTACCGGGAAGTCAGCATCTTTCCGCACGGACAGCGTACCGTTTAACTGCCCAGTAATGACAGAACCATCCTTTCGGCGAAGTACGCTTGTCCGGATAAAAGCCAGTGGCTGGTTATCCGTGGTCTTTAGTGCAGCCGCAGTAGCAAGGGTACGTAGCCTGTCCAGAGTGATCATGTTTGCTGGTTGATAGAGGAAATTGAGCTTTTTCGAGGACCGGTTTCCAGAGGCATCGACTGCGTGAGCTTCAATTGTATAAATGCCATCCTCTTTTGCTATTACGGGAAAGATACGCGGGTACTCTGGCGTATAAACTCCTGAGCCCTGACTGGAATAAGCTAATGTCACCTGTTCACTGTTTGGTCCACCGCTCAACACCAGTGATTCAAGCGAGGCGTCACCTGAAGGGTCAGCTACACTAATTCTGAGGTTTTCTAGTCCCTTAACCAGTTTGCCTTCAGGATCATCATTCAGATACCGGTAGGAAATTAGAGGGGCAGTGGAGTCAATGGTAAGCAAATCATTTATCACGTAGTTTGCCGTGTTGCCCACAAGATCTCTTGCATAGGCGGACAGAACGGTATATTTGCCGTCCGGCAGATCAGCATAGGAAATGACCGCGTTTTTTGTTTTAAAATCACTCTCTGTCCATGTCCTGGCGGGTAGGTCAATCACATTCCCCGTTTCGGTTTTAAGCACCACGCCAAATTCTCGGGTATCCCATGCTCCTATTTGCCATCCATTTATCCGGTCATCATCAGTAACCGTCATGGTTACATTTTTATCCATACGGTTAATTTTTACGGCGTTAATAACCGGTGGGTTGTTATCCCAAATCACTACGAATGCCCCAGCCAGATTATCATAAATAGCAGTACCGTCTTTACCTGAGACCAGATGGATGTATTGCATCCCCTTATCGGAAGTAAAGGTATAATCCACGTTCATGGTACAACCAGTGCTTCCTACCGGGATAAGGCAGTACCAGTTACGGTTCGAATTAGCTGCAACCCGTTGTACATAGTTACGAGGTTCGGTAGTCACGCGTATTTGGGTAAATTTGGCAGTTCTTACATTCCCAGTAGCACTGCTCCATTTACCGGTATCACTACGAAAAATTTCTTTGCTTGTGACCTTTGGTGCAAGTTCCATGGTTGGGGAAGGAGTGAAAGATAACTCAGAGTGATGGTACCGACGAACGCCTCCCGCAAGTGTCTGGAATTCGTGATAAATATCACCGGTACTGGGGAAAACAAAATTGAACGAATAAATATTATATGTGCTGTCAGAACTTTGATAATTGGCATCTGCCCACCCAAAGCTTGTTTTATTAGCAGCAGTAAAGTTACTTTTATTCCTGAGTACCCGCAATGATATTGGATTACTGTAAACAGTTATCCCAGCTGAGTAGTTTTCCCAGGTATTTGTCCTGGTATTAAGCACCTGTAGAACAGAAGGAGGGTTGACCCGATCAATCACACTTTGTCTGCTTACTGATGCTTTATTTCCTGCCTTGTCATAAACATAAAGGCCCATACGGTATTCAGACTGAGAAGCTGGCGCCAGGGCTGGATCGCTCGCAGTAGTATTTTGGACGGTTACTGAATTATCGACCAGGTTAATTACAGCCCCTCTCTTTCGTTCAACGCCGTTCGAATCGACAAGAAAGTACTCAGCCCGGTCGAGACCAGAGCGACTGTCTGAAAGGCCTGAAAAGACGAGAGCCTGAACAGAGGCATACTGCATACCTGAAGGAACGCTGGTAAAGATGGCTTCGCTACCATATTGCCATCCATTTCGCGTATATCCAATTGTGCTAGTTTTAGGGGGAGTGCGGTCGATAGATATAACGTAGTCCCGGCGAGAAATTTCATTATTTTGGAGATCTGTGATCACTTCCCTCAGGGTGTAATTATCTTCACCAAACGCAGGGACACTTAACCTTTTTCCATAATAGTCATACCCGCTACTGGAGGTCATACGGTCATCAACCGTAACTTTGCTACTTTTCGTGCTCCACAAGCTTGCACCGTTGACATTAAGTAACGACAACTGGACGTACCGGTCTAAGCCGGAGATTACATCAGCCTCGAATGAGGTTGCTGGATTAATCCACTGCACAGATGGAACAACAATCTTTGGTTGATTCTGAGTGTCATTGAATCTTAACTCTGCAATCTCAGCTTGTGCCGTAAACGAAAAAGCTATGAGTGGTGCTAAAAGTATCGCCCTGCATTTCATGATTATCCTCCCCCAGTCAGGTATCAATAATACCAAGTGAGCAAGGCTAACTTTTCTGGGAAGGGGATATAAAAAACAAGAAAAAAAGAGTGAAATGTTCGCCAATAAAAGCAGGAATGCGAAGTGCTTAACATGCACTATTAATCACAGTTTATCTCATCCTGAGTAATAACCACTGCTCGGGCTCCCCGCTATCTTGTAGGGAGCCCATAAAGGGAGCAATCTGTACCAACTCCTTTAACAGGTTAGTTTTCAAACCAGGGCGAATCGGCAGCGTTGGCGGAGTCTTCACTTTGCGGTGACTCTCCCAGAAATTGCACTTCATGTACCGGTTTACTTTTCCCCAGGCTCTGCTGGAAATCATCCATCATAAATTCAACATCATTTTGGTCCTCTGGCAGGCCAGGTGAGATTTCAGACATGGTCTTTCCTTCAGTTAAAGGCATTCTACATACAGAACACGGACGGAGACGGCAGTGTTGTCAAACTCGTTATCGAAGGTGTCCATCCATTCAGCACGGTATCCCTCGCCCAGCAGGTTATCGATCCCCTGAAGGGATAGCGGCAGGACGGCCGCTAAACGCCCGCCGGAAACGAGATGAGACGCAGCGGCCAGTAGATGGAGTTTAGCCCGGTTGTCAGCAAAAGGTGGGTTCATCACCACGCAGTCGAATTTCTGATTTGGGTTCGCTGCTGACCATGCCAGAAAATCGGCCTCCGTTGTATCGTAACCTTTAGCTCGGGAGACCAGACAATTTAGTGTATCCAGTTCGATGCCGGTAACGTTGACGCTCTTAGGAAAACATTGCAGCAAATCCCCGTGCCCGATGCTTGGCTCTAGCAGTCGCTCCCCCTCCCCGGTCGCAATAATGGATGCGACGTATTCACTGAGTCGCAGCGATGAAGGGTAAAACTGGTGGGATACAATATCGGGCATGGCACCCATATGACCGATGAAGCGCATCACTTCGGTCGGGTCATAATCAAATGTCACATGGTAGCTAGTAATCCGGGCACCGAGGAACCGCAGAACCTCCGCGTTCACCTGCCGCGTTTTATCAGCGAACTCACCGGCATAACCGAGCGATGTCCAGCTGGACCATTCCTTTTCATTCCGAGTGAATTCCAGCTCTGCGAGCTGCATCCGTGAATGAAAATCGATGCAGCGTTTCAGTGCCGGGAACTCCTGCAACGTGGCTTTGTAATGGGCTAAGCGTTCAGTAGGCAGCGCCAGAGGGACAATGGCAGCAAGAATGTTGTTAAGCCGTTCTGCAATATCAGGATGTACATCAATGTGCATCGAACCATTCTTGTAAACCCGAAAACGAATACTGTTGCCATCCAGGCTGATCCAATTTCTGAACCCAGCATGACCAACCATATTCTCAACCATTTTTTTCGTGTCATAGACCGGTTTAACTGTTTCTCCCCGGAAATAAGAACAGATCACCCGCAGTTCCGACAGTGGCATGAGTCCTGATTCTTTGAATTCAACTTTAAGTTTTACCCACTTGTCTTTCACCCCTTCACAGACACCGACGGTGATCATGCGGGTTGAGAAACCAAAAGCTTTATTGGTTTTGTGGTGACGGCTTAATGATTGAAAAACGGCATAGACGCGCTCTTTAATGAACTGATGCCGGTCATTGAGCAATGTGACAACCGTGGCAACTACTGCGTCGAGTGTAAACTCAGGGATCTCTTGCGGAGGCCGGTGATACCGGTCAGCAGTAAATTGCTTGTCCCATTCGTTCTTTTTTTCGTCAGACATCACGGACAGCACATCGGTAAGGGCCATTACCCGCTTCCAGTACTCAGAACGAAGTGCATTTTCTGCGTACAGGGCATCTGTTTCTGAAATGAGATGGTTATAGCCCGAGAGGTAGGAATAGAGCTTCTGATTTCCGTATTTCATAAACTGAGTGGACATGGACCTCAGTAAACTAAGCTCTTCGTTATAGGATTCGACCTGGCTGGCAATGATGCCAAGCTCTTCCCGCATTTCGGGCAGAAAGTTATCCTCGTTAACACTGAGGCCAGTTAGGGGCATACAAGCGACCAGAGAGTTCCCTGGGGCGCCAATTTGGGGGAAATTAGATTCAACAGCAGACATAGTATCAGTCCTTTATGTAGGAATTATCTATTACCAGGATATCAACCTCGTTCAAAAAGCTAATAGGTTGGGCGACATAAAAATCTCGAAAGTTGCGCTGCGGGAGGTAGGACAGACAGATGTCGTTTTAATGAAGAGAAAGCGTGCCGGAGACAGGACAAAAAAAAGCCCCTACTTAGTAGGGGCAATGGGCGAGAGCCTGGGTGGCTCGTTCTTGAATATCGTACTTCTAATTATGTGCTACTCATAAGTTGAAATGCTTAATTCAAGCCTGTGCTGGTGGTGCTTCAGATTGTGGTTCTCCGCCAGTATTTGTGTTTTTCGCGGATTTGTAAGTCACTTTCTCCCCTTTCAATCGAGCTTGCCGATTTTCGACCCGGCGAAGCTGCTTGTTTTCTGCTTCAGTGATCTCACTTTGCAGGTTCTTGAGCATCTCCAGCATGCTTCGGTTCAACGTAAAGGAAATTTCTTCATCTTCGCTGGAGTCGGTCACTTCGGGAAGTTGGATATCACCGAGTTTCTGCAACAAACTCGTAGTGATGAGTTTGACCCCTTCTACGGCTTTTGTGGCGAGAACAGGTGGAACACGTGCCGGTTTAAAATCGGAAGGGACAACACGAATACTGCCACGTGGCGTCTTCTTAATCTTGATACCGCTTGAATCAGCTTTCTCAAGCTCGGCGATCATTTTTTCGATACGAGAGATGGCTTCCGTTTCACCGAACTCATCAATAAGGGATAGGACTGCAACATAGGAAATAGCATCGGCATGGATTAATTTTTTGATGTAGACAGAGCATCCGGTCAGACGAATGAGAGCAGCAATGGTTGTACTACTCTTGCCCTCACGTTCGGCAATACGATCAAGCGACCATCCGCCCAGCGCCTGAAGACGTCTGTAGGATTCACCCAGTGCCACTGGAGAAAGAGCCAGACCACGGTTCCCGTCAATTGTCGTCAGTTCGCAGCTGATCTCATCGGCTTTCATCTCGATGCAAAGAATGGTGAGGTCAGTATGTCCTTCTGCCTGAGCCATTAAAGCCGCTTTTAAACGGCAATGGCCCTGGCAAACGTACGGAATACCGTCTTTGATCAGAACGCGTATAGGGTCAACGTAATCACCCCGGATGAATGCACACTTGATGTTATTGAGATGATCTACGACTTCCGGCAGCTGGTAATATGCCTCCCCCATCCCCATCTCACGGGAGTTGAAGCCTGGCGAGATTTGAACCACTGAAGGGTTGATAGCCCAAGCTTTTTGTTCAGTGACTTCATTACAAAGGTCAGGGTTCGCGTCGCGGAACTGCTTCATGCCACTGACGAATCGGCCGGAACCTGTCACTGTTGAAAATGACACGAGGGGTGATTTAAAGACCCGTGAGTTAGTTTGCTGGGAATCAGTCATCAGATCACTCATAGATACTCCGTTGTATTCTTTTTTGCCATACCTTTCATCTGTGCGTGAATACTACCGGAAAAAAAAATCTCACTTTTTCGTTAAAAAGGTACTTTTGGGGTTTATTCCGAATTTCGCGAAGCAAAACGTTCTGATGCTCAGACCTAAAAGATTAAATAAACAATTAAAAACAAATGTTTATGCGAGCTAAGAAGGTAGTTAACTTTTTTGCCAAAAAGTGAAAAAAAATAAAAAAATGTGTCGGAATGAAAATTTCTTTCACAACACCCGCGATTTTCCCTGCTTAAACCTTGTTGGTTGTAATCCGGCTTTCGGTACCATAAGGGTGACATACCGATAATGCTTAAAGGAGAATACGCGTTGCGAAAACATACACCAATCATCAAATGGGCGG
Organism: Leclercia sp. LSNIH1; assembly: GCF_002902985.1. Lineage (NCBI taxonomy): Bacteria > Pseudomonadati > Pseudomonadota > Gammaproteobacteria > Enterobacterales > Enterobacteriaceae > Leclercia > Leclercia sp. LSNIH1. The sequence continues at coordinate 18,620 of NZ_CP026171.1, read as the reverse complement.
GGGGTAAAACCAAACTGATGCCATTCATCAGTCAGCATTTCCCACATGATCAGAGCCGTCGGTGGGTCGAACCATTTATCGGCGGGGGCGCTGTGTTCCTTAACATGTTTGCCACCGATGCACTCTTGGCAGACAGTAATCCGGATCTAATCAATCTGTACCGCAACATCCAGCGGAATAAATCGGCATTCATCAGAGAAGTGAATCTTCTGGCGGAAAGGGAATTTGATAAAGAGGATTACTTAAAGCTGAGGAACACGTTTAACAGCACCAGTTTGGATGATGCCCCGCTGCAACGAGCAGTCCTTTTCTACGCAATGAACCGACTCGGATATAACGGCCTGTGTCGTTACAATCTGAAACGTAAGTACTCAGTTCCGTGGGGGAATCGATCCAAGTTAACTCTGGACCCCCAGAAAGTCGATTATCTCTCATTCAGACTTTCTGGCGTTGAGCTGACAACCGCAGATTTTGGTCTGACGTTGGAGAGTGCTGGTGGTTGTGACCAAATTTATTGCGATCCGCCTTATGATAAAATCAGCAAAACCAGCTTTGTCAGTTATGACGGCATACCGTTCAATAAGAGCGCACATGTTAAACTGGCGGATATGCTGGTGGCAGCTCATCGTAAAGGGGCTTCAGTGGCCATATCCAACAGCTTGACTCCCTTTACGCTGGAGCTCTATGAAGAACGCGGTTTTGAAATTCATACTCTCAATGCTTACCGTTCTGTCGGCAGTCAATCAAAATCGCGAAAAAAGGAAAAAGAGATCCTGGCTGTCCTTCGTTAAGTGACAGTCAGTGGTTAGTCGATCGGGCTTATCCATTCCTCAAAGCTCAAAACTTCGGAATGGTCCCGACTGGCATAAGGAATAAACTGAAGCTCTTCGATGGACCGCTCCCCTCTCTTACCTTCACAAATAAACGATATAAGCCCCAGATCTGCAAGTTGGGTAAGAACATGCATGATTCGTACGTTCACCGTCTGCAACTGAAGAGCGTTAGCAATATCGGTAATTTTATGGGAATGGCGCCGAGACTTTCGCAAATATTCAAAAATGACAAGTTGGGTATTACGTCTCTTCAATAACTTCTCGGTCATAAATTCCTGAATTAACCCCCCAAGTAACACCAAGATCGGCCGCAGCACACCAGGGAACATCAAAGTATAAGACTGTGATGTTTTGATCAGTGTAAAGGACGTCAGAAAGCTAAAGTTCAGGCGCTTCTTTGAATACGGGATATATACGGCCAATGTAGTCGACAAGTGAGTAAGTAATTCTTCCAGATGATCCAATGTGATCATTGCTGTTTTATCGGTATTACGCAGACCGTGATAATCAATAAATGCCACTCTGGCACGACTCAGCCATTCATGTATGTTAATGGATACAGTGAACGGAGCATTTTCATCGACAACGTTGGCGGCATGATCAGCGAGCTGGTTGTGGATTAGCATAGACAGCTGGTAAAACGGAAACCGGCAGGATGGATGACACTGTAGTCCCGTTAGGGTAAGTTTTGTAGTACTCGAGCCATTTAGCGGAAAAGTAACTTTCCGGGATATAATTTTTGCTGACGCTCTTGCTGACTTGCAGATGAACCCAAGTCCAAGATCATTTTGCATACATCACTCCGTTTTAACAAAATCGCCTTAACCTGAATGTTAAGGAGAATAAAATTAAATATATAATTAATAAGATTATCATTTTTAATTTAAAAGATTAGTTAATAACGGGTGTTGAATTTAAAGAAATAGGCATATTTTTCGGAGTTTAAAACCGGGTAAAAACCCGATGCGTGAGCAACAAATTTGACGTGAGTGAGTCGGCACGACAGTGCAGAAAGCCTGTGGCTAATGAATAAACACCCTGTATTTGGGAGTTCTGTTCACTACGCACTAGGCTTTGTGGTTAATTTAAACACCGTCAGTAATGCGTAGGGCACAGAGTCAAAATAGTGGATCTTTCTCACCCTTCCGGAAAGATGATAGCTATGCCCCAATAAAACATGATCCTGCACATTACCTGTTAATGCGAATCCATCATTCTGCTTTTTGCCTGTAAAAGTAAAAAAGTAGCTGTGGGAGCCTTTTGAAAAAGCAGCTCGCACTTCTGTAAAAATGATATCAATACTCACTACATCACCAATGCTGAAAGAATGCTCAACAGGTACATCAGCGTTTTCTGGCAAATCTTTAGAAACGGGTTGGTAAGTTGAGTAGAAAGATTCTAACTGACGAACTGTTAAAAAGAGATTGTTGTTTAACTGCTGTGAAATGCTTACTGCAAACTTAGAATTATCGGCTTGTAACAATGCCAGGTGCCCGCTGTGCCTACGTTTCCAAGCGTCTAGATCGGGATTGCAGCGAAATTCCGGGATAGTTTCAAGAAATTCGATGCCCTCTTTCAGTACCAGTTTTTCCTCTGTGGCCGGTGACGTTTTGCTTCCATTACATGTCACGCAGACGGCGTTTGCGATTTCTCCTGTCCCTCCGCAGGCAAAGCATTCACGTGTGATCATGGCATAATAGTGCCCATCGTTACCGTGGAAAGGCTTTACGACCGCTGGCAATAAATAACCATCGTGAGTAAAAAAAATTGAATGTTTCATTTTTTAAGGTTCTCCAGACGTCCCTCCACGATAAGTAAAGCGTCAGTCACTTTCTGTACATACTGATCATGTCCTTCTTCAAAATGATCAAAGCGCTTACCAGCGTTGATCTCAACAATGTTACGGTCGAGCGAGGCTTTCGCAATAAGTAAATCGTTAAAAGTATTAATGACGGTAAAATGTACAATCTTGTCCATAAATTATCCTCAGCTATCTACTCATTTGTCAAAAGGTCACGAATTTCGTTCAGTTCTGTAACCTTAGATTTTGGAATGATGATTGCAGTATTTTCATCATTTAGAAGACTTAATACAAGTTGAAGTTTTGCTTCATCTAAAGTGATCTTTACACTTTCATTTGTTTTTGTGATTAAAGTGTTACTGACGTTCATAAATAAATTAGAATGCTGTCCGTCTAAAATTAATTCTGTCAGTTTATTATTGTCTGACATTGTTGACCCTACATTATCAATCAAACCAATAAATTCATTTTTTAACCGTTCAGTTTTTTTATGTGAAAGACGTTTAATACCTAACGAACTGCGAGTGATAGACTTTGTTTTAATGTCTTTAGGGTTAATATGTACAGGAGGTTTTTCCTGTTCTTCGAGTGGCTCACTGTTTGTTGCTGTTTCAACGGTTGTTGGTTTCGATAAATCAAGTACGCCAGAAGATGGCACTAAAAAAGAACAGGACTCCAAGTGTGCAAGGACTTTTGCATGATCATTGGAATACTTCAACATGATTTCAATCGCGAGTGTTTTTTTAATAAGGTTTAGGCTGATTAAACGTTGCAGTTCTAAAGGCATATCAAGGATTTTAAGCTGATTGCGAATCGCTGTGCCAGACCGCTGATAGCGCATAGCAAGGGATTCAACGGTAGAGCCAAGCTTCAGGGTCTCTGCGAGTGCGTAAGCTAGTGCAACGGGATTGAGACTGTTATTCCTGTTCCCATCAAGGTTCTCTAGGTATTCTTCGATTTTATCCTTGTAGTGCATAAGTACGACTGAAAAGAGCTGGATGTCAGCTCCTTCCGCGAGAGCAAGCAATAATGCTCTGTAACGACAATGCCCTTGCCGGACAACGTACTTGGAGTCCTTCTTTACTACCTTAATTAAATCAACACGTCGCCCCTCTTTATAGGCTTGCTTGAGAGAAATAATTGCCGATTTTACTGGCTCCTGTTCGTAACAAAGATCACCGATTACCGCTTCCCGTGGATTAAATCCAGGCTCGATAATAAGATCTTTTGGGCTGATTTCAATAATCTGATAGTCGCAATGATTCATATAAGCACCTTTTTTTATTACATGATACATTAATGCTCTCAGATTCAAACAACTCTGAAGGCATAAAAAACAAAATTTCTTTTAGTGGTTAGGTATCTTACTAATTCAAAAATAGGCTGTTTTAAAAATTAAATTAAAAAGAAAATCTGAATAGTTTGAATTTATCTTTCTTAATAACTTCATGCTAACTGATATTTTTCCCGGCTGCATTCTATACAGGGTTTGTATCCAATCCTAAATTTGTAGGGCCAGAGCTCTTTCTCAGAGGGAATTTATCCCCGTTTTCCACAAGATAGATCAATTCTTTAGATCAATAGAGATCAATAGAGAACAATAAAGATCACGACCATTGTAACGTGATGATTTTTAAAAGAAATAGCAATGATCCGGCATTCAGGTGCATGCGAAAAGCATTTGATCGAATAAGAAAAGCATTTACTTGAATTGAAAAGGCATTTAGTTTAATGCGTGAAAAGCATTTGGACGAATAATCTATTCACAGCTAAATGTAGAAAGGGAAAAACATGGTGGGTAAGTTTAAATGAGTGATAACAATGAGTTAGCACATCCGTTTGATGTGACCAACACGGATACAGGGAGGACTTATCAACTGAGTCCAAACTCTTCGAAATCGGTCCAACCCATTGCTTTACTGCGCTTAAGTGTTTTTACCCCGGTGGGAACTAAAGAGAAGCGATTCAGAAATTTTGAGGTTGATGCTTCTGATGAGTTGTCGAGCATGGAACTGGCCCGGTCAGAAGGATACGATGACATCCGGATCACTGGCCTTAAGCTTTCGATGTCCACGGACTTCAAGTGTTGGCTTGGGTGCATTATGGCGTTCAGTAAATATGGATTCGCCTCCGAGAAAATAACATTGTCGTTCAATGAGTTTGCAAAAATGTGTGGTATCAGTTCTACAAATATCAACAAGCGAACCCGTTCACGATTTCAGGAAGCGCTGGCAAACCTCGCGTCCGTTGTTATTTCTTTCCGTGATTCTAAAACTGAACGCTTCACTGTCACACACCTTGTGCAGAAAGCTATGATTGACCCTAAGAAGGACACAGTAGAGCTCGTGGGTGATCCCTCGATGTGGGAGCTTTACCGGTATGATCATAAAACCCTATTAAGCTTACAGGTACTGTCGGTTCTCGCCAAAAAAGAAGCTGCACAGAGCCTGTACATCTATTTTGAGGCAATGCCTGCCGGAACGTTATTCGTTAACATGAAGCGTTTGCGTGAGCGGCTTCTTTTGACGACTCCAGTACGTACTCAAAACCAGATCATCAGAAAGGCTATGCTGGAGTTAAAATCAATAGGATACCTTGAATATCAAGAGGTTAAGAAAGGTAGAGATATTCAGTTCCAGATTTTTAAGAGAAGTCCAAAGCTTGCTCTGGCAAAACAAAGCTGATCCTCTGGTTCAGTTCGCAGAAAAGTAACTTTGGATGTAATGAGGCGTACGGGCATTCATCCAAATGCTTTTTTGGACGCCTCTGCTGATATGAATACCCTTCCCTGCTTCCCTGCTTCCCTGCTTCCCTGCTTCCCTGCTTCCTTTCTTACTTTTGCTTAAGCACCCTGGGAATTTTGAGCATTCGATCGAATGCTTTATTTAACTAATTTTCACTGAGTTAGATAACGAATACTAAGCAATTGATTTTGAATGATTTAATCAGAAGTCATTCATCCAGATGCCTTTAGATAAAACTACCCATCAACGTTTGTGCATAGTGGCTATACGTGAAAAATCCCTGTCCTTCTCATGTCACACTGAGATTTGCACAGAAAATTAAAGCCTGTAATTGTCTGGGACATGATTAGAACAGAGGCGTTTTGATAAATATCCAGTTCAAAACAGAGGTCCCATAAGTAAACATAACCTCATGAAAATAAAAGCAAATCGTTTAAAAATCCCATAGTGGTGGTGAAAAGCATTTGCTTCAATGGGGGGAGAAAAGTGACCTTTGTGAAAAGCACTTGCTTCAATGGCGACAGAAAAGTGCCTTTTGTATAAAAGCATTTGCTTGAATGAGTTTGTGTAAGGTGCCTACGTTGGAAACCCCTGGCATGAATGAGGCGGGAAGATGCCTTTAGCTGAAAAGCATTTGCATGAATGGGACAGTAAAAAGGTGCCTTTAGCTGAAAGCATTTGCATGAATGGGGCCGCAAACGGTGGCATTGGTCGAAAAGCATTTGCATGAATGGTGCAGCAAACGGGGCATTGGTCGAAAAGCATTTGCATGAATGGGATAGTAAAAGGTGCTTTTGGTTGACAGGCATTTGCATGAATGGCGCCGTAACGGTGTCTTTGACCGGAAAGCATTTGGATGAATCGACCTGAAAAGGTGCCTTTGGACTGAAAGTACCTCTCTTAATGGGATTCGATAGCTGAATTTCACCAAAAAGCATTTACATGAATGGAATAGTAAAAGTTGCCCTTGGTCGAAAAGCAACTGCATGAATGAGCCCGGAAAAGGTTCCTTTGGTCGAAAAGCATTTGCATGAATGGGTTTCGGATATGTGTCTTTGCTACAAAGGCATTTGCATGAATGAGGCTGGAAAAGGCGCATTGTTTGAAAAGCATTTGCATGAATGGGGCGACACACAGGATGTGGCTGAAAAGCACTTGTATCAATGGGAAAAGTGACTTTTTTAGAATGACATCCTTACACAGAGCTTTCTCAAATATCGGACTGGATGGTTATCACAAAAATGGTGAAGAGATAGACGATGAACTTCTTCCCTATAAAGAAAAAATAACCTGCCTCACCTTCTTCAATCCGATATACACACGGTATTCACATGTGACATTCATAGGCTAAAAAAACACCAGGCGCAATTAAGGGAAAAAAAGGGTGGTTAACAGAAAAATGAAAGAAAAATAAAAAGTATTATGCAAATGCGTTTACGTGAACTCAAATCAACACGGAGTAATTATGGAACTGACATTGAATACTAACGTTGAAAGAGAACAAACTAACGCTTTTGCATTTCTGAAGTCTAAACATGCAAAAGTGCCTTTGTTTATTCTCCTGTTTTTAGCAAGTTGCGGTTTAGCGTACGCGGGTTCCGACGACGGAGCCTTCGGCGATATCTGGGCCTACATGAGCGAAGCATTAACTGGTGCGCCGGGTAAAATCATCGCTTGCGGCATGTTGTTCTCCGTAGCTTATTTCGGCGTTGTAAAACCTAACCTTGGTTTGGCGCTGGTTTCAGCATTAATGATGCTGATTATGGCAAACGGTGAAAAAATTATCAGCACGTTCCTGGATGCTGGTATCCCGCTGTGATTTGTTAGAACAATAACGATGAGGGGGATATTCCCCCTCTCTGGAGTTTTTATGACAAGTCAGTACGAGGTACCTCCACATACCTATCGTTTCCCTTACAGAATTAATATGCCTTTGTTGATTCTATTCTGGGATGCAAAGCAATTGGGTATAACATTCGTGACTATCGCGAGTGGTAATATTTTTGATTTCTTTATAACTTCTGTAGTTGTTGCGGTTGTGTTTTGGTTTGCATATAAAAAAGCAGCTGAAGAAGGAGTTAGAGGAAAACTCAAACACAAACTGTGGTGGTTCGGCTTGTTTCCAGGGAAATCAGTGTTTAGTAGTCGTTACTTTACCGATCCATTTATCAGAAACCTCTATTCTTGATGGAGCTAAGAATGAAACTTCTCAGCAAGCTTAAAATTCCATTCATTAAAAGTGCCAGTAATGGCGATTTTGATAAAAAGGACGAGACTTCGCAAAATGGAGGCGAAGACTCAAAAGGACGCTTTCGGGATTCTAAAGCTCGCTTTAGTAAAGAGATTGAAGCTTCTGAAATTGGAATTACTTATAGTGCATTGATTAAACGTGACGAAAAACTCTTACGTGTGAATTCAATTGCTATATTAGTCATCGCAGTTTTAGTGGTAAAAAATCAATTTCTTACCGATCCTGTGACTATTGTGCTTCCGCCTAATATGACGGAAGAAGTTAAAGTTGTGGGAAATAAAGCCTCAGAGTCATATAAAACTCAATGGGCCTTATTCTTCAGTACTTTAATTGGGAACATAAACCCAACAAACATAGGCTTTGTAACAACAACCATATTGGATGCGCTTTCTCCGGATTTACAGGCGAAAACCCGTGAGTCATTACAGCAGCAGACCAATATTATGCAAGCTCGTGGTGTTGAACAGTCATTTAAACCGATCGATATGTATTATGACACCAAAAATGACATGGTCTATGTCTGGGGAACGAAATCAACGCGTTTGATTAATGTTCCGGACAAAACAGAATCATCAAAATGGACGTTTGAATGGGTGCTGGGTATGAAAAACGGACGACCACGCATAGCCTATGTAAATCAGTATTCTGGTACACCAAATATTAAGAAAATTACAATCAACGGCAAAGAACAACTGGCAACACTCGATAATCCCCCGCCGTCTACAGGTAACTAATTATGACTTCTAAAAAGGGCTTTCGCTGTCACGCGATTACAGCAATGATCTTGCTGGCAACTTCGAATGTAGTCTTTGCTGAAGACTATCAGTTACCGGCGACAGTAAATAACCCGGTTGTTATGCCTGTCGGGGCAGATGAATTTCAGAATGGTGTGAAAAATGCGATTATTAAAGAATCTGGCACCGGCCCCGCGCCTGAGACGTCACAAGCAACAAAACCGACCACTGAACTACCAAGTCTTTCACCTGCAAGTAGTGCCTCCCCAGCTGTCAATGAGATAACTGGCGCATTGTCAAAAAACCCTACGCTTGTCGGTTATCAGCAACAGGTTAAATCCGGAAATTTTGATAGTTACGGAAGACCGGCAGGGAAAGAGCCTCAACAAAATGCACAAAGCACCGGGGCCCCTTCAAAAGCAGATGAGTTATATGTAGAGGCTCGTAATCGCTACAAAGAAGTGCAGCGAGTAAACGTCCCACCGGGTGGGAATATTGTACTGCCAGTTTCACGGGGTCTGCAAAACAGAATTTCAACTTCATTTAAAAACGCATCTGTAAGTACTTCAACGCCAGGTGATGAAGCCAGTATTTTCGTTAACGGCGGCGATGTATTTATTTCAACAAACACGGATAAGCCAATTGGAATAATGCTTTCAGAAGATTCAGTGCCTGAATCGACTTATAACCTGACACTGGTTCCACTGGATGTTCCTGGTGCAATGATTTCGGTCACAACTTCTTTGAGCCCGACAATGCAGGCGAAACGTGAGACATCTTTGGATAAACATAATTATGATGAGATGCTGGCACGATCCCAGTCAGAAGAGTTGGCACCATCTGACCCTCGTCAGGATGACCATAAACAGCGGATCATTGATTTACTGACTCCGGTTGCGCTAGGTGAGGTTCCTTCTGGTTTTAGTTTACAAGAAGACCGCTTGTCACGTATACCGAGCTCAGAGCAGTCCCCGTGTAATTTCAATATGTATTCAAAGTTAGGGCAAAGACTTGTGGGATCTAGGGAATTGATAGATGTCATTCTTGTTAAAAATGACAAGCCTTACGGACAAGTTGTCGCTGATCAGCAATGTATAACTGAAGGAGTAATTGCAAGTGCTTTGTTCGATAAAGCATTTCTTCAGCCTGGAGAGGAAACCGAGCTTTACATTGTGCGGGATAAATTATTTAAAGAGCGCCAGACTCGTGTAACCACACGACCAAGCCTGATTAAAAGATAAAATGAGAAAAGCTACTTTTCTTACAGGGGTCTCATTTGGACTAGTCGTTTTTTTGGGTACCAGTTATTACTACCAAACTGAGTACATTCCAAAAGGAACAGTGAATATAGTTCCCGATGACCACCGACCGGGTGAGACAGTTGACGATGCGTTTGAAGAACATACGATAATTATAAGCGACCCTACCCTTGCGCAAAAATTCGTTGGAAGCTCAACCGAGTTTGAAAGTCGGCGCGGAGTTAAGGAAATTAAAGAAGTTGGTTCGCTTAATAATGGTAAGGATTTTGCCCCTGTTGAATCCGATAATTCAGGATTGAATTTTAAAGATAAATGGCCCAGGGCGGGTGAACCTTATATCGTGCCTCAGATGACAGAAAACGAACGAAATTTGAAAGTTAAGCGCTTCCAGCAACCAAAGAGTGGAGTTAATAATGGACATTAAAAATGCCTGGGAAAATAAAACTGTCAGAATCTCAGTAATTGGTGCTGCGTTGATTGTATTGATTATCGTTATTAGTCAATCAATTTTTTCCACTCCGGTTAAAAAAGAGAAGAAAACCCAGAAAAAAGATATGCAAACTGGGTTCCTGATTGATGATTCACAAATGACTAAGCTGAGTAACGAGGAAAGCCAGAAGACTTATAACGAAATGGTCAGGCAGAACCGCATTGATCAGAATGCGGCAAAGGCAGATCGTGATAAAGCTGAAAAGGCCCAGCAAGAAAGCAAAGTACAGATTGCCAACCTTGCTTCACAAGTCCAGCAGCTCTCGACGCAGTTGACTGACATGCAGACCTCACGAAACGGTAATCGTAATCTCGACGCAGGTGGGTCACGCAAAAACGTCAATGAGCAGGCCCCAGCAACGCCATACCAGCTAAATCCAAATGCTGCGGTGAATGGGGCTAGTTCCGGATACGCTCCGATCACACCGACCCGAAATAGCCCAATGCGGACTATCACGCAGAGTTCAATTAAGACAAATGGTTCTGATGGTGTCATTCAGGTTATGCCGATATCCGAAAGCCGGATAAGAGAGGGGCGTGAGGTCGTTGCTGGCGGTGACAAAGCCCCGACACGAACTATTCGCGGCGACGGGACCGCTCCTGTAGACAGTAAAGCTCGGCATGCGGCACGTAAAGACGAAATGTTTCTCCCAGCGACGTCAATTATCACAGGGGTGCTAATTAATGGTCTGGAAGCCCCAACGAGTCTGTCGTCTAAAGCTGAACCCATGCCAGTCACTATGCGTATTAAAAAAGACATCATCATGCCAAACAATTTCACGATGGATTTGCGGGATTGTAATTTGTTGGGTTCAGCTGTGGGTGATCTGGCGTCACAGCGAGCATACATTCGGGCAACATCAATATCTTGTGTGAACTCGAAAGGAAAAGCTTTCGACGTCAAACTGGAAGCATACGCAGTTAGTGAAAATGACGGGAAAAATGGTATTCGTGGAAATCTGATAAGTAGAAATGGAAATGCGATCGCAGGTTCTGCTTTTGCAGGAGGCCTGTCAGCACTGGCTGGTAGTCTGAGCCCATCTAAGGTGTCTTCGTTAAATATCGATCCTAACTCAACGGCTGAATACCAATCGCCGAACATCGGGGCATTAGGAGCGTTGGCCGGAGCCGGAGCAGCTCAGGGCGGTCTAAACCGTCTTGTGGACTACTACACATCAATTGCTGAGCAGCAGTGGCCAATAGTCGAAGTTAGCCCAGGGCGCCCAATTACGTTTATCGTTCAATCAGGCGCAACAATACCTACAAACCTGACGAGTCGCTGAGGTTAATTATGGAAAATAACATTGAACCAGGAACAAAAAGTGATTCTGCTGAAAACGTGAAGCTTGAGGCGGCTAAACCTGTTGGGGGTATACGTACAACCAAAAAAGTAACTTTGGAAATAGATATCGAGAAAACCCTCAAGTATTTGATGCTAGCTGGCCTAGCTGTGCTTTTCGTGATCTATGGATACAAGGGGGCGAGTTTTGTTTATGAAAGCGTCAAAGCAATGTCGAATCCGTCCTACCAAATTGCAGTACTTGATATGCAAACTTTAAGGAAAGAATTTAATAAGCAGAATCCTGAGCCGGATTTGGTACAGTCTAAAAACAACTTTGAAAATTACTTTAAAGCATTAATGAAAGTTTACCGTTCTCGTGGCTATTTGGTTATTGATGCATCATTAGCAGTAACAATTCCAGATAATGTTCAAATAGTCTCTTATATCGACCTTGGTGGAAGTTTTGGTGAGGTACAATCTCTACAAGGCGAAACAAAAGAAAGTGAGATACGATAATTGAAAAAGTTACTTTTATCTCTGCTGGTCTCTATGATCACAGTGTGTCCACCCCTTACAAATGCTGCTGAAAATGTATTAAACAACACTGATGCAGCTGCATTAATGGAAAAAGCAAAAGAAGGTGGAGTGTCCACGAAACCTTTAGAGGGCGTACTGGCGAAAATGCAAAGCTATAAGCCTAAAGATGTTATTTACATCCCGACTGGAGGTCTTTATCTGTTCCAGGATGAACGTTCGCAGTTGATGGCTGTGACCACTGATGGACGTTATACAATAACGGGTGGTAGCGTCATGGACATTCTTCAGAGAAAGTCAGTCTTATCCGTAGAAGATGTACGAAAATCCTACTTTATTAATTTAGACGACGCCCCCTTTCCTCTTGATACTGTGGCATTGATCCCTTTAGGAAACCCAAAACTAAAAAGACAAGCCGCTATTTTTATCACGCTTGATTGTGATGGTTGCCAAGATTTAATAAAAAAATTCTATGACGAAAGAGAAAAATACCGGGTTGACATCATTTTAATCCCCTCCCCCGGTGAGCCAAAGCAAGAATTACGTCAACTATGGTGCAGTAAAGAAAAAGGCAAAGTGAATGACCTTGATATCTTGCGTTGGCTTATGGGAAATAAGACCGATATAGAACAAAGGCTCCTGACAAAAAAAGAGGCAGAAACATGTCCGGCTGAGCCATTGGTAGGATCTCTGATGCTGGCAGGTATTTATAAATTACAGGGCGTACCTTCAGTTGTGAGACAAGACGGACTTGCCGGTAATGGCATACCGAAAGATTTTGATTCATGGTTAAAACAAAGTGTCGAACCCTTACTCAAAAACCCATTTGCTACTAATTAAGGTAATGAAATGAACATTAAAAAAGTTATTTTCAGCGCTCTGGTTGTTGGTTCATCTTCATACCTAGCGGGTTGTACTATCGGCAGCTCAGAATCAGAATGTCCGGGAATTGAAAAAGGGGTCGTTTGTAAAGGCCCTCGTGAAGTTATGGAACTAACGAATAACCGTGATGATCTTTCCGGCCTTGCGGAGGAAGAAGCTAATTCGGGAAAGGAGAAATCGGCTGTCAATGACAGCCAGTACCCTGCCCAAATTTCGCCGCCTGGCGCTGTGCAATACCCTAAGTCTGCCGTCTTGGTAAATAAGCCTGTGACATACAAGACGACGCAAATTAAACCTGCTGGCCAAGTCCCCGTTATGTACGATGAGACATTAAAAATGGGCGCGCCAACATCAACAATCGGGCCACGGCCGATAAGCGGCGTTCCAGTTAATTCTAATGTAAGGATGACAACGAGCTACAGCTCAACAGGTGCATCCGGTAACCCTTTTATCCATCCGACTGCTGATGTCATGAAGCAAACAACACAGGTTGTATCTCCGGCACCTGTACCGCGCTACGTTGCGCCAAATTCCGATATCAGTGCTAGTAAAGACCTTTACTCCGTTAATAATGGACAGCCTGTAAACCCTACGCTCAGCTCTGGCCAGATCCAGCAATACCGTACACAAGGGTATAAACAGGCTGTGGTAGCTCCAGAACCGCTTGCTGTACTTCAGCAAGGCCGCGTCATGAGAATCACCTTTGCACCATACACGGACGATAATGACGCTTTAAACCTGCCTGGCTTTGTCTATGTGAATGTCAAACCCCAAACTTGGATTGCGGGTAAAAATTCGACATCAAATCCGGCGCGAATAGTTCCTTTGCAAGTTCAGGATGCCGCTCGTGAAAATATGCAACAGCAACAGCGAGCAACGAAAGCAGTTTCGTCTAACGGTATTATCAGACAACTCTGAGGTCGCGAATGAAATCTGCTAACATCTATAATAAAGAATTAAGTCGCCACCAGTTTGGTGGGTTTATTCCTGTATACGACCAGATTCCTGGCACGAATTATTTTCTAATAGACGGTAATCGGCTTGGGTTTATGTTTATTTGTAACCCCTCACCTGGTGTTTTTGATAATCAGCAGGATGTGTTAGCTGAATTATTTAAAATGGATTTTCCTACTGACACTATCTGTCAGACCTCATTAACAGCACTGCCGGACCTGACCTTGCATTTAAGTGCCTGGTCGGCAGTTCGTGGTGGTCGAATGGAAGGACATGATAAGCTTAAGGGGGACTTACTCACGGCCTACCAGCTGGATTATTATGATAGAAGTCTAAATGAACCCTTAAAACCGGATCATGATAAATTAATGCTTCGTGACTTTCAGATCTGGATGTCATTTTCTATTCCGTTGAAATCTGCGCTTCCTACTGAAATTGAAATTAATCGCATCGATGCACTGTACTCTGACCTAATCAGTAAGTTGAACACACTGGGCCTTTTTCCACATAAAGTTAGCGCCGAAAACTGGCTTTATTGCATGGATAAATTAATGCATCCGGGAAAAACATCACGTTGGGCTGAAGGTCATGTTGAAGTCAACACTATGAGGCGTCTTAACGAACAGCTAAATGTTCCGGGGCGAAAATATACAGTAACTGAAAATAATTTTTCATCTACAACGCAGAGTACTGATGTTTCTGAACATCGTTATTTCAAACAATTATCTGTGGTCAAGTTCCCAGAACATGTAAATTTTGGAAGCATGTATGAACTTGTAGTGAATTGGATGAATGGGCGTAAAACTATATTTAGCCCATTTATGATAACTCAAACAGTCCATTTCGCCGATCCCTTAAAATTAGCTAGAGATAACGTCAGATATAAGGCAATTACTAACAAACAAGCTAGTATCCCAACCGTCTTAACGTTTTGTCCAAGACTGAAGGACATGGATAATGATTACATGGCGGTAACACGTGAACTGGAAGATGGGGCCCGTCTTTTACACAGTTATCTGACATTTACCGTCATGGGGAATTCAGCATTAGATGTCCAGTCTGCCGCAGACCAGTTAAAATCATTTTATCTGGAAAGTCGCGTTAAAGTGGCTGATGATTCATACATCATCTTTCCATCTTTTGTCTCTTGCCTTCCAATGTGTAATGACCCCAAGACGATACTAGATCTGGACCGTTTTGAGGTAGTCAGTAATACTGGTGCAGCGCATATGACCCCTCTATTCGGCCCATGGAAAGGTAATACTGACAGACCTGTACTTAACCTCGTCTCACGAGAGGGCCAGCTGTTGGGGCTTGATATCTTCAAGACTTCTGCCAGCTATAATATGGTTGTTGGGGCGACTTCTGGTGCAGGCAAATCGTTCTGGGTTGCATACATCATTAATAACTATCTTGGTGCAGGGCCGCGTTCTAATAATCTGATCCATTATCGTGATACTTTTGAAGGTTTCAAAAACAATGCTTATGATGCATTTGACCCTGATGGAGCCCAGATTTTTGTAGTTGACGTTGGTCGCTCGTATCAGGGTATTTCGGAGCAATATACAAATAGTCAGTTTATAGATTTTGGTAAAAAGCCTGATTTTACTCTGAATCCGTTCGCATTTTTGACCGATGTCACTGTTGCAGACCGAGTTTTTGATGAAGCGCCTGTTTTCAATGACGACTCAAATAATAACGATGAAGAAAAGGATAAAGTTGCACAGACCATTATGGTCCTGAATCAGTTAAAAATAATGGCATCTGAAAAAGGAAATATTGACGACTTTCAACAATCGGTCATGCTTCAACTGATTGGTGATGAATATAACGAATCACGTAAAGTCGGAAGTACAGGCTCTATTACAGGATTTGCACGCCGCTGTTCTGCCCATGAAGATAAGCGTATTAAAGATATCGGTGAGCAATTAGGGCAATGGTGTGAAGGAGGCATTTACGGAAATCGATTTACCGAAAAGCTCCCGCCAATAAACTTCGGTAGTCGGTTTATAGTTCTTGAGCTTGAAGAGTTGAAGGGTACCCCTCACCTCCAGACAGTCGTGCTCATGTCGATCATTCAAGCTGCTCAGCATGCAATGTTTATCAAAAAGGACGGTCGCCGCCGGTTGTTCATCCTTGATGAGGCATGGGAGTATATTCGCCCGGATAATGCTTCAGGCTCCAGTAATCAGTCAAATCAGTTTTTCTCATCTTTCCTTGAAGCTGCCTGGCGCCGATTCAGGAAAACGAACTGTGCTGGTATTTGTATTACCCAGTCCTTTGAAGATTACTTCACCTCCTCGGTAGGTCGAGCCCTGACGGCCAACTCGCCGTGGAAGATCATCATGAAGCAGGAAAAGGAGAGCATAGAAGCCATGAAGGCTAATAACTACTTCTCCACGACTGATGCTGTATATGAGCGTATGAAAAACATACGAACGATAAAGCGTGCATTTTCTGAGATGCTCGTCCGATTCGAGAATTTCCAGGAGATATGTCGCCTCTATGTAGACAGGAAAATGGAGCTTTGTTTTACGACTGACAGTACCGACCGTGGAAAGCTATGGGAAATACAAAGCCGTCTTGATTGCTCTTACGGCGAAGCAATTGAGATACTGTATGAACAGGAAGTTGCTAGCAATGCAGCTGCATAACGTTTAAGTAGTACTGGATACCTCATCTTTACTGGATGAGGTATCCGTACTTTACTCAAAATACAGGTTTTTAACTGTGTTACACTGCCCTCCCCCGCAACAATTGTTCAGGTTCAGAATTTCTGGATCGAATTAACTCCCCTAAATATCCCTAAATATCCCTAAATTTTATTTGTAGATACTGTTGATTGGCTTCTCTGGGGCTTCTACTTAAGTTGATTGGTGATGTAGCTTTTATACGGCTGATGTTTAATCATGCTCGGCCTGTGCTGAGCTAATTTTCCTGCCTTGGATACGGATGTTGTGGTTGCAAGTGATAACCAAATTTGTCGCGCTACTGTATATTAGATATAAACACTATCTTTATGGTTAGCTAAGCAACCCATAATTTCTTATGTATCGATTTAAAGTTTGGTAAGGCATTGAAAAACAAACAATAACTCATGTCTTGTTGGTTTGTTTAACAAGTTAGAGATAATATTTGTGAGTTGGTTTCTTTTTGTTTTGTTAGTCAATTTTCGTATTTGTGGTTATCTAAACCAACCATAACTATTAAGTTGCAGTTTTGTTTTGAACTAAAATGAAATGCCTTCTATTTAGGTTGGTATAGTCAACCATTTTCAGCTTCAAGTGATTACTAGAATATGGTTAATCGAGATGTTGTAACTGGTTGCTATCTGTAAAACAAGCGTAGTGCCATTTACCAAAAAACCTGAAATTCGCATCTTGAAATTGGGGAAGTTTATTCCTAATAAAACAATTTACTGACGATCCAACCAATTCGCTCCGCCGGGTATGTGCGCCTTAATCTCCAAAATTGGTATATAAACACCTTAAAGTTTATCCCGGGTGTTGAGTAACATTGCTTTGCATAATTTAGCCAAAGGGTTATAGGCTCAGATTCGGCGTGCTTTCTTAGTATTCTGAATGCCATCTTTTGGATCACGAGGTAAGCAGGAAGGATTTAGTTCATTCCTGAATGGCGCCTTAGCCGTCGAAAATTTTGCGGGGGCCTGGCATATTCTACTCTTTTGCCCGGTATTAGAGTCCAGGCTTTAAATTCCAACAAAGTTCTAGCACACCGAAACCTTATTTCGAAAACACTAGAAAAGGTAAAGGAAATTAAATGTTAGTAACATAGAGATAATTAGAACGGCCTACGAGATTTCAGAAGAAGTAATCTGCACAAGTCTCCACAACTTTTGTGAGAACGCCCTCTTATTTTGCTGCGAAGAATTAACATTATTGTCTGGGTTCACGCCGAACCACACGGTACTCTTTCAGTCTGTGCGCTTCAGACCGGACGTCGTCTAACCAGCTTCCCATAAATATGTAGATTTATGTTTGCACCATAAGTCATTACCACTAACGTTAGAGAGGTCCAACCCGCGTTTCATATTTCAACTTTGTACTTTTCAGTTCTTACAACCAAACTTTAATGTTGTTTTGCTTTTATCGTAGGTCATGTATAGATCCCTCCCGGGAACTGATTCATATAACCCCTTAATCGCCAGCTCTAGGCGGGATACTGTCCGGGTGCCGGAACACATTTAACCCCCTTAATCGCCAGCCCAGGGCGGGATGCTGTTCGGGTGCCTGTATATTTAACCCCCTTAATCGCCAGCTCAGGGCGGGATACTGTTCGGGTGCCTGAATATTTAACCCCCTTAATCGCCAGCTCAAGGCGGATACTGTCCAGGTGCCGGAACATTTAACCCCTTTAATCGCCAGCCCAGCGCGGGATACTGTCGGAGCGGCGGTACATTGAACCCTCTTAATCGCCAGCTCAAGGCCGAATTCTGTCCGGGTGCCGGAGCATTCAACCTCCTTAATCGCCAGCCCAGGGCGGGATGCTGTTTGGGTGCGGGAACATTTAACCCCCTTAATCGCCAGCCAAGGGAGGGACGCTGTCCGGGTGTCGGAACATTTAACCCCCTTAATCGCCAGCCAAGGGAGGGACGCTGTCCGGGTGTCGGAACATTTAACCCCCTTAATCGCCAGCCCAGGGCGGGATGCTGTTTGAGTGCCGGAACATTTAACCCCGTTAATCGCCAGCCCAAAAAGAGATGCTTTTGAATACAGGGGAATTGACGTTAGTTGCCACATAGCTGACTCTTGTTAAGTCGGTAGTTTGCTATCGCCAATGTTGAAAGTCATTCCTTATAACTCTCTTTTTACACATAACAAAGTAAACCGATGAGGC